>NZ_ACQA01000001.1:340833-681666 GCF_000182645.1 Brucella intermedia LMG 3301
ATGCGTATCTGGCTGCGTCCCGACAAGCTGGCGCAGTATAACCTGACGCCGAGCGATGTCTCGACCGCTATTCAGGAACAGAACGCGCAGTTTGCAGCAGGCCGCTTCGGCGATCAGCCTGACCCGCAAGCCGGGCCGTTCACCTATACCGCGACCACGCAGGGACGCCTTCCGGACGCCGCGGCATTCGAGAACATTATCCTTCGTTCGAGCCCCAATGCGGCTACGCTCCGTCTCAAGGACGTTGCGCGTGTCGAACTCGGCACGGAAAGCTATCTCGTCGACAGTAATCTGAACGGCACCTCGGCCGTCCCGATTGCAATCTATCTGCAGCCGGGCGCGAACGCGCTCAACACGATGGAACTCATTCAGAACCGTATGGATGAGCTGAAGGCAAGCTTCCCGGCGGGTATCGATTATTCGATCCCGTTCGATACGACGAAGTTCATCAAGGTTTCCATCGAGGAAGTGATTCACACCTTCATCGAGGCGATCATTCTCGTCGTGCTGGTGGTGTTCATCTTCCTGCAGAACTGGCGGGCGACACTTATCCCGATCATCGCGGTGCCGATCTCGATTATCGGTACTTTCGCGGGCATGTATGTGCTGGGCTTCTCCATCAATCTCCTGACGCTCTTCGGTCTCGTGCTGGCAATCGGCATCGTGGTCGACGACGCCATCGTGGTGCTGGAAAACGTCGAACGTATCATGACGACGGAAAAACTGTCGCCGCGCAAGGCCGCCATCAAGGCCATGGGCGAAGTGACGGGGCCGGTGATTGCGATTGTCCTTGTGCTGTGTGCGGTGTTCATTCCGGTCGCCTTCATGGGCGGTCTGGTTGGCGAAATGTACAAGCAGTTCGCCGTGACCATCGCGATTTCGGTGACGCTGTCGGGTCTCGTGGCCTTGACACTGACACCGGCGCTTTGCGCGCTTATCCTGAAGCCGGGTCATCATGAGCCGATGCTGCCGTTCCGCATCTTCAACCGCTTCTTCGAGCGGGTGACGGACGGCTATTCGCGCGGCGTTCGCTTCTTCCTGAAGCGCGCTGCAATCGGGCTGGTCATTTTTGCGGGCCTTCTTGGCGCCACCTACTATCTTTTCGAAAGGGTGCCGGGATCGCTGTTGCCAGATGAGGATCAGGGCTTCCTGTTCAGCGTTGCAGTGCTTCCCCCGGCGGCCTCTCTGGAACGTACAACGGCGGTTCTCGATCAGGCGAGTGCGAATATCCGGAAAAACCCTGCTGTGGAGAGCGTCTTCGCGGTATCCGGCTTCGACCTTCTGTCGGGCGGTCTGAAAACCAGTGCCGGCACGATGTTCATTATGCTCAAGGACTGGAAGGAACGCACGACGCCTGAAACCGATGCGCGCAATCTTCCCGGTGCCATCATGGGGATGAATGCGGGGATCAAGGACGGTCTTGTTCTTGCGTTCAACCCGCCTCCGATCATGGGTCTCAGCACGACGGGCGGCTTTGAACTCTATGTTCAGGATCGCACGGGCGGCGGTGTGGATTCGCTGACGCGGGCGACCAAGCTCATCACCGAGGCTGCAGTCAAGCGGCCGGAGTTGCAGGGTGTGCGCACGACGTTCGATCCGAACGTTCCGCAGTATGACATCCAGCTTGATCGCGAAAAGGCGAAGGCCATGGGTGTGCCGATCAACTCGGTATTCACTGCAATGCAGGCAACCTTCGGCAGCCTCTACGTCAACGACTTTACGCTGTTTGGCCGTAACTATCAGGTCAACTTGCAGTCGGAAGCCGAGTTCCGTCGTGATCCGAGCGATCTCAAGCATGTCTTCGTCCGTGCCAATTCCGGCAGCATGATCCCGCTCGATGCTCTCGTGACCGTCAAGCGTATTGTCGGCCCTGATCAGCTCGAACGCTTCAATGCCTTCAACGCGGCGAAGATCACCGGTAATCCGGCGCCGGGCTTCACCTCCGGCGACGCGATCAAGGCGATGCAGGAAGTGGCTGCGGAGGTTCTCCCGCAGGGCTATCAGATTGCATGGACCGGCTCGGCCTATCAGGAAGTGACCACCAGCGGCACGGGCACGCAGGCCATGATCTTCGGCCTTGTCATGGTGTTCCTGATCCTTGCTGCGCAGTACGAACGCTGGAGCCTGCCGCTTGCCGTCATAACAGCGGTGCCTTTCGCAATCTTCGGCGCGTTGCTGGCAACCGATCTGCGCGGGCTGACCAATGACGTCTACTTCCAGATTGGTCTGGTGACGCTCATAGGTCTGGCGGCGAAGAACGCGATTCTGATCGTGGAGTTCGCTGTGCTCGAACGAGAGACCGGCAAGTCCGCCATCGAGGCGGCGGCGTCGGCGGCTCGTCTGCGCTTCCGTCCGATCGTGATGACCTCGCTCGCCTTTATTCTGGGCGTGGTGCCGCTCGCGATCAGCACGGGTGCCGGTTCGGCAAGCCGTCACTCCATCGGTACGGGCGTTATCGGCGGCATGCTGGCGGCAACGTTCATCGCCACCTTCTTCATTCCGATGTTCTATAGTCTGATTGCTCGGAAGCCTCCGAAGAGGCCGGAAGATGAAGACGTGAACGAAACGATCAGCCCCAACCCGCAGGCTGATAATCAGGTCTAGAGCATTTCCAGCAAAAGTGTGAAACGGTTTTGCGTTGGATAATGCGATAAAACAAATAGTTAGAGCGGTTCTGGCGGTTCTGTTAAAACGGGAACCGCTCTAGCCCGCTTCAAGCTGCAAACAAAAGCCCCGCCGAAAGGCGGGGCTTTTTGCATCCTGTACCCGCACTGCTGCCAGGGCGGAAAATGGTTGGTGACCGGTCTTCGGACGAAGACTGCCCGGCTCTAGAGCATTTCCAGCAAAAGTGTGAAGCGGTTTTGCGTTGGATAATGCGATAAAACAAATAGTTAGAGCGGTTCCGGCGATTCTGTTAGAACAGGAACCGCTCTAGAAAAGCGATGCGATACTTTGAACGATTGCCCAGCCTAGGAACGTCGCCGGCACGCTGAGTGCTGCGAGCATGATGCCCAGAAACACGTAGGCGGCTTCATTCGGCGAGCGTTTTGTTTGTTCCGGAGTCTTGTGCCATTGAGCAGGTACGCCATCGAACATTGTATATATCCTCCTTCTCCCTCGCTTTGATTATTGATCGGAGTCGGATTTGTTCAAGTCAAAATAAATGGATGTATTTATCGTCTCGATTGTGCTAAAAGCGGCGCAACTTATCCTGATTTGTCTATTGTTATGTCGCTATAAAGACGCGTTTTCCGTGCTATTTATTTGATGGAAAACAATTTTACTTTTATACTGTAAGTATCGATATATCGGAAATTTCAAAAATATCTGAAAATTGGGTTGGCAGAAGTATTCTCCTGCGTCAAAATGGCACGCAATGGGTGGGCGAATTCAACGACCCGTCCGTCCGATATCCGGATCAGTAAAAGCTGTTCGGGAAATAGCGCAGGTAAAGCTCCGTCAGCGTGCCCTTCTGCTGCAAGGCTTGCAGTGCATTATCGAAGGCGCTGACAAGGGAAGCGTTTTTCTGGACAACGGCAATGCTGAGCCCGGTGCCAAGATACTGGGGTGCCAGATAGGGACCGGCTGCGAAGGCGCAGCATGCATGGCCCTCGGGACTGTTAAGCCATACGGAAAGCGACATGCCATCGTGAAAGACGGTGCCGATCTTGCCGCTCCTGAGATCGGAGAGCATGCTCGGTTCATCAGGGTAAGGTTTTGCGACTGCGTCGGGAAAATAGCTTTTCAACAATTGTTCATGGGCGGTACCTGCAATGACGCCGACGTCCTTGCCCTTCGTGGCCGTCACCGGATCATCGTTAAAGGCGCCGGCATTGGTCGTCGCAAAACGCGCAGGTAGCCGCATATAGGACCGTGAATAGGCAAATTGTTCCCGGTTTGCTTCGGTAGGCTTCCATCCCGCCAGTATGGCTTCAGCCTGTCCGCTGAGCAGGCGCTCTTCCAGCTCATTCCATGGGACAGCTTCGATCTGACATAGGTCGTCGACGCCCAATTGACGGCAAAGGGCCTTGGCAAGGTCGATATTATAGCCGGAAAGCTGCCCCCGATCGCCGAGCATATTGAACGGTGGAAAGTCCACGGTTGTAATGAACCTCAACCGTGTGAGCGCTTGCAGGGACGGCAAGGGCAGGCGCTCCCTCTGGTTGATAAAGGACGGAGCCTGGGGCTCTGCGTCGGAAGCCTGAGCGCTATGAATACCACATGCGGATGCCAGCGCGATCAGCAGTCTTGGAAGGTGGCGTTTCATGACCCGTCTCTGCTCTCTTTTCTATAATTTCGCGTTAACCGCACGATCGATTGCCTCTCCAATATTCACTAAAAGTGCCAGGAAAATAAAGGTTGCAATTCTTTTTGAGTATATTACGTTCCGATTGTAATTTTTCTGAAATAATTAACTAATAAAGCGTTCGGTAAAATTACTATATTAGTATATATCTAAAATACAAATCACAAATATTCAGTAGTGCGGGGGTGCTATGAGTAGTGTATCGACTGCGTTCGATCTGGAGATATGCAGCGCCATATCAGCCAGACTGGAACAATGCGGCGTAGCGAGAGAGGCGTTGCTTGGGGCATATAGTGCTGCTGCTCGCCACGGAACGTCGTTTTGCGTGGAGCTGGTTCAGCGGGGTGAAGTTGCGGAGTCGGTCCTTTATGCAGCTATCGCTGATCTTTTGACATTGGAGTTCACAAACGAAGCCTTGCCGTCCCGTATTTTCGTATCGGGCGAAGAAAAGCCGTCGGCCTTCATCGATGTGGGGCAGGTTATGGTGCTCGGCGCAGATGGAAGCAGCTATCTCTATATAGCGCCTTCGGAAAATCGCATCCGAACGCTTCGGGACTATGTGCTTGCGACACCGAAGTTGAAGAACCGGATACGGATTTGCACGCCGACGCTCCTGAAACAGGTCATGCGGCAGCGGCATCAAAAGGATCTGATCGCCAGAGCCTATGAAATGACACCGCAATCGCTGTCCGCCTCGCGCGTTCTCGATACGCCGCAGGCATTTATCATCGCCATGGCGGTTTACGCGCTTTTCGCCTGCATGTTCAATTGGCCCGCGACCACTCTCCTTGTTCTCCATGTAGCGCTGTCATTATTCTTCTTCGGCTGCGTGATGATCCGTCTGTTCGCAGCGGTTGCCGGACGGCGGCTGAAGTTTCTGGAGATCAGGAAAAGCAGGCCGCGCGATCTGCCGATCTATTCCGTGCTGGTCCCGCTATATCGGGAACAGGAGGTTATAGGCCAGCTTGTAACGAGCTTGAAACGCCTGAACTGGCCGGCCAGCAAGCTCGATATCAAGCTTGTCTGCGAGAAGGACGATTTCGATACGATCGCCGCGATACGTCGTGTGGGGCTGCCATCGAATTTTGAACTGGTTCTCGTGCCGTCCGGCGGGCCCAAGACGAAACCGAAGGCGTTGAATTATGCATTGCAGTTTGCCCGAGGGGAGATCGTCGCGGTCTTCGATGCCGAGGACCGGCCTCACCCTGACCAGTTGCTTGAAGCATGGCAGACCTTTCAGGTCGAAGGCGACAAGCTGGCCTGCGTGCAGGCGCCGCTCATCATCGGGAATTTTCGCCACAATCTGCTGACGCGAATGTTCGCCTTTGAATATGCAGCACTTTTCCGCGGGCTGCTGCCTTGGCTGGCTTCCCGGGGGCACGTTATTCCCCTCGGAGGAACCTCCAATCATTTTCGGCGGTCCTGTCTGGAGGAGGTTGGCGGCTGGGACGCCTACAACGTCACGGAAGATGCCGATCTCGGCGTGAGGCTTGCTCGTTTCGGGTACCGTATCGGTGTCATCACCCGTGGCACGATTGAAGATGCGCCCGTAAACTATGACGTCTGGCGCAAGCAGCGGACACGCTGGCTCAAGGGCTGGATGCAGACATGGCTCGTCCATGGACGCCAGCCGCACAATACCTGGCGCGAGCTTGGCTGGTTCAGGTATTCCGTCAATCAGGTCTATACCCTGGGAATAATAGGTTCGGCGCTTCTGCATCCTCTGATGCTCGCCATGTTCGCCTTCCTGCTCATCGGAATGCTGTTCGGGCCGCTGACGACACACAGTATCTGGCTGTTGGGGATCGATGTGACGAACATTCTGCTGGCCTATCTGAGTTTCTACCTTCTGGGGGCAAGAACGATGGAACCAACGGAACTGGGAGGGTATGCGTACCTGTTCTCGATCCCGGTATATTGGGTGCTGATCTCAATTGCGGCCTGGCGCGCGCTATGGCAGCTGGTGCATGTGCCGCATCTTTGGGAAAAGACACCGCACCAGCCAAGCCTGTTTTACATCTCCACCGATGACGAGGTGAGGAATGTGGAGCCGCGTCCGATGATTGATTGATCCTCGGCCCCGATGGCCTGAAGGTCTCTTCCCTCATAGGGCAGTGTCAAAAGGATGCGCCGGATTGCTGCCAGTCTGGCGCGTCTCTTGTCATTCGAACGGATGATGGTCCAGGGCGCGTAGCCCGTATCCGTCCTTTCGAGCATGGTGTGCAATGCGTCGGAATAATCATTCCAGCGAGAAATGCCGGCCACGTCCATCGGCGAGAACTTCCAGTTCTTGAGAGGGCTGTGGCGCCGCTCGTGAAAGCGCTTGAGCTGCATTTCCTGGCCGATATCCAGCCAGAATTTGAAAAGATGGATGCCATCCGTCACGATCATGCGCTCGAAATCGGGCGTTTCGGTCAGGAAGGTTTCGAGCTGCGCCGGGGTGCAGAACCCCATGACGCGTTCCACGCCCGCCCGATTGTACCATGAACGATCAAACGTGACGAACTCGCCAGCCGTTGGGAAATGCGCGACGTAACGCTGGAAATACCATTGGCCCTGTTCCGTTTCGGTTGGCTTGGGCAAGGCGACGTTACGCGCGGTTCTGGGGTTCATGAACTCGCGGATTGTAAAGATGGTTCCGCCCTTGCCGGCAGCGTCCCGGCCTTCAAAGACGCTGATGACACGCCCCCCAGTATCCTGAAGCCAATATTGAAGTTTGACGAGTTCGATCTGAAGCCGCTCCAGCGTTTCCTCATATTCTTCCGACTTCATCTTCGACGGATAGGGATATCCGCCTGAGCGCAACGCATTGTCGTCGATCCATTTCGGCAGCTTCGGATCGTTTATGTCGAACGTCCGCGTCTCGCCTCCAATTTTGAGCTTGATTGGCTTGTCGCCTGATTTTGCCTCGTCTTTTTTGTCTTTCTTTTTGTTAGCTGTCTTCGAACTGTCACCCACGGCAATTCCCTTTCGTTTATATCAAGGCATGATATGGGCTGTTTGGAAGCTACGTAAAGGACGTCCGGACATTTCCGGATAAAACATGATTCCGAAAAGCGGGAACCGGTTTTCGGGTGAAAACATGCTTGAACTAAAGTTTAGAGCGGGATCATCGCGCTCTAAGATCGATGCCACAACCGCAGAGGAAGCAGCATGAGCGAGGCAGGCAATCACACCGGTCCAGAACCTGAAGCGGAGAAGTCGATTTTCGAACCGCTTCTTCGGGTCAAGGGTGTCGTGATCGCCAGCATGGTTCTCGCCGTCTGCGTGCTGGCTCTCGATCTTCCCTTCTGGTTTCGCGCTGGTCTGCTGGCCCTGGTCGTGCTCGGCGCCGTCTGGCTCGCAAGCGAAGTTGCAAGCAGTGAGCCGGATGAAGTGCCGATAAAGAATATAGCGCCCAACGAAATGGCGGGAGTGTCCGGCGAGCGCCTGGCAGACCTTCTGACCGATCCAATGGTTGTCTTCGATCATGGCGGCACGGTGTTGTTCACCAATTCAGCGGCTATCGAAGCATTTCAGTCTCTGAAGACGGGCACAGCGCTCTATCTGCGGTTTCGGGCACCGGAAATGCACGCACTGATTCAAGGGGTAATCGCCGATGGCGAAGCACGCAGCATAGAATATTTCGAGCGCGTCCCGATCGATCGCTGGTTCAAGGCCATGGTCAAGGCGTTGCCGGGCAAGGACGGCAGACCCGAACTTTTTGTCCTGCTGTTTCGCGACCAAAGCGAAACACGGCGCATCGACCGCATGCGCTCGGATTTCATCGCGAATGCGAGCCACGAGTTGCGCACGCCGCTCGCTTCGCTGCGCGGATTTATCGAAACGCTGCAGGGGCCAGCGCGAAATGACGCGGCTGCCCGTGATCGCTTTCTGGATATAATGCAGAAACAGGCCGAACGCATGTCGCGCCTGATCGATGATCTATTGTCTTTGTCGCGGCTGGAAATGCGGGCCCATCTGACCGTCAATGAATGCGTCGACATGACTTCCATTCTCAATCACGTTGCCGACACGCTGGCGCCGCTGGCCGCAGGCCTCGATATCAATATCGAGCGGGTATTGCCGGATCATCCTGTCATGGTCACCGGGGCGCGTGACGAGCTTATCCAGGTTTTTCAGAATCTCGTGGAGAATGCCTGCAAATATGGACAGGCTGGCAAGCGCGTCATCGTCAAACTGGATGAAGACGATAGCGGCAGTTCTCCGGAGGTCGTGGCGTCCATTCAAGATTTTGGTCCGGGTATCGCGGCCGAGCATCTGCCGCGCCTGACGGAACGGTTCTATCGGATCGACGTGGAAACGAGCCGGGCTCAGAAGGGCACAGGTCTTGGCCTTGCCATCGTCAAACATATTCTCGCCCGTCACCGCGGACGTCTGGTCGTTCGCTCACAACTGGGCGAAGGCTCGACATTTACCGTACGGCTGCCGAAACGTGCGGCATAGATCGTCCTAGCCGAACTTGCGCAAGAGCCTCCATTTCAACGGGCGCAGCTTGGCGTAGAGGGAGGTCTCTCTCAGTCTTTCCATGCAACGGGCGAGGCTAAGCGAAATGCGCCCACGTAAAGTGACCGGACGAATATAATCACGCAGAGGTGTCGTTCGGTCGCATATGCCGGACTTCCATGGCTCGTCGCCAAAGCCCAGATCGAACATGGTGTAACCGTCAGCCTTGAGCGCAGATAACAGGCGCAATATCAGCAGTTTTCCGGGTGAAAACTTGCTCCAGACGCCGTTCTCGAACGTTATGATCATTGCGCAATAATGGCCATTGCGGACGACGCTCCACAGTGTAGCCAATATGGTTTCACCCACGACCAGCGCGGACAGGTGCAGGGCGCCATGTCGGGCGAGTTGCTCTGTCGCTTCTTCAAAAAAGCGTCGTTTTTCAGGATGTGCATCGAAACCGGGAACCATGGTCTCTTCAAAACGCCGCTGTTTCTGGCGGAACATGGCATCCAGAACAGCCCGGCGCTCAGCTTCGGTCTGCGCTATAAGAAACCGGGCCCCTTCCAGCTTCTGAAAGGCTCGGTCACGTTTTTTGATATTGCCGATACCCTGTATGGATTGTTCTATCTCCGCGATCGGACGCACCAGTGACATCGTGTGCGTGGATGCACCGGAAACGCGGTCCGTTACCGACCATAAAGGATTGATAAGACCCTCGACACGTTCCGGCATTTTGCAAAGCGCAACGACATCGTGAGAGGGAACCGATGCAAGCACAGCTGCGAGGACCCGCATTGCGGCATCATGCGAAAGCTGTGTTGCGGCCGGAAAGACGATAGGGGCATTGTAATCGCTTACGCCCTCATCGATAAATGAAAGGACCCGGGAACCGCAGATGCGTGTGATAGAGAGCGGCAGAAAAAGAAGCGGTGTACCGTCAGTCTGGCGAACTTCGGTCAAGCAGAGCTGTACGCCGGGTTCTTGCCCATAGCTCGCTTCCCATGCCCGGATAAAGGATTTGGACTGAAAGACAAAAAATGCGCAGCCGGTTTTGTCATCGGCGTCCGGCCAATCTATGGATAGCTGTTCCGTGTTGCTGAAAACCCGGATGTCAAAATCTATGGTCAACATAAAAGGCTTTCAGTATTCCGAGCGCACCGAATCTCATTTTATAGTTGAAGTGTTTATTGGATTTGAAACCAAAAAAAACTATGAAGTTCTGGCTAGTTTGGTCCCGATCCCAAATTGCTTCGCGCGTGCTTTTTCACAAATAGGGCAACGATGTCTGTTTCGATTATCATCAAAACCTTGAACGAGGAAAAGCGCATCGCCGAGGCTGTTGAAAGCGCCCTGAAAGCCTTGCCCGGCGGAAAAGTCGAAGTGATCGTAGCCGACAGCGGCTCCACCGACCGCACGATCGAGATCGCACGGGCCTATCCGATCAGGATTGTGCAGATCGAACCCCCGGCGCAGGCCAGTTGCGGCCTCGGCCCGCAGCTGGGTTTTCAGTATTCGACCCAGCCTTTTATCTGCCTGATCGATGGCGACATGATAATTGAGCCGGATTTTCTGCCGGCTGCCCTTGCTTATCTCGACAGTCACCCCGATGCTGGTGGCGTGACCGGCCATGTCGTGGATCAGGTTCTGGAAAGTCTGGAATTCCAGCGCCGTTCAAAACGACATTCGCCCGAAGCACGGGCAGGCGATATCGACCGGATGAACGGCGGCGGACTTTACAGGCGCAGCGCCATCGAGCAGGCCGGATATTTCTCGGATCGCAATCTGCATGGTCACGAAGAGTTCGATGCCGGTGTTCGCCTGCGAAGCCATGGGTGGAAACTCCATCGTCTAGACCGCCCGTTCGTGCAGCATTTCGGCTATACGATGAATGCCTACAAACTCCTGGTCCGTCGCTGGAAGAGCAAATACCTGCGTGGCACCGGCGAAGTTTTGCGTGCTGCGATGGGGCAGCCGCATCAAAAAAATCTGTTTCGCGAACTGCCGGAATTGCGCCTCTGGGGCGCGGTCTATCTCTGGTGGCTGGCGATTGTGGCCGCTCTGTTTTTCGTGCCGGGATGGCTTCCCGCAATTGTTGTGGCGGCCCTCATTGCCGCGGCGCCGTTCGTGGCAATGTGTGTCCGAACGCGTAGTATCGAGCTTGGTGTCTACGCGGTGGTTGCATGGATATTCCATGCAGCAGCACTGCCCCTTGGCTTTTTTCAGCCACGCCGTAAACCGACCGACTGGATTGAGAGCAAGGTTATACGGGAGCCCTGATGGACATTCGGCGACTGGCCTTATCCGCCTTGTTTATCGGCCTCGCAGTGTCCGGCGCCGGTGCTGAAGAATGGCTTCCGGTCAAAGAAAACAATCTCGAAATCTCCGCCGGGAGCCCTCTCGATTTTTCGGGATTTCTGACCAATACGCCGATCAAAGAAAAAAATCGACTGATCGCAAATTCCTATGGGCATTTCGCTCAGGCTGACAAGCCGGCCGAGGCGCTCCGGCTGCAATGTGCGTCAATTGCCTGGGGGCCGCCGTCGTCGGGGGCGGTGGATCATGCCTTCATCGATCGATATGTGCGGCAGCTTCGTCTGCACGGTTACAATATAGCCCGGTTTTACTTCGTCGATGCCGATCTGATGCTCGGACAGGCGCGGGATTTCGACTTCCGCCCTGAAGCCCTTGACCGGATGCGCTATTTGATGGCTGCGCTCAAGCGCGAAGGCATCTACTGGATTATCGACGGACTGACGTCCGAAAGCGGCGCCCTGGGCGGCAAGGACATCGATCGCTGGGGCGTGGACGGCAATCTGAAGCGCCGGATCTATGTGGACGATGCGGCATTTGATCATTGGCTGCGTTTTCAGAAAGAAGTCTTCGCGACGGTCAATCCTTATACAGGACTTGCACCTTTGCACGACCCCGCGCTCGCGCTGATCGTTCCTTTCAACGAAAATGGTATCGAGTTTACGAGCTTTGTGCATGAGCACGCTGACGGGACAACATTCTGGACAGGCTATCGTCCTGCATTCAATGCTTTTCTGAAAAAACGATATGCGGATACCCGTGCCTTGTCGCGAGCCTGGGGCGGTTTGGCCTCCGGCGAAAATCTTGAACAGCAAACTGTCCAGTTGCCGGAAAGCCGGAGCGGCGGCGGCGGACGATTGCGGGATTTTCAGGCTTTTCTGGTCGAGAGAGAACGGTTGTTGACCCAACGTCTGGAGCAGGCATTCCGCGATCTTGGTTATCGCGGCCTCGTCGCTCCCTATAACAACTGGTTCACGGTCCAGACGGCTCTTTCGCGGCAGAACCAGCAGGCGGTCGTCGCCAATACCTACCACGACTGGATCGGAACCCTGAACCCGGGTACCGAAATCAAGGATACGAGTTCGATTGCCGACGCCGCTTCCTACGTCGGTGAAATCGCTGCCGGACGCTGGCTCGGACGGCCTTTTCTCGCAACAGAATACGAGCACCTGTTCTGGAACCGTTATCGCTATGAAGCCGGAATAGTGATGCCAGCCTATGCCGCTTTGCAGGGCTGGGATGGTATCTGCCGCCATGGTCAGGGGCCGCTGACACTTGCATTCGACGAGGCGGCTCCATTCCGTCAGCGCATCATCCCCTATACCTTCGCTGTAGATCCCGTCGCTCGTGCCGGTGAGACACTGGCATCGCTGCTGTTTCGCAGGGGCGACGTCGAAACGGCAGCTTTCAATGTGCCGTTCATGATGCAGGGAGAGACGAGTCTTGGTGAATCGCTTGAGTTTCGAGAACCGGCGCGACTGAAGCCGTTGGCGCTTGTCGGAGGGATCGGTTTGGCGACGAAAGAGCAGGCCTGGCCGCAGGGACTACAAAACTCGGTTGCGGTGGACTATCGGAACGTATCGCTCGACAACGTGTTGCAGCGTTTGAAGGGCGCAGAACTTCTGCCGCGGGAGAATGCCACTGATCCGTCGCAAGGCTTGTTTGAAAGCGCTACAGGCCAGATCATGCTCGACCGCAACAGGCAGCGGATGCAGGTTGTTACACCTGAGACCGAGGCCATTGCCTTTGCCGAGTTGAGAGATCCTGTGACATTAAGTGAGTTGTCCATCGGTAATGCGGAGGCGAGGGGGGTGTTTGCCGTTTCGGCAATTGATGGAAAGGTGCTGAAGGACAGCGAAAAGCTGCTTGTCATTTTCGCCAGCGATGCACGGAATTCCGATATGCGTTTCCGTGACAAGGCAGAGAAGGTAATTGAAGACTGGGGACGTCTGCCGGTCACTTTGCTGCGCAATCGCGTGGATGTGAACCTGGCGGGAAATACGATGTCATGGACGCTCTCGCCGGTTGGCCTTGATGGCAAGGTCCACGAACGAATAGCCGCCGGGTCTGGCCCGATCGCTTTCCGTTTGGATAATGGTGCGGGCAAAGCCGGACCGACGACTTTCTTCCTTCTGGAAAGGAAGCTTGCTGTTCAATAGAAATCCGTCGACAACCTGCTCCAGCTTTCGCCGGCAAGTCCGCCAATAAAGATATCATTGCGCTGGATCGCGCCTAGTATGTCCTCGTTTGCGGTGACCACACAGACATTGGCTTTGAGACGAAAGAACATGATGGATTGCTGCGAGAGCGCATTGAGATAGCGCGGATCGATGCGGCCTTGGGCCGCGATATGTCCTTCCTCCTGCAGATGGAGCAACATCGCTTCGACAGCATGTTTTTCCGCCCCGGCTTTTGCAACGACATTCAGAACTTCCGCCATGCCATTGGGACGGCTGTAGTAGCAGAAGAGGGCGCTCGGACCCCCGGATTGTTCGCTGATCTTGCAGAACCGCAAGATACCGGCCGCCTGGTTCCCCGCCGCCATGTCCAGCAGCCAGTTGATGTCGTTTTCCGTCCAGTCCGGATGTGCGCAATAGCCTTGCAGGAAACCGGAGATGAGCGAGACGGCCTCGTCCTTCGCTATTTCCGTCACATTCGCTTGCGACTTGGGGGCCTTCTTGATTGGCGGAAGGGGAAAAAGGGGATTGAGCATTTTGCCAAGCGAGCTTGTCCCGCGCCCTCCGAGGATTGGACGCCGTTCGGCGACGTAATTGGCCACGTAGCTGGCGGCCTGAAACACCCGTGTCCATCCCAGACCATGTGCGCTGAGAACAATTCCGCCGATTGCTTCGGAATGCCGGAGACTTACGGGAGCTGCACTGTCGGTGAAATTGAATAACTTTTCGCTCGGACGCAGGGTAAGGGTCAGCTCGGCGGCGCCGCGCGGGGAGACCTCCGGCTTCATCATGAAAGCGCAAACCAACCGCCCCATGACACTTTTCCCATTGACCTTGTAAGGGATGGGCAAGACCGAGAGTGCGCTGTCGATCTCACCGCGCTCGTCCTCGTGCACAACACTGCCAATCGCAGGGTCGTAATAGGGGTTCTCGAAGAAAAATCGCTGAAAATACTGATCGAAAGTTTCGTTACATGACTTCGAATGTGGACGAAAAACACGCTGAAACAGGGTTCGGATCGCCGGGATATCATCAATCTTCATTGCGCGAACGCGCCGCGATTTGACGTCGTTTGCCGAGGTCGAGATATCCGCCATCTAAGCCCCCACTGTTGAAACCGCTTTCTTCTCTTCTGCGTCACGACTCCGACGAACGAGGTAGATAACACATCCCCATGATGCCAGCACAATACTGATTTCAATTGCGTAAATGGCGGCGAAAGTTCCCGTGATCGGCGCGTACCACGTTGCCAGTGCCAGGAGCGGCGCGCCGAGAATATTGCCTGTGTTGAGGACGGCCGTGCGATAGCTGTGCTGGCTGGCGGCACCCAGAAGATCGACCGCTATCGACCACAGGGCAACAAACACGGTGATCCAGCAAAGCGTGCGGCAGAACGAAACGAGCGTGTCATACTCACTGCCAAACAGATAGGGCAGATAGGGCGCGATGATAAACACGGCCAGCGACGTCAATATGCCGATTGCAAACGCGGCCCCAAGCAGGCGCATCGTGATCGGCAGGGCATGATGGATGCCGTTTGCGCTGGCGCGCGCCAGATGAGGATAGACCAGACGGTTCATCGCCTCGACGGTCAAGGTGCTGCTGTCGATGATACGACGTGTGACGCCGTAACTGCCGACGACGCTTGGCGGCATCAATGTGCCGAGGAGCAGCAGGTCTGCATTCTGGCGCACAGCCTTGAAGATGAATTGCGAAGCAAACATCACGCCTAGCCGTATTTCGTCGCGCACGATCATATATTGCGGCCGTCCGAGCCTGCGCAGAAACAGTGCGTAGACCACGGCGACCAGTACATGGGCTCCAAACTGCCAATAGGCCCACCCGACGACAGTGGAGACACCGAATAGAAGGCAGGCGATTGCTGCCGCAATGGTTCGGGCAATGGCGAAGCCGACGACGGAGAGATTGGCGGATACGAAGTCGGTATGTGCGATATAAATCTGCTCGACCAGCAGGATGAGGCGCATAAGCACGATGTTGGTGACGAGCAGCAGGAAAAGCCCGAACAGGTTTCCTGTAAATTCGGGAGAGTTGTAAAGCCAGAGCGGCAATATGATCATTCCGGCGGCGACGAGGACAATGCCGGTAATCGCGATGAGAATGAGATTGTGGCCGAGCATCGCGGGGTAGATCGTCCGGTCCTGCGCGACGCGACGCACGAGGCATTCTGCTCCGCCCAGGCCACAGATGAACGTAGCGATATTGGTTATGGCCATTACGGTTACGAACAGGCCAAACTCGTGAGAACCAAGATACCGCGCCAACAGGGCAAATGTAAAAAGCTGTGCGATGTTTGCTGCAAAAAGGCTGCCGCTAGAAGCTGCGTAGGACAGTAATGTCGACCAATGGCGTTTCAAATTTTCATACCGAATTTTCGGGCCGGTCCGGACCGTAGTGAAGCGGAGTGCTTTTTGTTGAATTTCTGATGGTGCAGCATATGCTCCGTTTTCTCTTAATCCTGAAAAACACAAGGTGCCAAGCACGTCGACGGAAATTTGTCGCAAACTGCAAGACTAAATGATCCTCATGGGCATTTTGGTGACACCATTGCGGATGATTGCCTTTCATTAACCGAATTTTTTAATCTTTAAGTCTAAGGAAAACAGTGGCGCCATGTTCGCGCTGTCGAGTGAACTTTAGGGGCAACTAATGTATACGTTGCGTGACCTCGCTTCGAAAGCACGGGTAACGGAGGCCGCTGGTGAAAATCCGGTCCCCGTAGATGAGCGGTTGCGCGCAGCCCGGCGCGAAACGCATATCATCCGCGAAGAAGAGAAGACCACCGAAACAATTGCGCCCGCTCACAACGGGCTGATGTTGCCTGAAATCGACCTGTTTGACGCGCTGGCCTGGATGCGTGCCCGGTGGATTTTGATAGCGGCGCTCGCGATCATCGGTGGCCTGGCGGGCCTTGCTTACGGCATGACGGCAAAGCCCCGATATACAGCCTATACGGATTTGCTGGTGCCCCCATCCGGTCTTCAGTTGCTGCCCAATGACGTCTATGCCCAGAGCCTTCAGGCTGACAGCCAGATTCTCGACATTGAAAGCAAGATGCGCATCCTGACTTCCGGCAACGTGCTCCGGCGGGTCGTAACGGATTTGAAACTGAATGAAGACGAGGAGTTCGTCCCGCCTCCGCCAGCCTTCGATCTGCGGGCCATGCTTGGCCTCAGCAAGCCTGCAGGTCCGAAGGACGATACGCTGGCTGCGGTGCGCGCCCTGTCGCAGCGCATTACCGTTACGCGGCCTGAACGATCCTATCTGGTCACGATTGCCGTCTGGACGGATAATCCGGAAAAATCGGTGAAGGTTGCGGATTCTCTCGCAAACGCCTTTCAGGAAGAAGTCGCCCAGGCGGATGCCGATGGGGCGGGGCGGGCGGCTGCGGCCCTATCCGAACGTCTGGCTTCGCTGCAAAAGGCCGCGACAGAAGCGGAAGAGAAAGTTGCCGCGTTTCGCAGGGCGCACGGCTTGCAGACCGCCGGCGGCGAACTTGTCAGCACCCAGTCCATGACGCAGATCAATTCCAAGCTGGTTGACGCCAAGGCGCGAGTTGCCGACGCAAGCACGCGCTACGAGGAATTGACGAGGGACACCGGCAGCGCTGTCAGTCCTGCAAGTACATTGCAGTCGCCTACGATGACGAACCTGCGCGGACAATATGCATCGCTGAAACAGCGTTACGACGCTCTCGCGATGACCTATGGGCCACGGTATCCCGAATTGATAAATACGGAGCGGCAGCTTGCCGGTCTGGAGCAGCAAATGGCGCAGGAACGGGCGCGCATCCTGCAATCCGCGAAGGTTGATCTGGATCAGGCAAATGCCGTTGTCGCATTGCTCAACGCTCAGGCTGCTTCGGCCCGTTCAGCGGTTGCGCTTGACAATGATGCGCAAGTCCAGCTTTCGGACCTCGAACGTGACATGGCCGCGAAAGTGTCGATCTACAACACCTTTCTGACCCGTTCATCGGAGACGAGCCAGCGCCAGCAACTGGATGCGACCAATATACGGATCATTTCGACGGCCATTCCGCCGATCGGTCGGAGCTGGCCTCCGAAGACGCTGGTGCTCGGTGCGGGAGGCGGTATTGCCGGAATGGGGCTTGGTGTGGTGCTGGCGCTCGGCCTCGGCTATCTTGGAGCGTGGCGCAGAAATCGGGAAGGTACGATCTGACCTTGGCTGAGCTGTCGGTTCATTACCGTGAGGAGATACAGCCGCGAGTCTCGTCAGCTGTCGGAGCTGGCCTTTTTCTGTGCATGTTCCTGTTTATGTGGATAGGCACCAATCCCTATCCCGACATTGGTGCCGTGACCGGTGTGACAGCCAAAGCCGCCGACTCCAGTTCTTTCAACCAGCTTGTCACTCTCTTCTTGACGGGCGGCTTTCTGATCTGCGGATTGAACAGCTCCATGCGCAGTGTCATCATGCAGCCGCGCATTCTGATGGGGCTCCTTTTCTTCTGGCTTCTCCTGACGGCTTTGCTGTCGGCCCACCCCATGATCGCCAGCAAGAAAGTCGTTCTGTCTATCCTGACCGCCTTGAACGCGAGCATCTTTCTTATGTTGCCGCAGTCCGAACGCCAGATGGCGCGGTTGCTGGCAATCGGCTCACTGATAACGCTGGCATTTGCCTATTTCGGCGTAATTTTCATGCCGCAGCGCGCTATTCATCAGGGCACTGAAGTCCTTGAGCCCATGCTGGCTGGCGCCTGGCGCGGTCACTATCCGCACAAGAATGCTGCCGCCGCATCTTTGGTGCTGATGAGTTTTCTGGGGCTTTACATCCGGAAACGCGGTTTGCCGATAACAGGTCTGGTGATTGTCGCTCTTTGCGTTTTTTTCGTGTTGCATACAGGCGGCAAGACATCGACGGCCATGTTGCCTTTTATCGTGGTGATGTCGCTGGTGTTCGTGCGGTGGAAATGGACGCGTGTTTTCATTGCGGTCGGTGGGATCGCGGCCTTTAACATTGTTGCCGTAGGGGCCGCTGTCTTCGATCCACTGCGCGAGCTTGTGGAAAGCTTGGGAGTTGACGCCAGTTTTACAAACCGTTCTGATATCTGGAAACTTGCATTCTCTGCGATCTCGGCCAAGCCGATTTTCGGCTACGGTCTGGACTCGTTTTGGAAAACGCCCGAAATGGTCTATGCAGGCGGCGGCGGTGCAAGCTGGGCGGTTGCCGCCTTCAATGCGCATAATTCATTCCTCGATATGATGATCAATGCTGGCATTATTGGTCTGATTCTGACACTCATCTGGATAATGATTTTGCCGCTTCGATATATTAGGGAAGCGGAAAGCACAGACAACGACCCTATATTAACGCTGCTTTACATTCGCCTTTGGCTTTACGGATTATATATGTCTTGTATGGAAAGTACGTTCTTTCAGAACGGTGGGGCACTATGGTTCTGTATCATGGTTGCTGTCTTCGGATTGCGCTTGCAGGCTAAGGCAAGGCTTGTCTGAAACAGCTTGGGGAGCTGGGGCAATGGCGGAAATGGATAGTCTCGAGAGGGCGCGCAGACGTCTGGAATGGTACGCCATTCGGCTGAACGACAGCATCAGTCGCCGGTTTCCTTTGCGCCCGTTCTGCTTGCCAGCCAACGAACGGATCATCACTTTCACGTTCGACGATGTACCCGACACGGCGGAAAGCGCCGGAGCTGCGATCCTTGACAAGCACGGCGTCCATGGCACTTTTTATATTGCCGGCAGCATGGTGGGCACGAAAGAGCGCGAGAGGAACCTGATCACGCAGGAAGGGTGCCGGAAGCTGGTTGAACGCGGACACGAGCTGGGTTGCCATACCTACAACCATCTCAAGGTCCCTTATTTCGGCGCGGGGGAAATAGCAGCTGACCTGGACCGCAACACGGCCTATCTCGATGCGTTCGAGCCCAATCGTGGCATGCCACGCAATTTCGCTTATCCTTATTGCGCATCTTCCATGATGACACGGCGGCTATTTGCTGACCGTTACGCGACCTGTCGCGGCGGTGGCAATCGTATCAATCGCGGCATGATCGATCTTGCCTTTTTGCAGGCAGTGGAAATAAGACAGCCAGACGACGGGGCTGCACGCCAGACCCGCTGGATCGATGATCTTAGTGCCAATCCTGGCTGGCTCGTCTTTTATTCGCATGATATCAGCGATACGCCGACTGAATTCGGGTGCAGACCTGAGACCTTCGAGCGCCTCGTATCCCATGCGGTGAAAAGCGGGGCGACCATTCTTTCTGTCCGCGAGGCGGTGGCACGGCTTGAAGCGCATCCCGAAAGACGTGAAACGGTTTTCGGATAAGATGCGCATCAAAAGACAAACTGCTGAGACGCGCCGATTTGTTCAATCAAATCGAAACGCTCTAGCGCGCAACGAGGTGCTGTTTGACGCATGTGAATGATACGGCCCATCGTCTGCTGGCGATTAATAACTATTTTTATCGGCGTGGCGGCGCCGAAACTGTTTTTCTCGACCACATCAAACTGTTTTCTGAGATCGGCTGGCAAACCGCACCGTTTGCCATGCAGCATCCGGATAATTTTCCCTCCGACTGGTCTTCCTATTTTGTTTCCGAAATCGAGTATGGCCGGGAAAGCAGCCCGTTCACCAAAGTCGTGCAGGCGGGCAAGATCATCTATTCATGGGAGGCGCGGGACCGGATCAAGGCATTGATCGAGCACTTTCGCCCCAACGTCGCGCATGCGCATAATATCTATCATCATCTATCGCCGTCGATTTTTCCGGTTTTGAAAGAGGCTGGAATTCCGACGGTCATGACGGCGCACGACCTGAAACTTGCCTGTCCAGCCTATAAGATGCTGTCCCACAACCAGATCTGCGAGCGCTGCAAGGGCGGACGCATCTATAATGTAGCGCTCCACAAATGCATCAAGGATTCCACGGCGCTGAGCGGACTGGTTTTCGTCGAGACGGCGATCCATCGCATGCTTGGCCTTTATCGCAATACGCTTGACCGTATCGTTGTGCCGAGCCGTTTCTATATTGCAAAGCTCGCCGAATGGGGATGGCCGGAAGAAAAGCTGGTCTATATCCCCAACTTCGCCCACACGGACGACCTGAAGCCCTATGCGGATGAGGGCGATTATTTCGCCTATGTCGGACGGCTGGCGCCGGAAAAGGGGATTGGTACTCTCATTCGCTCTGCGGCTCTTGCTGGACAGAAACTTGTCATTGCGGGCACGGGGCCGGAAGAACAATCCTTGAAGGTGCTCGCGGCTGAGGCGGGCGGAGATGTCACCTTTGCAGGCTATGTCTCGGGCGAAAGGTTGCATCAGCTTATCGGCGAGGCGAAAGCGCTCGTTCTGCCGTCTGAATGGTATGAGAACGCGCCGATCAGTATTCTAGAAGCCTACGCACTCGGGGTGCCAGTGATCGGCGCCGACATTGGCGGAATTCCCGAAATGATTATCGAGGGCGAGACCGGGATGGTTTCGCGTACGGGCGATATCGACGATCTCGCCCGCGTCCTGCGCGATTTTGCGCGGTTGACCCCGCAGGCGCGGCGCAAGATGGGAGAAGCAGGCCGCATGTGGGCCGGACATGAATTCTCGCCAGAGGCGTACAGAAACCGGACGCTGGAACTCTATGCCGGGTTGGGAGCGTTTTGATGGTGCGAAGCGATAAAAGACCTCGCGTCATGATGCTGGGCCTGCGCGGTGTCCCCAATGTGCAGGGGGGCGTGGAAAAACACGTCGAAGAGCTCGCCCGGCTCTATGTGACAAAGGGCTGGGATGTCGAGGTGATCGGACGCCGTCCTTATCTTGAGAAAAAGCAGCCTTATGTCTGGGAGGGCGTAGAGGTGACGCCAAGCTGGGCGCCGACCTCCATGAAGTTCGAGGCAATTGTGCATACGGTGCTGGGGGTGCTGCGGGCAGGTTTCACTCGCCCGGATGTCCTGCACATCCATGCGATCGGTCCGGCTCTTGCGGTTCCGCTGGCACGTCTGTTCGGTCTGCGCACGGTCGTGACCCATCATGGTTTTGACTACAATCGGCAAAAGTGGGGACGGCTTGCACGCGCAATGCTGAAGCTTGGCGAATGGTGCGGGATGCGTTTTGCAAATGCGCGCATCGCGGTGTCCAACGATATCGCAAAAACCATGCAGCAGCATTATCATGTGCCGATCACTTTCATTCCCAATGGGGTCACGCTTCGTCCGGCCTGCCAAGACACGACGTGGCTGGAAAAGCACGGCCTTGATCCCAAACGCTACATTGCTCTGGTGGCGCGGATCGTTCCGGAAAAACGTCAGCTTGATCTTATTGAAGCCTTTGCAAAACTTGCCGATCCTTCCTTGAAACTGGCCCTGATCGGATCAGCGGAATATACGGCTGAATATGCCGGAACCGTTCGTGAAAGGGCTGCCGCTGTGCCCGGCGTTGTGCTGACGGGCGCGCTTCAGGGGGAGGAACTGTCGG
The DNA here is from genome assembly GCF_000182645.1 of Brucella intermedia LMG 3301. NCBI lineage: Bacteria > Pseudomonadati > Pseudomonadota > Alphaproteobacteria > Hyphomicrobiales > Brucellaceae > Brucella > Brucella intermedia. Next base: position 362,544 of record NZ_ACQA01000001.1, read on the forward strand.
CCCTGTTCAGTCAGGCTGCACTATTCGTCCTGCCTTCCAGCCATGAGGGGATGCCGATCGCGCTCCTCGAAGCCATGGGATACGGCTTGAACGTGCTCGCAAGCGATATCACTGCAAATGTGGAAGTCGGACTTTCGAAAGATAGCTACTTTCCACTGGGCGATGTGGATGCGTTGAAGGATGCGCTGCGGCGGAAAATCGATCAACCTCTGACAAGCGAGCAGTCGCAGGAAATGATCGACTGGATCGCACGGGACTATAGCTGGAGCGGAATCGCTGATCGCACGCTGAGGGTCTATGAGGAAGGAATAAGGGAATAGGAAGTAGGGGGATATGGGATGTTCCCAAAGCCGCCCCGTGCTGCAACCAGCAACTTATCCGCGTTTCCCTGCCCGACGATAATCATATCGCATATGTGCTTTTTTAGTTCGGGCATTGCGGAAATGCTGAAATAGAAAAAGGGAGCTGCCGAACACGTTCGGCACACTCCCTTATTCCCTTACTTTCCTTAAATCAGCGTGCCCGGCGACGCTCTGCGGTCGGCTGAAAAGCCAGACGCGAATGGTAGCTGCAATATGGGCTCGATTCACCGGATTCATGGCCGCAGAAATGGAAGTCTTCGTTCAGCGGGTCGCCGATCGGCCACTTGCAGGTGCGTTCGCTCAACTGCAACAGCGAGAGCCTGCGGGAAATAGGCACCACCACGTCCGAAGCGGGCTTGACCACTGTTTCCGCAACAACGTCCACGGCATAGTCCACCTGGAGGGCCGTCGCGCCGACCGTCTTGGTCACCGTCGCCGTGCGCATCGTCGTGGTATGGACGCCGGTTGAATGTTGTGCTGCAGGACGTGGCGCTGCGGCAACCGTATTGACTTTCTTGCTGCGCGGAGCAGCGGTCGTGGTCTTGCCACGGCCCGAAAGCTTCAAACGGTGCACTTTGCCGATCACTGCATTGCGGCTGACGCCGCCAAGCTGCGCTGCGATCTGGCTCGCGCTCAAGCCCTCGCTCCACAGTTTCTTCAGTAGTTCGACGCGTTCGTCTGTCCAGTTCATCGCCCTGGGCTCCAATCATTTTCGTTATCCGGAATCCGGCAGTGTTCTCGGATCGCTCCGAGCAAAAACACCATATCTATCCGGGTGACTAGGTCCGCCGCACGAAATGTAGCTTTAATCTCTAAAAAGAAACTACAATATCCAACGACTCCATGACAAGGGATAGCCTTGTCAGGCGGATTCCATTTTTACGGTTTTCCCCAACTTGGGTGCCAAAGACGGTTTTTATTTGATCCGCCCCGAAATTTTGCACGCAATTGCTTCAGAACTGAAAACCCGGATTGTTTCAGGATGGAACATCGCGGACTTGCGGAAATAGGCAACGTCGTCTGGCGACCTCAGCCAGGGAAAGGCCATTCACTATATAGTATGGGTGTTCACGTAAAGCCACCTTCGATGTCCGAGTGCGGCAAGAGCGCGAAAATGCATGAACTCATGTCGAAAGATGGCCCTCAAACCTCGCTTGCTTTGATTGACATTTTTTCTGTGAACGCCAATATACGCGCGAGATAAATATGCCGCCCAGAGGGCGGTTTTTTATTTCTACCGAAGGCTCAGGCTAGGAAGCGTGGGTCTGAGCCCATTCCTCTCATGCCTCCTCGTAGTTTCGTGACGGCTTGGAATGGGGTGTTGGGCGCTCGTCGAAAGGTGGGAACCGTTTCGGGTGCCTGAGGACTGTTTATGGGAAAACACAGCTTTGCCGGCGCAGCCGGGCAAACTGCTAATATGGGCTTTGGAGGCCTGATGCTATGACCGACGCTACGACCGTGCAACCGCTTTACGACACCTATAATCGTGCGGCTCTGCGCTTCGAGCGAGGTGAGGGCATCTGGCTTATTACCGAAAGCGGTGAACGTTATCTCGATTTCGCGGCGGGCATTGCTGTGAACTCGCTTGGTCATTCGCATCCGCATCTGGTGGAAACGCTGAAGGCGCAGGCTGACAAGCTCTGGCATCTGTCCAACGTTTACGAAATTCCGGCGCAGGAAAAGCTGGGGCGGCGTCTTGTCGAAAGCACTTTCGCCGACAAGGTCTTTTTCACCAATTCCGGCGCTGAAGCACTCGAGTGCGCGATCAAGACCGCACGCCGCTATCATTATGTGAGCGGTCATCCGGAACGCTTCCGCATTGTGACTTTTGAGGGTGCTTTCCACGGCCGCACGCTGGCCACAATTGCCGCGGGCGGTCAGGCCAAGTATCTGGAAGGTTTCGGCCCGAAGGTCGATGGTTTCGATCAGGTGCCGTTCGGCGATGAGGCGGCATTGCGCGCAGCCATCACCGACGAGACCGCCGGTATCCTGCTTGAACCCGTTCAGGGCGAAGGCGGTCTGCGCGGTTTCCCGGAAGAATTCATGCGCATGCTGCGCCAGATCTGCGATGAGAAAGGCCTTCTGCTGATCCTTGACGAAGTGCAGACCGGCGTCGGTCGCACCGGCAAGCTGTTCGCGCATGAATGGGCCGGTATCAAGCCGGACATCATGGCGGTCGCCAAAGGTATCGGCGGCGGCTTCCCGATGGGCGCCTGCCTCGCAACTGCCGAAGCTGCCAAAGGCATGACGGCGGGTGTTCACGGCACGACGTATGGCGGCAACCCGCTGGCCATGGCTGTCGGCAATGCGGTTCTTGATGTTGTTCTGGCCGATGGCTTCCTCGAAAATGTCCAGGCTACCGCTCTGGTCATGAAACAGGGGCTCGCCTCCATCATCGACCGCTACCCGGACGTCGTTTCGGAAGTGCGTGGTCGTGGCCTGTTGATCGGTATCAAGTGCGTCGTGCCGAATACCAGTCTCATTCAGGCTCTCCGTGACGAGCATTTCTTGAGCGTCGGGGCCGGAGACAATGTCGTCCGTCTGCTTCCGCCGCTGATCACGACGCCCGAAGAAGCGCGCGAAGCATTGAAGCGCATCGAAATGGCGGTCGAACGGCTCGCAACTGCAAATCCGACCAGTAAGACAGCGTGATATCATGGCTAACGATAACGGGATCAAACACTTTATCGACCTCTCCGCTGTGCCTGCATCGGAGCTTCGTGCGATCATGGAAGACGCCAAGGCACGCAAGGCGCGCCTCAAGGCTGGAGAAATGGAGAAGCCATTCGCAGGCAAGGTGCTTGCGATGATCTTTGAAAAGCCCTCCACCCGCACGCGCGTGTCCTTCGATGTCGGCATGCGCCAGCTGGGCGGCGAGACAATCATGCTGACCGGCTCGGAAATGCAGCTCGGACGCAGCGAAACCATCGCCGACACGGCGAAGGTCCTGTCGCGCTATGTCGATGCGATCATGATCCGCACCACATCACATGACCGGATGCTCGAACTTGCCGAATATGCGACCGTTCCGGTCATCAATGCACTGACGGATGACACGCACCCTTGTCAAATCATGGCCGACGTTCTTACATATGAGGAACATCGCGGCCCGATCAAAGGCAAGACCTTTGCCTGGATGGGGGACGGCAACAACGTCCTCCACTCGCTGGTCGAAGCTGCGGCGCGTTTTGATTTCAACGTCAATATCGCAACGCCGGAAGGCAGCGAACCCAAGTCGCAATATGTCGATTGGGCGAAGGCGAACGGCGCGAACATCATGTCCACCACCGATCCGGAACGGGCGGCGAGCGGTGCGGATTGCATCGTGACCGACACGTGGGTTTCGATGGGGCAGGAAGATCATGCTCGCGGCCACAACGTTTTCATGCCCTATCAGGTCAATGCGCGACTGATGGAAAAAGCTGATCCGAAGGCGCTTTTCATGCACTGCCTGCCCGCCCATCGCGGCGAGGAAGTGACGGATGAAGTGATCGATGGACCGCAATCGGTCGTATTCGACGAAGCGGAAAACAGGCTCCATGCCCAGAAAGCCATTCTGGCGTGGTGCCTTCAAGGCCGCGGTTTGGGAGCATAATTTGGCTGACAAGACCAGCAACGAGCATATCGAAGTCGAGAACATCCACGTCAATCTGGGCGATTTCGACTTCGCAGGCGATGACGCGGTCGTGCCCTTCCAGGTGGAGGGGCTCGACGTGCGCGGTCGCGCGGTTCAGCTCGGCCCGAGCATCGACGGCATTCTGAAACGCCATAACTATCCCGAAGAAGTGGCCCGTCTGCTGGGGGAAGCAACGGTTCTGACCGTATTGCTCGGCACCTCGCTCAAATTCGAAGGCAAGTTTATCTTCCAGACGCAGTCCGACGGCCCCGTCGACATGCTGGTGGTCGATTTCCGCACGCCGCGTTCAGTCCGTGCCTATGCGCGTTTCGACGCGGAGCGCCTGAAGGAAGCGGTTGCCGCAAACAAGACGAAGCCGGAGGAACTGCTGGGACGGGGAACGCTGGCCTTCACAGTCGACCAAGGTGCTTACACCCAGCGCTATCAAGGCATCGTCGCGCTGGATGGTTCGACGCTGGAAGAAATCGCTACGACCTATTTCCGTCAGTCGGAACAGATTCCAACCGACCTCAAACTGAGTGTCGCCAAGCTTGTCGAGCGTGGTGCCGACGGGAAACCTGTCGAACAGTGGCGGGCTGGCGGGCTGATTATTCAATTCCTGCCGGAATCCGAATTGCGCGCGCGCATCCCCGACTTGCCGGGTGGCGACGAGGACGGAGCCGAGGCCGCCTTCCATCCGGAAGATGACGCGTGGGACGAGGCTCGCTCGCTGGTGGGTACGATTGAAAGTTCGGAACTGACCGACCCGCAAGTTGGCTCGGAACGGCTGCTTTACCGGCTGTTCCATGAACGCGGTGTGCGTGTGTTCGAATCTGTGCCTGTGCTGGACGAATGCTCGTGCTCGCGAGAGAAAATTTCCGGCGTGCTGTCAGGCTTCACGGCCGAGGAAATTGCAGAAAGCGCGGAAAACGGAAAGATTTCTGTAACTTGCGAATTTTGCTCGAAAATCTATTCGTTTGATCCGGCAGAGTTCGGGAACTGATGCGTAGATAAATTAGTAGGAATTTATCCCCGTGTTCGGGCAGGCTTTTATTCTCCACCAGTCAATTGTGGAGATACGATATGCCCGACATTTGGATACCGGTTACCCAGCAAAATCTTGAGATCGAGGCTGGCAGTCCGCTCGATTTTTCGACGTTTCTATCAAATCCGCCGATTGACGAGGAGCGACGGCTCATCGTCAATTCGGACGGTCACATCGCCTTGCAGAGCAATCCGGCCGTTCCATATCGGCTGCTGTGTGGAGCCATTGCAACTATTCCCGACCATGTGACAGCGGACAGGATGGCCGTTCAGTTGCGTCGTCATGGATATAATTGCGCACGGTTCCATTTTCTCGACATCGCTTTGATGGAGGGGCAGCTTCAGGATTTCGAATACCGACAGGATATTCTTGATCGGTTCCGCTACTACATGGCCGCGTTGAAACAGAACGGCATATACTGGATCGTCGATGGCCTCACATCGAATGCTGGCGCGTTGGGCGGCGTAACGGACCGCTGGGGAACGGAAGGCCGACTGAAACTCAAGACGCATGTTGAAAATGCGGCTTTCGGCCATTGGCTGCGCTTTCAGGTCGATATCTTCGGGACGGTCAATCCCTATACCGGGCTTGTGCCTTTCGAAGACCCGGCGATGGCGATGGTCGTGCCGTTCAATGAGAATGGATTGGTGTTCAACTCGTGGGTCTTCGCCAACGGCGACCTCCAGGCGTTGGCGGAATTGAAGCCGCCGTTCAATGCTTGGCTGGAGGAGCAATATGGTACTACGGCTGTCTTGCAGGCTGCCTGGGGCGGCGAGTTGCTGGGTAGCGAGCAAATTGAAAACGCCACAGTTGCCCTGCCTTCAAACCGCTATGCGGCGTCCAAACGGCTGCGCGATTTTGCAAGTTTCTGCGTGTCGGTTGAAACCGAGACTGCGAAGAAAATGGGCGACTGCATCCGTGCGATGGGCTTCAGGGGTATCATAGCACCCTATAATAACGGATATGGCATCCAGACCACGCTCACACGCCGCAATCAACAGGTGGTGGCGATGAATACCTATCATGATCCGAACGACAATATGACGGGGCCGATATTCCAGACCAGTTCGTTTGACGGCGCGGTGGCGTACGTCCGCAATGCGGCTGCTACACGTCTGGCAGCAAAGCCATTTGTAATGACGGAGTATGATCATGTTTTCTGGAACAGGCATCGCTACGAGGCGGGGCTTGCAATGCCGGCTTATGCCGCTCTGCAGGACTGGGATATTCTGTGCCGGCATAGCAATGGAGCACTTGTCCTTGGCTATGGCGGCAGCGATTTTAACGAACAGTATATCCGTCCTTACCGCACGGCACTTGATCCCGTTGCCCGTGCCGGCGAAACCCTGTCGGCGCTGCTCTTCCGCCGCGGAGACGTTGCGAAAGCGTTGCATCGTGTGGTGGCGCAGATACAGGATATCGGAAATCTGGCGAGGCTGGACATGCAGGAACCGGATGCCGTGACGATCATGTCGCTAATGTCTCGTTTCGCACAAGGCGATGCTCCGTTCGCACCGGACGCTGTGACGGTCGGTTCCCCTCGCCAGATTAGCACCCGTGCGGACGCCATCGCATTCCTGCGCAGCCATGGAGTTCTGGCTGCGACAAATCCAAGCGATGCAGCATCGGGGATATATGTCAGCGATACCGGAGAGATCAGGCTTGATAGTGCGGCCAAACAGATGCGGGTTGTCACGCAGCATACGGAAGCACTTGCATTCTCATCCATCACCCAGCCGGTACAACTCGGGCAGCTCTGGGTCGGTTCGGCTTCCGGTGCGGGCATGCTGTCTGTTTCTTCGCTCGATGGCCAGACGGTAGCGGACAGCAGCAAGCTATTGCTGATCTTCGCCACGGATGCACGTAATACCGACATGGTCTTCGCCGACAACGAAGAAAAGACTGTCAGTAGCTTCGGCACCTTGCCGGTGCAGATCAAGGTTGGGCATGTCTGGTTCAAGATGCCGATCAACACCGCCTGGCGCTTATCCCCGGTCGGACTGGATGGCGCGGTGCAGCCTCCGGCGATAACGGGTGACGGAACGGATGGACTCAATGTCGAGCTTTGGAACAATGTTTCTGTTCTGGCGAACCCACCGGGACCAACGACTTATTTTGTGATCGAACGCGTTTAAAAACTTTCCCACCGGGCGCCGGATTGCGCGCCCTGTTGAAAATCGAGCGCGCTTTTTCGGGAGCGGCGGCGCGAAAAGGCAAAGACAGAGTTGTACTCTGTTCGTCATCTGCCTTCGCAAAATGCTGGGCTATCTTCAATTCAAGGTGCGTCGCAGGTCCGGCATGTCAAGCGAGAAGGCGGGGATATCGACTTCGAACATGCTGCCACCATTACCCTGCATCTGATACCGTCCGACCATGACACCGGATGTGGTGGTTAACGGGCAGCCCGAGGAATATTGAAATGAATCGCCGGGCTCAAGTGTCGGCTGTTCGCCAACCACACCCGCGCCGCGCACCTCTTCGACGTGTCCGTTTGCGTCGGTAATCTGCCAGTAACGCGAGCGAAGTTGTACGGTTTCCGTCGAATTGTTGGCGATCGTTATACGATAACCCCAGACATAACGGTTTTCGTCGGGGTCCGACTGATCTTCCAGATAGAAAGGCTCGACAGAAACCTCGATCCCCCGCGTTACCGCTCTATACATGCGCACCGCCCTACATTCACATCGGCCCTGGCACCCTGCAATCCGGATCGCAATGATGCTGTCTCCTCAACGGTTCGTCGTTCGGTTTACGGACGCCGCTTTTCGCCCCTCCTATCGCTAAAGTTGCGGGAGGGTCAACAATGTGGGGCAGAAAATACGATGCAATTGCCGAAATCTCCGGCAATTGCATCGTTTACGCCTCCGTTTGCAGCCTAAATGCCACAATGTGGGAAGCAGCTGTTCAGCGAGCGACCTTCAACGCTGCTTCCACGTCTTCCACAAGGTCGTCCGTATCTTCAAGGCCGAGCGATATCCGAAGCAGGCCGTCCGAGATACCCAGTTCAGCCTTGGCCTCGTCGGTAAGGTTCTTGTGCGTCGTGGTTGCCGGGTGGGTAATAAGGCTTTTCGCGTCGCCCAGATTGTTGGAGATGCTGAAGACCTGCAAGGCGTTCTGGAACTTGAACGCTGCCTCTTTGCCGCCTTCCAGCTCCAGGGCGATGAGGGTTGAACCACCGGTCATCTGCTTGGCGATGATGTCGGCCTGCGGATGGTCCGCCCGACCCGGATAGATCACGCGCTTCACGCCCTGCTTGCCTGCGAGGAAGTCGGCAACTGCTGCCGCCGACAGCGTCTGCTGGCGTACACGCACGGACAGTGTTTCAAGGCCTTTCAGCATGATCCATGCGTTGAATGGGCTAAGGCCCGGACCCGTGTGACGGAAATAATCCTGCAGGGTATTTTCAATCCACTCGCGGTCGGAGAGGACCACGCCGCCAAGGCAGCGCCCCTGACCGTCAATGTGCTTTGTCGCAGAATAAACGACGATATGCGCGCCGAGCTCCAGCGGCTTCTGGAATAGCGGGGTTGCGAAAACATTGTCGACGATCAGCTTGGCGCCTGCTTCGTTGGCGACCTGCGCAACGGCAGCAATGTCGATGATTTCGAGCGTCGGGTTGGACGGGCTTTCAAGGAACATCACCTTGGTGTTCGGGCGAACAGCCGCTTTCCAGTTTTCGATGTTGGAACCATCGATGATCGAGATTTCGACGCCGTATTTCGGCAAGATCGTCTCGACGATGTAGCGACAGGAGCCGAAGACGGCGCGAGCCGAAATCACGTGATCCCCGGCCTGCACCTGACAAAGAATGGCAGCCGCGACCGCAGCCATGCCGGAGGCGGTGGCGCGTGCTTCTTCGGCGCCTTCCAGCGCGCACATGCGCTTTTCAAACATGTCGGTGGTCGGGTTGGCGTAACGCGAATAGATGAAACCCGGGTCCTCGCCCTTGAACCGCGCTTCGGCGGCTTCGGCATTGGGATAAAGGAAGCCCTGCGTCAGAAACATCGCTTCCGACATTTCGGCAAATCCAGAGCGAAGCGATCCGGCATGCACGAGTTCGGTTGCAGGGCGAAATTTGCGGGTATTCTCAGTCGTCATTTTTCCAACCTGTCGAAAAGCTGGTCGGCCGGGGCAGGATGTCGAGCCTCGGCGGCCAATAAAAAACCGGCCTTGCGAAAACGCAAAAGGCCGGTAACGAACCGCGGCCTTTTTTAGCGAATTCTTTAACGTGGCTGCAAGCCGGCCGGCCAAATCACCACGGAACAGTTTTCCATTATGCCTGTTGCGCGGAGCCGTCAATGCCGAAACCAACGCATTTCTCGAAAAGCGCATCCGGGGCGCCATGAAAATACTCTGATTCCTGCGGAAAACCCGGTTTCTAGCGGCTGGAAGGGTTGGCATTGAGGTCCTGAGCGGTCAATGGTCTTTGTCAAGCAATGCCTAGAGCATGCCTTCCGAAATCGGGAACCGGTTTCGGGAGATATGCGTGAAAACAAGAGATTAAAGCATGTCGCTTGATTACGACAAAGTACGACATGCTTTAGGCTACGGAGTATCGGGTCGATGACGCAGAAAGATGCTGGAATTCTGGCGGACGCGGATATTTCCGCGCTGTTTGAAAGCGGTTTGCTGGCGTCGCCGCGCGCCCTTGATCCCGACCAGATACAGCCCGCGAGCCTTGACCTGAGGCTCGGCGCAAAAGCCTATCGTGTTCGCGCTTCCTTCATGCCGGGACCCGGGACGCCGGTCATCGAAAAGCTGGAACGGTTAAAACTGCACGAGATCGACCTGACGGCGGGAGCCGTTCTGGAAACGGGCTGCGTTTACATCGTTCCGCTTCTCGAAAGCCTGACGCTGTCGCCCGATCTTTCCGCGTCGGCAAATCCGAAAAGTTCAACGGGCCGCCTCGATATCTTCACCCGCGTCATCGCCGACGGGGCGCAGGAATTCGATAAGGTGCCCGCCGGATACAACGGCCCGCTCTATCTGGAAGTCAGCCCACGCACATTTCCTATTGTCGTGCGTACAGGATCGCGCCTGTCGCAGATACGCTTCCGCAAGGGACGTGCCCAGCTTGACGAGGCGGAGCTTGCTGCATTGCACAAGGCCGAAACGCTGGTCGCAGCGGAAATGCCGAACATCTCCGGCGGTGGCATTGCGCTGTCGGTTGATCTTTCAGGTGGTCCTGACCGGCTGATTGGCTATCGCGGCAAGCACCATACGGCTGTGGTGGATGTGGACAAGCGTGCGGCGCACGACATCCTTGATTTCTGGGAGCCGATCTATGATCGGGGTTCGCGCGAACTCGTGCTTGATCCGGATGAATTCTATATTCTCGTTTCGCGCGAGGCAGTGCATGTCCCGCCGCTTTATGCCGCTGAAATGACGCCCTTCGACCCGCTGGTGGGCGAATTCCGCGTCCATTATGCAGGCTTTTTCGATCCGGGCTTCGGGCACAGCGCTGCGGGCGGAACCGGAAGTCGCGCCGTTCTGGAAGTCCGCAGCCACGAGGTTCCATTCATTCTGGAACATGGGCAGATCGTCGGGCGGCTGGTTTACGAACATATGCTGCATCGCCCATCTGCACTTTATGGCGTCGATCTCGGCTCCAACTATCAGGCGCAGCAGTTGAAGCTTTCCAAGCATTTTCGTTGACTATAATAGCCTCCTCCAAGCAAATATAAATCTGGTGGAGGAGCAAGGTCGACGTGACGAACGGAACTGAACGGGATCGGGACAAGAAGCTTCAAGCCGCAACAGATGCCCCGCAACGCAGGCTGTCGGTGGGCATTGTTGCTTTGCCCGGTTTTACGCTGAGTGCACTCAGCCTTTTCCTCGATCCCTTCCGCCTTGCCGCCGATGATCGCGACAAGAGCCGTCAGATACGCTGCGCGTGGAAAATATGCACGCTATCAGGAGATCCTGTCACCTCCAGTTCCGGCATGGTGATCGAGCCGACCGCTCCCATAGGCGAACTCGACGATTGTGATTATGTGGCAGTCGTCGGCGGATTGCTTGCGCAATACCGGCCCAGACAGCAGGCGCTGGTCGATCTCATCAAGCGTGCGGACCGGCGCGGCAAGACAGTGGTGGGCCTTTGCACGGCTGCCTTTCTGCTGGCGGAAGCAGACCTTTTGCCGGACCGCAATTGCTGCGTCAGCTGGTTCCATCGCGACGATTTTCTGGAGCTTTTCGACGGATATACAGCCGATACGACGAGCCTGTTCCATCGTAGCGGAAGACACTTCACCTGTGCGGGCGGGCTTGGCACGGCGTCATTGGCGCTGTCCATCATACAGAACGAGATTTCGGAGGAACTGGCGCGCAAGAGTGCGTCCATCCTCATGATCCCTTATGAGCTTGTGCGTTCCGAACAACCGGCGCTGAGCTTCAACGGCGTGCGGTCGCCGATGATCCGCAAGGCAATCCGCATTTTCGAGGAAACGCTGGAAGACCCGGTGCCTATGATTGACGTGGCGCGCCGATTGGGAATTTCCGTCCGCCAGATGGAGCGTGGGTTCAAGCTTGCCCTTGAGCGGACGGCGTTCGAGGTCCGCGAAGAGCTGCGGGTTAAGAAGGCCAAGGAACTCTTGTCGGAAACAAGCTTGTCACTGTTGGAAGTGGCTGTTGCAAGCGGCTTTACCGATACGCGCAGCATGAACCGGTCGTTCTCGCGCCAAAAGCAGAAAGCCCCGCGCGAGTACCGCAAGCAGCGCTGAGCGAGGGCAGAACTTGCGCAGGCTGTACGGAGAGCCTATTTCTTGCGCGAAGAATCTGTCGCTTTAAACCATGATTCCGAAAAGTGGTAACCGGTTTTCGGAATCATGCTCAAACAAAAGCTTAGAGCGGGATGACGTTTCAACTTAAGAGCATCCATTCTAACCAATAACCACACAGGAGATTTGCATGTCGGATGGTGTAAACCGTTTTCTTGGCGATACCCCGGCCCGCGTTCTGATCAAGCTGGTGCTGATTTCGCTGGTGGTTGGCGTGGTCATGAGCGCATTTCACTGGACGCCCTACGACATCTTGTATGGCATCCGCGATTTCTTCCTCCGCCTTTGGAATATGGGCTTTTCGGCAATTGCAGGCTTTGTCGATTATCTCATTCTTGGCGCTGCAGTCGTCATTCCTGCCTTTATTTTGCTCCGTATCCTCAGCTACCGGAAATGAAATCAATTCGGTAACTGGGTAGCTCAGACAGGCATGCAGCAAAAACAAGGTTTAACACTCAACCGGCGGGGCTTTCTGATCCTTGCCGGGGGCGCGCTGGCGATGTCGGCAATGCCGTGGAAGGCGGCATGGGGGGCAGGTGACGACGATCCCACCGCTATTTTCAACGCTATTCGAAAGGCAAACGGACTGCCTTTGATGGCGACGGATTCCAAGCTGGAGCAAGCCGCGCTTTACCAGGCCAGGCGGATGGCGGGTTATGGAAAGATCGGCCATAGCGTCGGTTGGGGCAATGGTTTCGTGGCGCGTCTGCGGCAGGCAGGTATCCGCGGTCCGGCGGCAGAGAATGTCGCATCGGGACAGCGCAGTACACAGGCCGTCTTCGATGCCTGGATGAAATCGCCCGGCCATCGCAAGAACATGCTCGATCCGACCTTCGAGCATTATGGTCTCGCCTGGGCAACACCCGAAAACAAGCCAACTTATATATATTGGGCCATGATGCTCGGACTTTGATCCCTCATTCTCCTGACAGCCGGTTGTCAGGAACTGCGACAATGCGGTGGCCGAATTATCTGTAGTTTCGATTGATTCCAGAGTAGATCGTTTTGATCTGAGGGGAATATTCGGGACAAGCATCATGGATCAGTCGCTGCAGCGTGGTGGCGTAACAAGGCCGTTCGAAGTAACACACAGGATGGTGATGTTGATCGCCATTCCCATGACGCTTGCTGCGATCACCACGCCGCTTCTCGGACTTGTCGATATGGGCGTTGTCGGCCAGATGGGACAGGCCGAGCTGATCGGCGGTCTGGCGATTGGCGCGCTGGTCTTCGATTTCCTGCTGTCGATATTCAATTTCCTGCGTTCCGGCACGACCGGACTGGTTGCACAGGCCATGGGTGCGGAAGACGCGGTGGAAGAGCAGGCGATCTTCTGGCGGGCAATCATCATCGCGGTCATTGCCGGCAGCCTGATGATACTGTGCCTGCCGATCATCATCGGCGTCTCGTCCACCTTCATGCATCCGACGTCGGCAACGCAGGAAGCAATGGCGACCTATGTGTCGATCCGCATGTTGTCCGCGCCGGTTGCGCTCATCAACTATTCAATCCTCGGACTGGTTCTCGGACGTGGACAGGGTATTGTCGGCCTCGGTCTTCAGGTGCTCCTCAACGGCATCAATATCGTGCTCTGCATTATCCTCGGGCTGGAGTGGGGCTGGGGCGTTACTGGCGTTGCCTGGGCGACCGTGACCGGCGAAACGGTTGCCGCTCTCGTCGGCATGTTCATCGTGCTGCGCCATTTCCGAAAGGATGCGTCACTGCGTCCGGACCGGGCGCGGATATTCCAGAAGCAAGGAATCCTGCGCATGTTCGCGGTCAATCGCGACATCATGATCCGCTCCTTCCTGCTTCTCACGGCCTTCGCGTTCTTCACGCGGGCAGGGTCCGATCTCGGCCCGGTCACACTGGCGGCCAATGCCGTCTTGATGAACTTCTTCCTCATCGCCGGTTTCTTCCTGGACGGCATGGCGGCAGCCGCCGAACAGATCGTCGGACGGTCTATTGGCGCGCGCTACAGTCCTGCGTTCGTGCGCGGTGCCAAGCTCACTTTCGTCTGGGGGCTGGTCATGGCCAGCCTCATCGCCTTTTTCCTGCTGGTGTTTGGCGATGCGATCATCGGGCTGCTGTCCAAGGCGGAAGACGTTCACGCTGAAGCCTTGAAATACCTGCCCTGGGCCGCGCTGACAGGTATGACGGGACTGCTGGCCTTCCATATGGACGGGGTTTACATCGGCGCCACATGGTCGCGCGACATGCGCAACATGATGTTCCTGTCGCTCGGCTTTTTTCTCGCAGTTCTTTATGCGGCAAAGCCCGTGATGGGCAATCACGGGCTTTGGCTGGCTCTCAACCTGTTTCTGTCAATTCGCGGAGTTTTGCTTCTGGCGATCCTGCCGCGACGTTATCGTACAGAATTCATTATGTGACCCGGCTCTCAGGCGGGCAGCTCACGCTTGGCCCAGTCGCTGCTGTCCCGGTCGCGCAGTGCGGCGATGTTGGCAACGCCCTCGCGTTTCACTGCCGCCGACAGGCCACGCACGATTTCGGCGGGCAGGTTCGGTCCGCGATAGATGAGGCCTGTATAAAGCTGGACCAGATCGGCACCGGCCTTGATCTTTGTCAGCGCCGTTTCAGCGCTATCCACGCCGCCGACGCCGATCAACGGCATGTCGGGGCCGACCCGCTCGCGCATCTTGGCAAGGATGATGGTGGAGCGCTCGAAAAGCGGTACGCCGGAAAGCCCGCCTGTTTCATCGCGGTTGTCCGCGCTTTTCAATCCGGCGCGTGAAAGCGTCGTGTTGGATATGATGATGCCATCGAGCTTCTGTTCGGTTGCCTCGGCAGCGATGTCGTCCAGTTCTTCATCGGCCAGATCGGGGGCGATCTTCAGAAAAACCGGACGCTTCAGCGTGCACATCTTGCCTTCTTCGTTGCGCGCTTCCAGCACGCGGCTCAACAGTTCACGCAGACTGTCGCGGGCCTGAAGGTTGCGCAGTCCCGGCGTGTTGGGCGAAGAAATATTGACGGTGAAGTAGCGCGCCAGCTGATAGAAGCGACGGATACCGGCAACATAATCGGCAATGCGGTCTTCGGCATCCTTGTTGGCGCCTATATTGACGCCCACGATACCGCTCTTGCCAGCGCGTTGCGACAGGCGCTTAAACGCAGCATCATGGCCTTCATTGTTGAAGCCCAGCCGATTGATAACGGCCCTGTCATCCACGAGCCGGAAAATGCGCGGACGCGGATTGCCGCTTTGCGGGCGCGGCGTGATGGTGCCGATTTCCGTGAAGCCGAAACCGAGCTTCAACAGGGCGTCCGGCACTTCGGCATTCTTGTCGTAGCCCGCTGCCATGCCGAGCGGATTTGGAAACTGCAATCCCGCAACCTTGACGGAAAGCGCCGGATCGTTCGGCGCACCGCAGGTCACGAGACCTGTCTTCAGGCCAGCGATGGAAAGACCATGTGCCTGTTCTGCATCGAAGGCGAAAAGGGCGCGTCGCCCGAGAGTTTCAAAAAGCCCGCTCATTAACTTTCCAGCTCCGGAAAAATGTGAAGACCATCGTCGCCCAACGGCAGGGGTTCAACCTTCAAAACGGCTGCAAGCGGCAGTGTGCCGTAGAGATGAGGAAAAAGGGCCCCGCCGCGTGAAACTTCAAACTTCAATGCCGCGCCGAGCGCAGAAGCATTCACACTGATCAGAAGCAGATCCCGCTGGCCCGCAAAATGTTTAGCTGCCGTTTCCCGCACCTGTGTTCCAGTAGAGAAATGGATATAGCCGTCCGCAATATCAACTGGAGCCCCGGTAAAATTACCAGCCTGTTCTGCCTGCGCCCAAAGCCCGCGCGGAGCGATCTTATAGATGATCTCATTGGTCATGGGTGCTCTCTAGACCGAATTTCTTCGGAAATCAAAGTCCCGCATGTTCGATTTTCGTCGTAAACGTCCCATATGATGGGGACACCTCAAAGAGAAGCTGAAGGGAATAGCCTTATGTTGAACAGAAAGACATTGATGGTCCGCAATCTGGCTGCTGTTGCTGTTCTTGGTTCAGCACTTGCCCCGGCCAATGCGCTGGCGCAGGAAAACGGACGTTATCGGCTGGAAGGGACGGAAAACGGCTATGTCCGTCTGGACACCCGAACCGGCGCGATCTCGACCTGCGTGGAGCAGCAGGGACAACTCGTGTGCAAGATGGCGACCGAAGATCGTGAGGCTTATGAGAACGACATTGCCAGCCTGCAGGATCGCGTGAAGAAGCTTGAGGACAAGGTCTCCGCTCTTGAAGGGAAAGGCGGAAGTACTGCTTCGGGCTTGCCGACGGAGCAGGAGTTTGAGCAATCCATGAGCTATATGGAACGGTTCATGCGGCGCTTTATGGATATAGCGAAAAGTTTCGACAGCGAGCCGGAAAAACCGGACAACGGAACCCTTCCGGGCGGGCGGACCTGACAGCAAGGAAAAAGGCGCCGCACGGCGCCTTTTCATTGAGCATTTCCAGCAAATGTGGGTGCGTTTCGCCCTATTGCGCGAAACGCTTTGTCGCCTCTATCAATTCGTGGGTGATACCGGGTTCCGTAACGGCGTGTCCGGCGTCCTCGACGATTTTGAGATCGGCTTCAGGCCACATCTTCTTCAACTGCCAGGCATTGATGAACGGCGTGCAGACATCATAGCGGCCGTGCACGATCACACCGGGAATATGCCGGATGCGGTCGACGTTCCGTAGAAGCTGGTCGTCGGAATCGAGGAAGCCACGGTTCTGGAAATAGTGGCATTCGATACGCGCAAAAGCGATGGCGTACTGGTCTTCACCGAAGGCATCGACACGCGCCGGATCGGGCAGAAGCGAAATGATCGAGCCTTCCCAGCGCGCCCAGCGTCGAGCCGCTTCAAGCTGCACCTGCGGGTTGCGATCGGTGAGGCGCTTGTAATAGGCAGCGATCATATCGCCGCGCTCTGCTTCCGGTATATGCTCCTGATAAGCCTCGAAGTGATCAGGGAAGAGAATGCTTGCGCCGTTGGAATAGGTCCAGTCGACTTCGAAACGGCGAACCATGAAGATACCGCGCAGGACAAGTTCTGCAACGCGATCCGGATGGGATTGCGCATAGGCAAGGCCGAGGGTCGCTCCCCATGAGCCGCCGAACACCTGCCACTTGTCGATGCCGAGATGCGCGCGAATATGCTCCATGTCCGCCACAAGATCCCAGGTCGTGTTTTCGCGCAATTCCGCATGCGGGGTGGAACGGCCGCATCCGCGCTGGTCGAACAGGATTATGCGATAGCGCTCCGGGTCATGCAGGCGACGCATCGTCGGCGTGATTCCACCGCCGGGGCCGCCATGGATCATGATGACCGGCTTGCCGTCCGGGTTGCCGCATTGCTCGACGTGGATTCGATGCAGCGAAGAGACCTGCAGCATCTCTTCCTTGAACGGTTGGATTTCGGGATAAAGCGTATTGCGCGTCATGAAATGCCTTTTGGTCCCCCCATTTCGCTGGTCGGGCCGCTCTTATGTTACTTTCAGCGCATAACCTAACATACAATGCGGCCAGATGGCGGCAATGAGTAATGCGAAAAGGGATTAGCAACGTGAATTTTGGTTGCCCGAGCCAAAAAACGGCATAAAACGGAGTGATTGGCTGATTGGCCTGCACCGCGAGGGGAGGAGACCTGAAACAATGGCGCGCGAGGCACATGCATTTTATCATCGCTGACGATCATCCGCTTTTCCGGGGGGCATTGAGACAGGTCCTTTCCGGACAGTCGCAAAGCGTGGAAATCATCGAAGTTGGCGATTTCGACGCCGTAAAGAAACTGGTCGGCGAGCGAGAGGATATCGACCTTCTGCTGTTGGATCTGACGATGCCGGGCGGTACTGGGCTTTCCGGTCTGGTGACGTTGAAGGCCTTGCAGCCCGCACTTCCAATCATCATCGTTTCGGCAACCGACGATGCGGCGACGATCCGTCATGCGGTCGAGCTCGGTGCTTCGGGGTTCATATCGAAATCCGCCAGCATGGAAACCATTGGCGAGGCCATGAGCACTGTTCTGGCTGGCGATATCTGGACACCCGCCGACATTGAACTGGATCATGCGCACGACCCGGAAATCGAGGCGCTCATCGCGCGGTTGCGCACATTGACGCCGCAGCAGACGCGCGTGCTGACCATGTTGGCGGAGGGGCTGTTGAACAAGCAGATCGCCTATGAGCTTGGCGTGTCGGAAGCCACGGTCAAGGCGCATGTTTCAGCAGTGCTGCAGAAACTCGGGGTCGACAGCCGCACACAGGCGGTCATTCTCCTGTCGCGCATCGGCAATGATGCGCTAAACACGGATTAGAGCACGTCTCCCGAAACTGGGAGACAATCGGATAGAGCATTTGCGAGGCGCCTTTAAACAGGAAATGTTCCGGACAGTCCGTTACTGAGCGGCATTCTGCGCCGATGCATTGTCCTGCCTCGCATGATGAAAATGCGATAGCAGCGAACGGAGCGCCGCGGGACGAAGCGGCTTGTGCAAGACAGTGACGTTTTCATCCTCAGCGCGTTGGCGCACTTCCTTGGAGCGATCGGCTGTCAGGAGGATGGCCGGTATTTCGGTCTGGAACGTTTCGCGGGCAAAACCGATCATATCGAGGCCGTTTTCGTTCAGCAGATGATAGTCCGCGACGATCACATCCGGCGGGCGGGAATGGTCGGTGCAGTACGATTTCAGCGCAGTTCCGCTGCGCAGTGTCGTAACCTGGCACCCCCATCCGCGAAGCAGCGTTTCCATTCCCGACAGGATGCTGGCGTCATTGTCGATGCAGAGAACATCGAGCCCCGTCAGTTCCAGCGCCCGTTGCAGCCCGCGACGGTTCTTCACTTCGTCAGCGGGCACCTTTTCCTGCGAGACAGGAATGCGCAGGGTGAACATCGTCCCCTTGCCGGGCGTTGAAGCCAGCGCGAGCGGCAGCGACAAGAGCCTGGCGATGCGGTCAACGATGGAAAGGCCAAGGCCAAGGCCTTCCGCTTCCCGCATTCCTTCATCGAGCCGGGTAAACTCGCGGAAGACGAGTTTCAGCTTTTGCGGAGGAATGCCGATTCCGGTATCGAGCACCTGCAACTCCACAAAGGAACCGCGGCGGCGGACGCCGAGCAAGATACCGCCCCTGCGGCTATACTTGATTGAATTGGAGACGAGGTTCTGGATCAGGCGCCGCAGCATGTTGCGATCCGTCTTGACGACGATGCTTGACGGGACAACGCGCAGTTTCAGCCCCTTGGCGGCTGCAAGCGGTGTGAAGTCGGTTGCAATCTGGCTCATCAGCTTGTCGAGACGAAACACCGAGAGTTCGGGTTTGAGTGATCCGGTGTCCAGCCGTGAAATATCCAGGACCATACCGAGAATGGCTTCCACGGCTTCCAGTGAGGAGTCGATATTGCGTGCGAATTCGCTGGTTTCGGAACGCCCCAGTCTTTCGGCAAGCGCGGTACTGTACAGTCTTGCCGCGTTAAGCGGTTGCAGAATGTCGTGCCCGGCAGCCGCAAGAAATCGCGTCTTCCCCTGATTGGCTTCTTCCGCCGCGGCTTGCGCCTTGGCAAGCTGCTGGTTGACGCGGGTCAGTTCCGCCGTGCGATCCGCCACGCGCTGCTCCAGCATCTCAGCCGCCTTCTGGCGCGTGACATCCGCTTCAACCGCCGCCGTGATATCGGTATATGTCGCGACGATGCCCCCATCAGGCATGGGATTGGACTGGATTTCCAGCACCTTGCCGGTGGATTTCATATTGATGCGCCATGGACGGCGCACAGCCGCGAGCGAGCGTATGGCGCTGTTCTGGCCGGTGAAAGATATGTCGCCGCGACGATGCAGCTGTTCCACGATTTCGGAAACGGGTATCCCGACCTGCATCACCTCATCGGGAAGATCGAAAAGCTTGCGGAACTGCCGGTTCCAGCAGGTGAGCCTCAAGTCCTTGTCGAAAACCGTGATGCCTTGTTCCATCTGGTCGAGCGCGGTTTGCAGCAGGTCGCGGTTTTGCTGCAAGGCCGTTGAAGCATCGTCCAGGAGTTGTCGCGCATCGCGGCCGGACGCATCGCCCTTTTGCAACAGCAGTGACAGGACAAGGCGCGCCGATGCAGAGCCGACTGCCGTACCAAGCAGTTGCTCCGCATGGCGGATCAAAGGCGTATCGACGGTCATGCCGGGATCAAGCCGCCGCTGTTCCCTTCCTTCAAAACGAAGGAAAGCGCGCTCCACGCGTTCGGCGCCGAGATAACGCGCCATGGTGGCTTTCAGTTCGGCGACGGTGACAGTCGTGCGAAAGCGCTTCAGGGTCGGTGTGCCGATCACATAACGCGGCAGGAAGATGCTGGCCTGAATGCGTTCCAGCGGCGTCGAGGCGCGCGAGAGGGAACCAAGAACGTAGAACAGCGTATTGGCCGCAAGGCTCCACACCACGCCGTTGGTCAGGGGAAGAGCATTGGTTCCGAAAAGCGCTTCCGGGCGCAATGCGGTAAAGCCGAGAAAACCATCGCGCAAAATGGCGGCATTTTCCGGCGCCATGGTGGGTAGCAGCAAAGTGTAGGCCCAGACCAGAAAGCCGGTCGAAAGACCCAGCATGGCACCGCGTCCGTTGGCATTGCGCCAGAACAGCCCGCCAATGAAGGCAGGCACGAATTGGGCAATCGCAGCAAAGGAAACGAAGCCGATCGAAGCCAGGTGGATATTGTTGGAGGTGAAGCGATAATAGGCAAACGCCAGCGCCAGAATGCCAATAATGGTGAGGCGGCGGGTGTTCAGAATGATTTTGGTCAGGTCGCGCTGTTCTGCTGCCTGTTGCTTGGCCAGCCGCCGTATGAAAAGCGGCAGCACCAGATGATTGGAGATCATGATCGAAAGCGCGACGCAGGCGACGATGACCATCGCGGTTGCCGCCGACAACCCGCCGAGAAAGGCCACGAGGGCAAGCCAGTGAGCACCAGCAGCCAGCGGCAGAGCCAGAACATACAGGTCTCCGCTGACATTGCCTCCGAGTGTCATCACGCCGATCAGCGCGATGGGAAACACGAAGATATTGATGAGCACCAGATAAACCGGGAAGAGCCACGAGGCGGTTCGCAGTTCCTTTTCACTCCGGCTTTCCACCACGGTTACATGGAATTGGCGCGGCAGCATGATGATGGCCGCGGCGCTGAGTGCGCTTTGCACGATCCATGTGCCGATGGACGTTTGATAGTGAAACGCTTCCAGCGCCTCCGGCGACTGGGATATCTGGTTGATCAGTTGCGACGGAGCGCCAAACAGGAAGAAAGTGCAGGCAAAACCGACGGTTAGGAAGGCGCACAGCTTGATGACCGATTCCAGGGCCACCGCCAGAATGAGGCCGTTCTGGTGCTCGGTGGCGTCGGTATGGCGCGTGCCGAAGAGAATCGCAAAGACAGCAAGCACAGCGGCGACGGGCAGGGAAATATCGCCGAATATGAATACTGACGGATCGACGGCCGATCCGTAATGTTCCATGACGAGGCCGACACTCCCGGAAACGGCTTTGAGCTGGAGCGCGATGTAGGGAATCGAGCCAACGGCTGCGATGCAGGTCGCAAGTGACGCGACACCAAAGCTTTTGCCGTAGCGGGCAGCGAGAAAATCGGCGATCGATGTGATGTGTTCGGATTTCGCCAGTCGAACGATATGCCGCAGCAAACGGTTGCCGAGCGTGAAGACGAGAATGGGGCCGATATAGATGCCGAGAAATTCAAGTCCGCGCTGCGCCGACAAGCCGACAGAGCCAAAAAACGTCCAGGATGTGCAGTAGACGGCCAGGCTGAGCGCGTAGATATATGGGCGCGGGGCACTGTTCCAGCGCGACGTGCGCCGGTCGCCGATGCTGGCTACCGCAAAGAGCAGCAGCAGATACAAAAAGGCGGCGCCAATAATACCCCAGCCCTGCATAGCCGGCTTGTTCCCTCACTCCTCGATCACGAATGACGCAAGCACTTTCAGTGCGCTCGCGCAAGATTATTGATCGAAAACGGTGCGTTTCTGCCGCTTTATCTTTTCTTTGGTAATTTTCGTCTACAAACTGACAGTGTGATCCTGAAAGTGCAGGGCCCTTTTCAGGACTGCGTTTGAAATGACAAAGCGCTTTCGGTTCCACTTGTGGAAAACGGCTTTGCCATCCACTGCCAGTTTTTCTGGTGCCCAGGTTGATTTGACGAACGCCACCGCGGCAGGACGGCCCAAGCGGTCCGCGTTCGTGAGGGAGACAGCAATGCTCAAGGAATTCAAGGAATTCGCCCTGAAGGGCAATATGGTCGATCTGGCCATCGGTGTTATCATCGGCGGGGCGTTCGGCGGCCTCGTCAACTCCATCGTCAATGACATCATCATGCCGATCATCGGTCTTATCACCGGCGGTATCGACTTTTCGAACATGTTCATACAGCTGGCAGGTGAACCCAAGACCACGCTGGCAGCTGCCCGTGACGCCGGTGCGACCATCGCCTACGGCAACTTCATCACTCTTCTCATCAATTTCCTTATCATCGCGTGGGTATTGTTCCTGGTGGTGAAAGCGATGAACCGCATGAAGAAGAAGGAAGAAGCAAAGCCGGAACCGGAAGCACCCCGCGAAGAGGTTCTGCTGACCGAAATCCGCGATCTTCTGGCAAAGCAGAAAGCCTGATTGACCAGGAACTGATGGATGAAACGGGGCCTTTTGGCCCCGTTTCCTTTGATCCATAAATGCGTTTGATCAGACCATCACAAAAAGCCGCGTGATTTCGCTACCGGGCCTTGATAAGCACGAAGTCAAAATCCAGATCCAACGCGGGGAAATCATGACGCTCATCGCCAATCTTCGTCGGGAAGCAGCCCAGTCACCGGAAAGCGGGATTGTGGCGGTCGCCAATCATGGGCGCGGACGCGAAGGACTTATTCCGCTGTGGGTAGGCGAGGGCGATCTTTCTACACCGGATTTCATTCGTGCCGCGGCCCAGAAAGGCATTTCTGACGGAGAGACCTTCTATACCTGGCAGGCAGGCATACCGGAGTTGCGGGAAGCGCTGGCTCGCTATCATGCGCGGCATTTTCCACTGGCTCTAAAGCCCGAGAATTTCTATGTCACCGGTTCGGGTATGCATGCCATCGAAATGGCGCTGACAGCAACCGTTGGAGCAGGTGAAGAAGCGATCTATCTCTCCCCGGCCTGGCCCAATTTTGTCGGTGCGGCTGGTCTTGCTGGCGTCACGCCGGTCCCGGTCGAACTGGAATTCGGGGACAACGGCTGGATGCTTGATCCGGAGAAGATTGCAGCCGCCATCACGCCCCGCACAAAGGCCCTATTCGTCAATACCCCATCCAATCCTACCGGCTGGACGGCGGATCGGGAAACTTTGCAATTCATTCTTGATCTGGCGCGCAAACAGGGCCTCTGGATCATTGCGGACGAGATTTATACCCACTTCTATTATGGCGGCGGTCGTGCTCCCTCCTTCATGGATATTATGGAGCCGGATGACCGCATCATCTTTGTCAATTCCTTCTCCAAAAACTGGGCGATGACGGGCTGGCGTATTGGTTGGATGACTGTGCATCCGTCGCTGGGGCCGGTTATTGAAAACCTGATCCAGTATTCGAATTCGGGCGTTGCGCAATTCATGCAGCGTGGTGCCGTTACGGCTCTCGATGAGGGCGACGCCTTCATTTCGATGCAGGTTGAGCGCGCCCGTTCCACGCGCGATAGCCTGTGCGCCGCGCTATTGGCGACAGGCAAGGTTCGCCTCACTCCTCCACAGGGTGCATTTTATCTGTTCTTCGGCGTGGACGGCGTCGAGGATTCGGTCAAGGCAGCTATCGACATGGTGGACAATGCCAATGTTGGCCTGGCGCCAGGCAGCGCATTTGGCCTTGGTGGCGAAGGGTTCTTCCGCCTTTGCTTCTGCCGCGACCCAGAACAGGTGGAAGAGGCCGCAAGGCGGCTTGTGCACTGGATCGAAAAGCGTTGAACTCATCGCTTCCCGGGTGAAGGGCGGGGGCTGCGGCCTGCCGCCACCTTCATCAGACGCTGGAAGGTCGGGCACTCCATATGGCTTTTAGCGGGACAGGTCGCTGCGTGCCGCAGCCCATCTCGAAGTGCCGCAAGATGGGCGATTGTACGGTCGAGATCATCCGCCTTCGCAGACAGGGTTTCGCGACTGATCGAAACCTGGCCGTCGGGGCCGAACATGCCCGCAATGTCATCGAGCGAAAAACCAGCCGCCTGTCCGAGGGCGATCAGGGATAGCTTGGTCACGACGCTGGGATCAAAAACGCGGCGCAAACCCCGTCGGCTGTGTGAGGCGATCAGCCCCCTTTCTTCATAGTATCGCAGTGTTGATGCGGGAATGCCTGTCACTTTCGCAACTTCCGCAATGTCCATATCTTTCATATTGACCTCAAGTCGGCTTTAACTTGTATGGTCCGCCTTTTCAATGATCCACGCAAGTGGAAAGGAAAGGTAAATGCTTGTTTTGCAGATCGTTTTCATTGGAGTGGGAGCGACACTCATAACGGATATCTGGACGATGGCGAGAGCGCGGCTGTTCGGCGTTGCTAGCCTGGATTATGGGCTGGTGGGACGCTGGTTCGGTCATATGCTGGAAGGGCGCTTCGTGCACGAGCGGATCACCGCCAGCCCGCCGGTTCGAGGAGAGAAACTTCTTGGCTGGGGTGTTCATTACGCCATCGGCGTGCTGTTTGCGGCTGGTCTGGTTGCTGCTGGCGGGCTTGAGTGGATGGCATCGCCGAAGCTCCTGCCAGCGTTAGCCTTCGGATTGTTGACCGTTGCTGCTCCATTCCTTGTCATGCAGCCCGGCATGGGGGCGGGGATCGCCGCACGAAAGACGCCAAAGCCCTGGGCCGCCCGGGGATGGAGTATAGTGACGCATCTGTGGTTCGGAGCGGGGCTCTATCTTGCGGCTCTCGCGGCCACGCTCATCTTCTGAGACAGCAAAAAGGCCGGTTGAACCGGCCTTTTATTCCAATGATCCTGCTTGTCAGCCGCCGGCCTTGGAGACCATCAGCGGAATGATCCGCTCGGAACTGGCGGGCTGTGAGACAGTGGGTTCGGCGTAGGGGATGCCGAGCGTGTTCCACACTTCCAGAAGTGCATCCTTGAGGCCGTCAATCAAGGCGTCATCATGCAGGGGCGACGGCGTGATGCGCAATCTTTCGGTGCCGCGCGGAACGGTCGGATAGTTGATCGGCTGGATATAGATGTCATGCACTTCAAGCAGGCGGTCGCTGGCCTTTTTGCAAAGCTCGGGATCGCCGACCAGAATGGGCACGATGTGGGTTTCCGACGACATGACGGGCAAACCGGCGGCAGAAAGTACATCCTTGGCGCGCCGCGCCTGACGCTGCTGGCCGTCGCGCTCCACCTGCGAGGTCTTAAGGTGCCGGATCGCAGCCGTCGCGGCTGCAGCGACTGCCGGGGGCAGGGAAGTGGTGAAGATGAAGCCCGGTGCGTAGGAGCGCACCGCATCGACAATCGCACGCGAGCCGGTAATGTAACCGCCGAGCGCGCCGAAAGCCTTGGCAAGCGTGCCCTCGATAATATCGATGCGATGTGCAAGGCCATCGCGTTCGGTAATGCCGCCGCCGCGTGCACCATACATGCCGACCGCATGAACTTCATCGATATAGGTCATGGCATTATATTTATCGGCCAGATCGGCGATCTTCTCGATCGGCGCGATATCGCCGTCCATGGAATAGACGGATTCGAACACGATCAGCTTTGCGCGCGCAGGATCGGCAGCCTTCAGCAGCTGTTCCAGATGCTCGACGTCATTGTGACGGAAAATCTTCTTCTCCGCACCCGAGCGGCGCACGCCCTCGATCATCGAAGCATGGTTCAACTCGTCAGAAAGGATAAGACAGTTCGGCAGCAATCGGGCAATCGTGGAAATCGAGGCTTCGTTGGAGACAAAGCCCGATGTGAAAACGAGTCCGGCTTCCTTGCCGTGCAAATCAGCGAGTTCGTTTTCCAGTTCGACGAGCGGGTGGTTATTGCCGGAAATATTGCGCGTTCCGCCGGAACCTGAGCCAGCATTACCTGCTGTGTCGCACATAGCCTTGATGACATCGGCATGGTGGCCCATGCCAAGATAGTCATTCGAACACCAGACGGTGATTTCGCGGGCAGTGCCATTGTTGCGCCAGATAGCTCGGGGGAAACGTCCGACAATACGTTCAAGATCTGCAAAAACGCGGTAACGCTTCTCGGCGTGCAACTGGTCGATCGCTTCTTCGAAAAAACGGCGATAGTCCATAATGCGCTCCTTAGTCTGTGCCCTAACTAGCGCTTTTGGCACTTGCCGTCCATGGCGCATTGATGGGCAATTTGCCACGTTTGAATGAAGCAGCATTGATTGAAATCAAGCAAGTAGGCTCGACACTGGCAATAATGACAACCATTGTCATCACGAACCATATCGGAATATCGCGCAGAGTGATTGGTTTCGACGTAGAGTTGCTTGAATAAGCAGCCAAAAATCGCCAGCTGTTTCCAGCATCCAACACAAAACGCGGCATTTGCATGAAATCAACGCGCTCGGCGATGAACTATCCAGCCTCAAACACTGGCGATTGGAACGCCTATTGGGGCGCTTCCCCGATGCGACATTTGCGATTGCTATGGCGTCATGTGCAGCTTTCGGTTCCAAACCGAAAAAACAAGGCAAATCTTATCGCCACAGCTGGAAGCTTCCAGACTTTGAAGCCCGATGATCTGCCGCTCGTTTGCGTGGTGCGCAATGCAGCAGCCTACATCAAATCCTTTTTGCGCTATTATCGCGAGATGGGTGTTACGCGCTTCATCGTCGTTGACGACCGGTCGGACGATGGTACGGCCGAAATATTATCCAGCGCCCCTGATGTGGATCTGTACTCCTCGAGCATCCGTTATGCAGAGGCCGACCGCGGCCGTGCCTGGCGCGATGCTTTGTTCAATCTTTATGGGCGCGGACGCTGGTATCTGTCTGTCGATGCCGATGAGTTCTTCGTGTTTCCGAGAATGGAGCAGCGGAATATCCGCTCGTTTATCGAGGAACTGGAGCAGAATGGAATTCGCCGATGCCTGGCGCCGATGATCGATATGTATCCCGGCGGTTTGCTGCGCGAAGGGGTTTTTGTCGATGATGGGACCAGATATCCATTCGAGGTGTCCTCACATTTCGATGGCGACGGCTATACGGTGACGCCGGAAAAGTTTGGCGTAGCTGTGCGCGGTGGACCGCGTCTGCGCCTGTTCGGACGCAGCATGCGCCTTTCAAAATTCCCGCTGATTTGGGTCGACGGAAAAACGGATTATCGCCGAGGCAGCATTCACGGGCCCGGACCGTGTTTCCGTAATTTTCTACCCGCTACCGGGGCTCTTCTCCATTATCGGTTTTCATCGCTCTCGGTCAGCGAATTCAAACGTATCGCCTCGGAAAAGAGCCACGCGGGCGGGGCCGAGCATTACAGGGCAATCGTTGAAAACGAGCGTTTTTCGGATGACCTGTCACTCGTTTACGAAGGCTCGTTGCAATACACAGGCCCTGCCGGTCTCGTTGAACGTGGCTTCATGGCCGATTTGCGAGATATAAAGCCGGCGGCGGGACCGAAGTGCCGCATTAGCACGTAAAGGTCTTACGCAGGAACTGAAGCAACATATCATTGCGCCTGATCGTAAGGCGTGGAATGCCGAACGGATCGTCAGTTGGTCTTGCGCGGCGTTTTTCCGTCGTCGTCGCGTTTGTATAACCTGCCGCTTCGACGATCTTGCGTGTCGCTGCGTTTTCTCCACCGTAAGGATAGGCGAAAGACGTGACTTCGCTGCCGAGCACGTCCTCGATCCTTGTCCGTGATTGGTGAATCTGCGCTATGGCGTCCTTTTCGCTCGCGTCCGGAAGGAAGATATGGTCGAGCGTATGCGAACCAACTTCATGCCCGAGCGTTGCCCATTCTCGCAATTCCGCAACGCTCATGCAGGTGGCGCGCGCGACGCCGATCTTCTGATCCCAAAGATTGAAACCGCCAATCTGGTTGGCGACGAAATAGTTTGTGGCGGTGAAGCCGAACTCCTGCAACACGGGCAGGGCGTTGCGGAAGACGTTCTCGAAACCATCGTCAAAGGTGATGACAGCAACTTTGCCCTGTTTCTTGCCGTAGATGTAGGGCAGTGCGTCCCGCACCGACAGGCCGCGATAACCCAGCCTTTTCAGCCACGCCATCTGCTGGCGAAAGCGATCCGGATGAACGATCATGCTGCGATAGGGGGCGCGGTGCGTCGGCGGCACGTCTATCTGGTGATAAAGAAGAATCGGAACGGGCACGAGAACCTCAAACAGCTGCGCGCGAGCGCGATTTTATCTTCCAGCGATAGAGCGGGCGCAAGATTTCACGCTTCAGCTTGTCTGGCAGGGAACGCGATTTCTGGATCGTACTGCCGCCCAGCTGCACGGATATTTCTTTCACGCCGCCCGGAAGGACGGACAGTGGTTTCAGCCCGGTTACCCAGTTCATTTGCGCGGTGGTGTCGACAGGGCGGTCGAAGACTTCGGTTGCCGAGAGCAGCCGTTGCGCGGCTTCCCGCCCGACAAGCTGCGCCACCATGCCGAGGCCGACCGGCACCGGCTCGATGATGCGTACCCCTTCCGTCGTCAGCACCACCCGGCCGCTTTCCCGCTCGCGAAAGGGAAAGCGGATAAAACTGTGGGCTTTGAGAAGCTGGCATGAGGCGGAATAGGCTGCGGCAAATTCCGGCGTCAGTTCCACATCATCTTCCAGCACCAGGCCTGCGTCCAACCCTTGATCGACAATAGCCTGCCAGGCCTTCCGGTGCGAAAGGAAACAGGCAATTTCATTAGTGCTGAGTTGAAATGGATAGCGGGGCTTGTGTGCCGACCGCCGATAGACACGGCTGATCGTTTGCGCATCGAGCGTGCGGCCGTCGACAGCGTTGACGACGTCTGTTTCAATCGGCAGCTTTCGAATAAGCGCTTCGACCTGGGGCTGGCGGTCGGTGGCGCGCTCCAGATGGATGATGAAAGCCTTGACGGCCCTCTGCGGGCCGTCACTCGCGGTAATGTCAGGACGCGTTTCGTTCATGGTCCCTATTTACCTTGGAACACATGGAAAAGCTCCAGGAATTTTGCAGATCAGACAGGCTGCCAGCCTGGTTCGACACGATCGGCTTCCGCCCGCCACAGATCCGCGTAGTCGACGTTCTGCCAGTCCTTGAACCACGGCCCGCCGCGCGTGTAATGGACGACTTTCGGCAGTCCGGTTTCCGGCTTCTCGTTCCAGCCTTCAAGCCAGTTGTAATCCGTCGGCAATGCACCGATTTCATCGTCAGCAGCCCACTGCATACGGTGCAGATAGGCCCCGCTTTCGCGGTTGACCAGTTCGGGCGTCAGCTTGCGCGTCGAAGGATGCTCGCAGTTGAACAGCATGCAGGAAGACCAGTTCTTGCGCGGATAGCTGGTCTGCACCTTGCCATCCATCTTCACGCTGTCTTTGGGCTGATAATCATGCTGAACGCAATAAACGGCTTTCGAAGGATCGTTATAGGATTGAAGGCCAGCAATATCGCCGAGGAAAAGGAAGTCGCAATCGCAAAAAAGTGCCCAGCCCTTATAGCCCGCAAGCCATGGCGTGAAAAAACGCGAATAGGTAAACTCAGTCGACGCCAGCGGGTCGACTTCTCGCGTGTAGGCTCCCTGTTCCACAAGATCCTGCAGCTTGATCGGCACGATTTCCAACGGAATAGAAGAATGTTTCAACGCCGATGCTTTGGCGACGTCGTATGCGATGGGCTCGCGAGAATCCCACCCGATGAAAATGCGCAACGGTTCACTCATTCATATGCTCCTTTAAAGCGATTGCCTCGTGATCGTTCTCACGCCTTCTGCCGAAAATTATAGGTATGTGCAGCGTCATTGAATAAGGCTGATACGCCCGGACTTTACCTTTTGCTCAACCCAGCTGCGCTCATCCCCCCAGGTGTGACGTTTCCATCCTTCCCAGGTGAAGCCGCAGATTTTCACGTCCCAGCTTTCCTGCGGGCACTTTTCGAGCATGTACCAGATGCCAAAAAAACCAGTACTTGGAAAGACTTTGCTTATGTTCTCTTCGGTTACGCCCAGCTCTTTGCACCCGGCCAGATAGAACTGGGGCGGCATGATCCGGATTTCCTTGCCGGCAGAACCGACAACCTCAATGGTCTGCATGGTCCAGTCACCGCGCCGTCCCTTGAGACGGGAAAGGAAATTCGGGCGGGGGTGGTATTTGCGGATGATGCTGGGATGATAGGCCAGCATCACTTCCTTGGCCGCCTTGAAGGTCGGTGTCTGTACGAAGCCGGGATCGCGCAGACGCCGCTGCATGGGCTTGCTGGAGGTTGCCAGCATCAGGAGATCCGTCCGGGTGCCACTCATGCCGATTGATTGTTTGGGTTCATTGAAACGGACAACAAAATCCGCTGCATCCACTTCGGCAGAAAGATCGCGCGGCAAAGGCGCGTTGCCGACGATGATCAAGGTCTTTTTCATGCACTCCAACTCAAAATAGAACGAACCACGGCCGACTGTGAAATAGCGGGCATCTCTAAAACCAGAATTACATAATGAATGCGATATTTGGAGACTATTTCTCGGAAGAAATTGAAATCCGGTGGAAATGCTGGGATTTCGCTGCGATCACGGCTGCCATGCAGGAAATGCACTTCTCAAACGGCACAGGAAGGCGGAAGCTCACACTCGGGAGGAAGATAAAAAAAGGGGATACCACAATGAATCTTCGTACCCACTTCCATCGCTGGATGCAATATCGCGAAAACGTTCGCGAACTCAGCGGCTGCACAGACCGCGAGCTTTCCGATCTGGGGCTTTCCCGTACAGATATTCATCGCGTTGCTCGCGAAGCCGCTTTCGCGTGAACAAGTCAGGGTCGTTGTTCTTTTGGAAACGCGACCCTGAACCGATCCGCAGGAAACCTCCAAAACCTACACATCGCCCGGTTTCTTGAAACGGATGTGAATGTTGTCGCTTGCGAGGTCGAAGCCAGCATAGTTACGCTGAAAGGCAATGAGCGCATCGTTGACGCCCTTTGAATAATCGTCTTCCTGCACGTCGATATGGTGCCGGTAAAGTATCCTGTCGTCCTTATAGAATATAACCTGACCTTCCATCATAGCCTCCTTCTGATGACGCGCAGAGCAGAAATCCGTCGGCGGTTTCAGGCGTCATGCGCTTTGAAACGGGTGGGTAGAGCAATATTCTACACACGGGCCTATGGCTGAAGTGGTGCCGAAGGCACTTATCCAGTCGGTATGTCTATTTGAGATAGGCGATATGACGGGTGTTTCAAGATGATGCAGCGCCGGTTCGGGCTTTGCTGAGCTCGAGCCATGCACGAGCCGCGTGAGACAGGAATGCACCTTTCCGCCAGATCAACGCCAGATGCCAGCTCACGTCCGCGCCTTTGATCTTGTGAATGCGCACGCCGGGGTGATGCCGCTGTTCCGCGATCATTTTCGGCAGAAAGCCGATCCCCATGCCCGCTGCCACCAGTTCCACGATGAAGTCGATCTGGCTGGAACGGACCGCCACGTTCGGAGAGAACCCATGCGAACGACATGCATCGAGGATGATATGATTGAGGGCAAAGCCGCTCTCGAAAAGAATGAAAGGCAGGCTGGCGATATCGCGCAGCGAAACGCCGTCGTCCTGCGCCTTCGCGTGATCGGCGGGGAGCAGCGCCACAACCGGTTCGCATCGCACATCCTGCCATTCGAAACTGTCTCCAACCGGCAGAAGCGAAGCCGCGAGTTCCACATCGCCCGCCAGCAGCAGTTCCTCCAGCCTTCTGCTGCCGTGCTCGACCAGTTGAATGTCGATCTGCGGATAAAGCTTCGTATAGGCTGCGAAAACGGGCGCAAAAAGCACGCTGGAGCCAATGGGCGGCAGCCCGAGCCTCAGGAGGCCGCGCTTGAGGCCGCGCAATTCATTGAGTTCGGCCAACATGTCGTCCTTTTCCGCCAGCATCGCGAGCGCGCGACGGAAGACGATCTCGCCCGCCGCAGTGAGCCGCGAGGGCGAAACTTCACGATCAAGCAGGACCAGTCCCAATTCGTCTTCAAGCTGCCTGACCGCTTTGCTGACGGTCGATTGGGTCGCGTTGATAGCTTTTGCGGCAGCGGAAAAGCCGCCCTGCCGCACCACTTCGACAAAAGCCTGAAAGCTGCGCAAATTCATGAGCCATTCTATTACGGAATAGCTGCAATGAAATCAATTCATTTCTAGAATAGCGCCTCCCAGCCTATATTCATCGATGAAAATGCCTCGGTTCCTATTGGAAAGCACATGAACGCCCACAGCCTCCTGATCCGGTTTCGTTACGCATTGCATCACAGCCGCCTGATGCAGATTGCGACGCTGGTTGGCTTCTGGCTGGCGGGTGAGTTCTTCGTTCGCCTGGTCGGCCTCCCGCTTCCTGGTGGCATTGTCGGCATGGCGCTGGTGCTGGCTCTCCTTCTGAGCGGGCGCATCAGCCTCTTCAGCATGAAGCGCGGGGCGGAGTGGTTCCTCGCGGAGATGCTGCTCTTTTTCGTTCCTGCGGTTCTTGCGGTCCTCGAGCATCAGGAATTGATAGGCCTGCTCGGCCTCAAGATCATGGCCGTGATTTTGCTGGGCACATTGACGGTGATGAGCGTCACCGCATTGACGGTGGACCTCTGCTACCGGTGGAGCCTGCGTTATGTCGCTAAGTAACCCGCTTGTAGCGACGCTTTTCTGGTCCGCCGCAACGATCCTGCTTTATCTCGCCGCCAAGCGCGTCTATCGCCGTTTTCCCCTGTGGTGGCTGACGCCGCTGGCCGTCACCCCCCTGTTGCTGATGGCGCTCGTTATCGGGCTCAACCAGAACTATCGCGGGTATTTCAGCGCCACCCACTGGCTGGTCGCGCTGTTGGGACCTGCAACCGTTGCCTTTGCAATCCCGATCTATCAGCAGCGTGCCACGATCCGCCGCTATTGGCCGGTGCTTCTGGCAGGGGTGGTGGTGGGAAGTTCGTCGGCAATGGCTTCCGCATGGGGGCTGGCACATCTGTTGGGACTCAACGAAGCTATCAGCCTCAGCCTGATGCCCCGCTCGATGAGTACGCCATTTGCGATGACGGTTTCCGGCGACATTGGCGGCACGCCGGATCTGACTGCCATCTTTGTGGTGCTCACCGGCGTGTTTGGCGCGGCGATGGGCGAAGTTATGCTCAACTGGCTGCCCATCCGCTCGGCGCTGGCACGCGGAGCCCTTTTCGGCATGGGCGCCCACGGCGCCGGTGTCGCGAAGGCGCATCAGATCGGCAGTGAGGAAGGTTCCATTGCCGGGCTGGTCATGGTGCTTGTAGGACTGGTGAATGTGCTGGCCGCGCCTCTGATCGCTCACTTTCTATAAACGCCCGGAAACCGGTGTCTTATGTGCGTGGGCACTTTCATGAAAACAATTGGTTAGAGTGGTTTTGAACGGACCTGTGAAAACAGAACCGCTCCAGGGGCCTTGCCTTTTTCTTGAGCGTCAACGTCTTTGCATAACTGATATGCATTAATGGTCGTTGCTGCTGAGGGAGGTGCCGGGTAAACATCTCTTCATCGAGTTCACTCCTCCTCCCAGAACTCGATAAGGAATACGGCACTCCTCCTCCCAAGCCGTATTCAAGATCAGGCCGCGCATCCTCCTCCCGCGCGGCCTTTTTCTTTTTCAGCTTCCCCTATTTGTTCTGATGCGTTGACAATGCGTAACCGCGCAAGCCCATAGGCAAGCCGCGGCCTCTACTCTATTTCTGGTCCAGGTTCTGAAATTGGGAAGAAGCGTCCATGACAAGCGGCATCCACCACATCACCCTCATCACCAGAAAAGTGCAGGCGAACGTCGATTTCTACGTCGGCTTTCTGGGGCTGCGCATCGTCAAGCAGACAGGTGGATTCGAGGATGCCGAGCAGCTCCACCTGTTCTACGGGGATCGTACCGGCACACCCGGATCGCTGGTCACGTTTCTGGTTTGGGAGGATGGCTCCCGGGGGCGCGTCGGTCACGGACAGGTTGGCGAGATTGCACTGGCTATAGATCGAACTGCCATCGGTTTCTGGCTGGAACGCGCGCTGCGCTATCATGTGCCGTCCGAAGGGCCGGTGCAGGAATTCGGCGAACCGGTCTTGCGCCTGCGCGATCCTGACGGAGTGATCGTGAAGCTGGTCGGCTGCGATCTTGCGGCCAATGATGCCTGGGAAAGCGAGGGCATACCGGCCGCTTTCGCGGTCAGGCGCTTGCGGGCCGCGACCGTCCTGTCCGAAACCCCGGAGCAGACTGCCCGTTTCATCGAGCGTCATTTCGGTTTCCGATCCGTGGCGAAAGAAGGCACGATAGAGCGTCTCTTGTCGGATTCGGGCGACGCCATCGATGTGCGCGACGCAGGCGGCTTCTGGCCGGGCATTCCGGGTACGGGCATCGCCGACCATGTTGCTTTTCGTGCCGCTGACGCGGGTGAAGTGGAAAGGGCGAAGAAGGAGCTTTCAAAGCTCAATTCCAGTGCCGTCAATGTGCACGACCGCAAATATTTCACTTCGCTCTATGTGCGCGAACCGGCCGGAACGCTGTTCGAATTTGCAACCGATGCGCCGGGCTTCACGATAGACGAGCCGGTTGAAGAACTGGGGAAATTTCTGTTCGTGCCGCCGGGCAATGAGGAAAAGGCGGATGCGATCCGGGTACGGATGCCGCAATTCGCTCTGCCGGGCGAGGAGCGAGTGATCTACCGCGACCTGCCTTTCATTCACCGGATACACCAGCCGGAAGATGCCGATGGCAGCACGCTGGTGCTCCTGCACGGCACTGGCGGAAACGAAAATGACCTGATGCCCTTCGCCCGTAAGGTGGCGCCGCGCGCAACCCTTCTAGGCGTGCGTGGACGCAGCACGGAAGAGGGTATCCAGCGCTGGTTCCGCCGCTTTGACCTCAAGCGGTTCGATCAGGCCGACATCCGGTTTGAAGCCGAAGCATTCCAGGCTTTCGTGGAGGGAGCCGTTGCTGCCTATGGCATCGATCCGGGCCGGACGGCATTCATCGGGAACTCCAACGGCGCCAATCTGCTGGCCGCATTCATGCGCCTGCATCCGCACGTGGTTCGCACGGCGATCCTTCTGCGCGGGCAGGAAGTTCTGGAAGAACAGCCCGAAGGGGCGGATTTGTCCGATGCTTCGGTGCTTCTGATGAAAGGTGCTTCCGATCCTTTTGGCGACGAGGCCGGAACGCTGGAAAAAGTCCTGCGAGAAGATGGAGCGGCGCTTGCCGTCAGCACGGTTGCAGCGGGCCATGCGCTCATCGATGAAGATATCCGCATCGCAAGCGACTGGCTTCGAGACAAGATATAAGTAAAAGGGCTGCGGAGAGTTCCGCAGCCCTTTTTATATTAATCAAGCGGTTTCAGGTTTCGCTCGATAGCTTCACGCTTTCCTTCAAGGAAAGGCGGAAGCGACAGGCTTTCGCCAAGGCTTTCCAGTGGTTCGTCAACCGCGAAGCCGGGGCCGTCCGTGGCGATTTCAAACAGGATGCCGTTCGGCTCGCGGAAGTAGAGTGAGCGGAAATAATAGCGCTCCACCTCGCCGCTTGACGGCATGCGAACGGACCGCAGGCGCTCGACCCATTCCTGCATGCTTTCCTGATCCGGTGTGCGAAATGCGACGTGATGTACGGCGCCTGCACCCTGCCACGCGGTCGGCAGATTCGGCTGTACGGCCACATGCAACTCCGCAGCGGGGCCGCCCGATCCCATTGAGAAGACATGGACATGGCCTTCGCCATCGGGTGAAGCATAGTCGCCGGTCTGACGCATGTTCATCACCTTTTCCAGGATGATCTGGGTCGGCGCCAATTCGGGAACGCTGAGCGTGATCGGACCGAGCCCCCTGATCTGCCTTTCCACGGGAACCGGGCTTCGTGCCCAGCTATGCGCTTCACCCGCGCCGCCGTCATCGGTCAGGCGCAGCCGCTGTCCCTCGCGGTCTTCGAAGTCGAGAACGGCCCGTCCCGCAGCTTCGAAAATGTCGCTCGTCTGGACGCCCTTCTCAGTCAGATGCTTTCGCCACCATTCAAGACTTTCGACCCCGTTCACGCGCAAGCCGGTGCGGGCGACGCTATTGGTGCCGCGCTGTTCGCGCTGTACCGGCCAGTCGAAAAAGGTGATGTCGGTACCGGGCGAAGCCAGTCCGTCCGCATAGAACAGGTGATAGGCGCTGGTGTCGTCCTGGTTGACGGTCTTCTTGACGAGCCGAAGCCCGAGCGTGTCGGTGTAGAAGCGCCGGTTGCCGGGCGCATCGGCGGTAATGGCTGTCAGATGGTGCAGCCCTGTCAGTTCCAATGCCATATGTGTGCCTCCTTCAGAAACGGAGTTGCTGTTGGCGGATATATCGGGCAGGGCTGATCGCGGGGAAAGTATCAGCTGTTGAACAGTGTGTAACCCATAAGCCGCAACCGCCGGTCTTTCGACAACGGTGGATAATTGGGGGCTTGGCAGAAGGTCTCACGTAAAGAATATGTTAACCTTCTAAATTCGGGTGTAAGAGCCCTGCTGGCGTAGTGTTAGGGAGTATGGTTTTGCGGCGCATTTTTTCTTGGTCTGCCCCTGCGTTGCTTGTTCTAGTATCTCTGCTCACCGGTTGCGCCAGCCGCCCTGAAGGTGTGCTCGTTCCAATCGGCGATACTGCCTCTCCCGGCACGACGAAGGTCAACCTCGTCGTCGCGACTACCCGCCGCCCGTCCGATAACCCGGGCATTCTTTTCTCCGGCGAGCGCGACAAACTCGTATCGCTCAATGAGATCGTCGTATCCATTCCCCCGGAGAAAAACCGCAAGGCGGGTGAAGTGCAGTGGCCGAAGAAGCTGCCGCCCAATCCGCAGAAGGATTTCACCACCGTCAGCGTGACGCCGGTCAAGACGGACGTGGAAATGGCGGGTTGGGTTCGTCCGCACCTGACCAAGAGCCGCCGTGTGATGGTGTTCGTGCACGGTTTCAACAATACGTTTGAGGATTCCGTCTATCGCTTCGCGCAGATCGTGCATGATTCGGGCGCCGATGTAGCACCGGTCATTTTCACCTGGCCGTCGCGCGCCAGCGTGTTCGATTATAATTACGACAAGGAAAGCACCAACTATTCCCGCGATGCGCTGGAGCAGATTCTGCGAGCCATCGTGCGCGAGCCCGAGGTCAAGGATATCACGGTCATGGCCCATTCCATGGGCAGCTGGCTGACGGTCGAGGCCCTGCGGCAGATGGCTATTCGCGACGGTCGTGTGAATGCCAAGATCACGGATGTCATTCTGGCCTCACCCGATCTCGACGTTGATGTGTTCTCGAAGCAGTTTCTTGCCATGGGCAAGCAGCATCCCCGTTTCACATTGTTCACCTCGCGAGACGACAAGGCGCTTGCATTGTCGCGGCGCATTTCGGGCAATATCGACCGTCTGGGTCAGATAGACCCGTCGATCGAGCCCTATCGTTCCGAACTGGAAAGATCGGGCATTACCGTCATCGATCTGACGCAGCTGAAGGCGGGAGACCGTCTCAACCATGGCAAGTTTGCCGCGAGCCCGGAAGTCGTGCAACTGATCGGCAAGCGTCTCGTCGCGGGCCAGACCATCACGGATTCGCAGGTCGGTCTCGGCGATCGTCTGGGTGCAGTCGCGATAGGGACGGCGCAGGGTGTCGGGACGGCGGCTTCGCTGGTGGTCACTGCGCCGATTGCGGTGTTTGATCCCAATACGCGCAAAACCTATGACGAGCAGATTGATCGTTTCGGTCGTGCTGTCGGCAATACGGTTGGCGCGGTGACGATTCCGACGCAGTGAGGTATTCGGGAAGGCATTTGCCTCGGCAGTTGTCATATTTAAGCTGACGCTGTAGGACTCGCGGCCAATAAATTTCGGTCGCGAGGAGGACCTCATGCAGATCATCCGCACCATCGAGGAGTTGCGTCAGGCTCTGGCGCCCGCAAGGCGGGCTGGAAAACGCATCGGCTTTGTGCCGACCATGGGCTATCTCCACAAAGGCCATCTTGAACTGGTGCATCGATCCAGGGCGGAAAACGATGTGACTGTCGTGTCCATCTTCGTCAATCCGTTGCAGTTCGGCGCAAATGAAGACCTCGACAAATATCCTCGGGATCTGGAGCGCGACGCAACTCTGCTGCGCGGGGGCCAGTGTCGACTATCTTTTCGCGCCAGCGGTCAGCGACATGTATCCGCGTCCCATGCAGACCGTGGTGGATGTACCCGCGCTCGGCAACCAGATGGAAGGCGAGGCGCGTCCCGGCCACTTCGCCGGTGTCGCGACGGTGGTCAGCAAGCTCTTCAATATCGTCGGCCCGGATACTGCTTATTTCGGCGAGAAGGACTTTCAGCAACTCGTCATCATCCGCCGCATGGTGGAAGACATGGCCATTCCGGTGCGTGTCGTCGGCGTCGAGACCGTGCGTGAGGATGACGGCCTCGCCTGTTCGTCGCGCAATGTCTATCTGACGCCAGAACAGCGCGCAGCCGCCGTCATCGTGCCGAAAGCGCTCGATGAGGCTGAACGCCTCTATCGCTCCGGCATGGATGATCCTGATGCGCTGGAAGCCGCAATTCGCGCCTTCATCGCTACCGAGCCGCTGGCAACGTCCGAAGTAGTCGCGTTGCGCGACCCTGAAACCCTGGAGCGCCTGACAGCTGTACAGGGGCGCCCGGTTCTCATTGCGCTGTTCGTTCGTCTTGCCGCGACCCGGCTTCTCGATAACCGCGTCATCGCACATGTCGCGCAGGAAAGGGCAGCCTGAAATGAGCGCACCCGTCAAACAGAAGCGGCTGACGCCTAAATCCATCCACGCCATGAAGGGCGAACGCCCCATCGTCAGCCTGACCGCCTATACGACGCCGATTGCGCGGCTGCTCGATCCGCATTGCGACCTGCTGCTGGTCGGCGACTCGCTCGGCATGGTGCTCTACGGCATGGATTCCACTCTTGCCGTAACGCTCGACATGATGATCGCCCATGGGCAGGCGGTGATGCGCGGGGTGGAAAAGGCCTGCGTTATCGTCGATATGCCGTTCGGTTCCTATCAGGAATCGAAGGAACAGGCGTTCCGTAATGCTGCGCGCGTCATGCAGGAAACCGGCTGCGACGGCGTAAAGCTCGAAGGCGGCGAGGAGATGGCGGAAACGGTTGCTTTCCTCGTCAAGCGTGGCATTCCCGTGTTCGGCCATGTCGGTCTGATGCCACAGCAGGTCAACACGGTCGGCGGCTTCCGCTCGCTCGGACGCGGCGATGAAGAGGCCGATCAAATCCGCCGCGATGCACAGGCCATTGCCGATGCGGGCGCTTTTGCGCTGGTGATCGAAGGCACGGTGGAGCCGCTGGCGCGTGAGATCACCGCATCGCTTGCCATCCCGACGGTCGGCATCGGGGCATCTGCTGCCTGCGATGGACAAATATTGGTTTCAGACGACATGCTGGGGCTTTTTCAGGATTTCACGCCGCGCTTCGTGAAGCGTTTTGCGCATCTGGCGCCAGAGGTGTCCGATGCGGCCAAAGCCTATGCCGAGGAGGTGCGGGCGCGCGCTTTTCCGGGGCCGGAACATGTTTTCGGAGCAGGGAACAAGGCTTAAGCGCTGAAAGCTGTGGCCGGTAACGCGCAGCGCCTTGTATTCGTTGCTCAATCACGTTCAATGCCGGAAGTGTTTTCTGGAGCGGCCGTGACTGACGATATTGCCCATACCGAATTGATAGCCGTGCTGGCAGCTGTTACCGGCGAACAGCCGCGCGTCATGACCGTGCGGGGAGGGCAGGCCCTGCCATCCGGTCCGTTCGAGAGCGAGCACCGCTCTTTGCAAGCAGGCCTGCGCGCCTGGGTGCAGTCGGAAACCGCACATCCGGTCGGATATCTGGAGCAGCTCTACACCTTTGCAGACCGGGACCGACATGCACAGGGCGAGCGTATCATCTCAATCAGCTATCTGGGCCTGGTACGTGAAAGCGACGCCGCTGCGGGGCAGGCGGGATGGCGCGGCTGGTATGATTATCTGCCGTGGGAAGATCACCGCCAGGGCGAACCGCCCATCATGGAACACCTCAACAACGCGCTGCTCGTCTGGGCCTACCGGGCAGAAACGCCCGAACTGACGGCGCAGCGCATGCGGCGGATCGCCTTCACCTTCGGCTTTGAGAGCGGAGATTGGAGCGGGCGCTGGAATGAAGACCTTGTGCTGCAACGCTATGAGCTGCTGTTCGAGGCCGGTCTGGTGGCCGAGGCCGGTATGCAGGAAGACGAGAACGGTCGCTCCATGTTTGCCGATCATCGTCGCATCCTTGCCACGGCGATTGCGCGGCTGCGCGCCAAGATCAAATATCGCCCGGTGGTATTCGAGCTGATGCCGGAAAGTTTCACCCTGCTGCAATTGCAGCGCACCGTCGAAGCGCTGGCGGGTCTGCGCCTGCACAAGCAGAATTTCCGCCGCCTGATCGAACAGCAGGATCTGGTCGAAGAGACCGGCGAAAGCCACAGCGAAACCGGCGGACGCCCGGCAAAGCTCTTCCGTTTCCGCTACTCGATTGTCGAGGAACGCGCCCTTTCCGAGCGTCATCTGGCCGGAGCTAAGCTGCCAATCTCCCGCGATTGACAATATACTCGAATCGAGTATAAGGTTGCGAT
Source organism: Brucella intermedia LMG 3301 (assembly GCF_000182645.1). NCBI lineage: Bacteria > Pseudomonadati > Pseudomonadota > Alphaproteobacteria > Hyphomicrobiales > Brucellaceae > Brucella > Brucella intermedia. Next base: position 403,058 of record NZ_ACQA01000001.1, read on the forward strand.
TATGAAATGCTCACATTGAGTATAATGGAAATGCGTAAGTGACCTTGGAGGCCACCGTGAACGATCATGTTTCCGTTTCGCAACTTTATGACCGGGTGGCCAGGGTGTTGCCAAAGGCGGAGTGGCTCGGCTTCGAGAACGATGTCGCGGCCATTCTCGAGCTGAAGAAAAAGCGCAATGCCGTCATCCTCGCGCATAATTACCAGACGCCGGAAATCTTCCACTGCGTGGCCGACATTGTCGGCGACAGTCTGGCGCTGGCACGCAAGGCGGCTGAAGTCGATGCCGATGTGATCGTGCTGGCGGGGGTGCATTTCATGGCCGAAACGGCCAAGCTGCTCAATCCCGGCAAGACAGTGCTGATCCCCGATATGGGCGCAGGCTGTTCGCTGGCCGACAGCATCACGCCGCAAGACGTGGCGCTTTTGCGCGAGGCGCATCCGGGCGTGCCGATCATCACCTATGTCAACACATCGGCTGCCGTGAAGGCAGCGTCCGACATTTGCTGTACCTCCGGCAATGCCAAAAAGGTGGTGGAATCGCTCGGCGTGCCGCGTGTGCTGATGATTCCTGACGAGTTTCTGGCGCAGAATGTGGCCCGCGAAACCAATGTCGAAATTCTCGCCTGGCATGGCCATTGCGAGGTGCATGAGCGTTTCACCCCGGACGATATTCGTGAACTGCGCGAAAGCCATCCCGGCGTCATGGTTCTGGCGCATCCGGAATGCCCGCCGGAAGTGGTGGAGGCAGCCGATTTTGCCGGTTCCACGGCAGTCATGTCGGACTATGTCGGTCAGAAGAAGCCGCAGCGCGTGGTGCTTTTGACCGAATGCTCGATGAGCGACAATGTCGCCGTTGATCACCCGGAGGTCGAGTTCATCCGCCCCTGCAATCTTTGTCCGCATATGAAGCGGATCACCCTCGCCAATATCCGCGATGCATTGGAAAACAATCGTCATGAAGTGGTGGTCGACGCCGCTTTGATGGAACCGGCCCGGCGCGCCGTCGAACGGATGCTGGCAATATGATCAACGCCCGGACGGCTCCGGTTCTCATCGTCGGCAGTGGACTTGCCGGGCTGATGACCGCGCTGACGCTATCACCCCAGCCGGTCCTGCTGGTGACAGCGGGAAGCCTTGGCCTGTCCGGTTCCAGCACTTTGGCGCAGGGCGGGATCGCTGCGGGTATCGGGGCGGACGACAGTGCGGCGCTGCATCTGGCCGACACGATTGCAGCAGGCGACGGCCTGTGCAATGCGGCGGTTGCTGCGGAAATCATAGCAGCAGGCGCGGACGTCATTGCTGCTCTGGAAGCCCATGGCGTGCGCTTCGACCGGAAGGCCGACGGTTCGTTCTCCCTTGGTCTGGAAGCCGCGCACAGTCGCCATCGTATCGTCCATGTCGATGGCGATGCGACGGGCGCTGGCATCATGCGCGCTTTGATCGCGAAGGTTCTGGCAACGCCCTCGATAACCGTCATGGAAAACACCCGCGCCCTGCGGCTCATCAAGCAGGATGGCCGTGTGGTCGGTGCCTGCCTGGAGAATGTTGGACCGGTTGCCGCGCGCGGCGTGGTTCTGGCGACCGGTGGTATCGGCGGGCTTTATAAAGCAACCACAACACCGCTTGGCAATCTGGGGCGGGGGGCTGCTTTGGCGGCCCGTGCGGGCGCAGTGCTTGCCGATATGGAGTTTGTGCAATTTCACCCCACGGCACTTGCCGTCTCTGCACCGCGTCTGCCGCTGGTCAGCGAAGCGGTGCGCGGCGAAGGTGCTGAACTCATCAATGATCGCGGTGAGCGGTTCATGGCCGACATTCCGGGCCGCGAGCTGGCCCCGCGAGATGTCGTTGCCCGTGCCATTGGCAGCGAGATCGGCCAAGGTCGAAAGGTTTTCCTCGATGCGCGGGCGGCTCTGGGGGCAGGTTTTGCAACCCGCTTCCCGGGTATCGATGCGCTTTGCAGGCAGCATGGCATCGACCCTTCGCGCGACGCCATTCCGGTGCGGCCCGCCACCCATTACCACATGGGGCGGCATCAAGACCGACGCTGACGGGCGCAGCACGATACCCGGCCTGTGGGCTGTTGGTGAAGCTGCCTGCACCGGCCTGCATGGCGCGAACCGGCTTGCCAGCAATTCTTTGCTCGAAGCTGCGGCAATGGGGCTGCGCGCCGCTCACGCCCTTGTGGATGACGAAGTGATCGGTGCTCGCCAAATCGCGCCTGTTAGCCTGCCCGGAGATACCGATCCCGAACCGGTACGGCGCGTCGTTTCCAGTCATCTAGGCCTGCTGCGCGATGAAAAAGGTTTGCGCGTGGCGGTCACCACCCTTCTTCCGCTCGCTGAGTCAGACGATGCCGCCGCGGTGGCGCTGGTCGCTGCGGTAGCGGCCTATGAACGGTGCGAGTCGCGCGGCAGCCATGCCCGCATCGATCATCCGCAAAAGGATGCAGTCGCCAGACGCCGTTTTCACACATTCGAGACGGCGTTCGCGCAGGCTCGCGAGATCATTGGTCCAAATCGAATTTCCAGGATAGCTTCATGAACCTGCCGCACCTGTCTCCGCTTGTTGTCGAACCGCTGGTGCGCACCGGGCTTCTGGAAGATCTGGGACTTGCCGGCGATATCACCAGCAATGCCGTCGTACCGGAGGATCACCGCTCGGCCATGCTGTTCAGCTTGCGCCAGCCGGGTGTCATCGCCGGGCTGGATGTGGCTGAAATGGCGTTTCGTCTGGTCGATCCGGACGTCACATTCGAGCGCTTGACCCGGGATGGCCAGTTTCTTGAAAAAGGGAGCGACATTGCCCGCGTTTCCGGCAGTTCGCGGTCGATCCTGGCGGGTGAGCGAACGGCGCTCAATTTTCTCGGTCACCTGTCCGGTATCGCCACGGCAACCGCCAATCTGGTGAAGGCGGTCGCGGGAACCAGGGCTTCTATTGTCTGCACGCGCAAGACGACGCCGGGGCTGCGTGCCTTGCAGAAATATGCGGTCAGGGCAGGCGGGGGAATGAATCATCGCTTCGCGCTCTATGATGCGGTGCTCATCAAGGACAACCACATCGCAGTCGCGGGCGGCGTGCGCGAAGCCATCGAGCGCGCCAAGGCCGGTGCCGGCCATATGGTCAAGATCGAGGTTGAAGTTGACACGCTTCAACAGCTTGATGAAGCAATGGCGGTGGGTGTGGACGCAGTTCTGCTCGACAATATGTCACCGGACCAGTTGCGCGAGGCTGTATCGATCATCGATGGCCGCGCCATTTCGGAAGCTTCGGGCGGCATCACACCGGAAACGGTCGCTGCTGTTGCCGCAAGCGGAGTTGATCTGATTTCGGTCGGCTGGACGACGCACAGCGCGCCAAACCTCGATATCGGGCTCGATTTTGAATTGAATGGCTGAGGCGATAGCCCGCAATCATCCCGAATATCGGACCTGTTCGCTGCAAAACCCGACACATGGTGCCGGGGTGGGCTGCGGTTTGGTCCGCGCCCGGCGCCTTCCAAATTCGCGCAACAAACTCCCTTCAAAACATGATTGTAATATTCATATTTTCGTGTCACAAATTCACTGACTGATAGTCAGTCATGAGTCGTGCGGCGGTTCGGACACCTGCTTGTGTGCGTGCGGGTCGCCGGATCGTCGTCACGGCTCGCAGCGGCAACATTGCTGCGAAATTCAGGAATATCGATCAGGAGGGAGTGTAATGCTTCACCATACGGAAAACTGGCCCTACGTGGTCACCCTGTCGAAGGGCGCATCGACCATGGAGGAGACGCGTGAATTTTTTGATGCCTGGAACCGCTGGCTTGATGAAGGAAAGCCCTTTGTCACGATCCGCCGGTTTCTGGACGAGGATGCTCTCACGCATCCGGAAGGATCGGCGCGTGAAGTCAAGCAATGGTTTCAGCGCAATGCACAGCGCATTCGCGAACAGGTGCTGGGGATGGTGAATATCGTGCCCGAATCTGTGTATGAACAGGCAAGCCGCATGGACGCTGAAAAGCTGTTCCGTGTTCCGGCTGGCACCTTCTCCAATGTCGAGGCAGCGCTGCACTGGCTGGAAGACCGGGTCGTTCGACCAAACAGTCTTGTTTTTGACAGGGCGGCAATCCGGGGTAGATTGGCGGCATCCTGAAGTTCCGGAGATCGCTTTGCCGCCGACCGCCACCAAGCCCAAGCCCCGCACCAAGCCCGCTGAAATACGTCGCGATGAGCTGATGGCTGCAGCCGAGGCCCTCTTCCTCGAAAAGGGCTTCGCGGCGACGAGCGTGGATGAAATTGTCCGCCTTGCCGATGTGGCCAAAGGTACGTTCTATCTGCATTTTCGCAGCAAGGACGACATCCTGATCGCCTTGCGGGAGCGATTTATCGACGGGTTCTGCGAGGGGCTGGAGCGTCAGCTGGGCCAGTATCCGGCCGATGACTGGCCCGGAAAGCTGGTAGCGTGGGCCGAGACGGGCATTGCCGGCTATCTGGACAATTACAGGATACACGACATGGTGTTCCATGATTTTCATCCGCCCCTGCGGCGCATGAAGCAGGAAAATCCGGCAATCGTCCGGCTCGATGCGTTGTTGACCGACGGCAATTCCGCAGGTGCATGGAAAATCTCCAATCCGCGTTTGACGGCTGTGCTCCTTTTCAACGCGCTGCACGGTGCGGTCGATGAAATCATCTCCAAGCCCGATATGATGGATCGAACGGAAATGGTCGCGGGCGTTAAGGCGTTTTTCTTGCAGGCGGTACGGGCTTAGAGCATCCTGTTTTTTTGTTTTCCCCAAGCCCGTTCCAGTTTTCGGCAGACACGCCCCAGAGATCGGGCAAAGAAAAAGGGAGGCTGATGCCTCCCTCCATTAACAGTCCAGTCCGTTTCGGCAGGCTTATTTCTCCACGAACGCCTTCTCGATGACGTAGTGTCCGGCTTCGCTCTGGCTGCCTTCCTTGAAACCGCGCTCTTCAAGTATCTGCTTTGTTTCGGCCAGCATTTCCGGGCTGCCGCAGAGCATCATGCGGTCGTCGTCATGATTAAACTCTGGCAGGCCAACATCGGTGAACAGCTGTCCTGAACGAATGAGGTCGGTCAGGCGGCCACGATTCTTGTAGGGCTCACGCGTGACGGTCGGATAGTAGATGAGCTGCTTCTTGACCATTTCGCCAAGGAATTCATCCTGCGGCAGTTCGTTGGAAATGAAATCCGTATAGGCGAGTTCCGCGACCTGACGCACGCCATGAACAAGAATGATCTTTTCGAAACGTTCATAGGCTTCCAGATCGCGAATGATCGACAGGAACGGCGCAAGACCGGTGCCGGTCGAGAGCAGCCACAGATTCTTGCCCGGCTTCAGATTGTCATAGAGCAGCGTGCCGACCGGCTTCTTGGACAGGATGATCTGGTCGCCAACCTTCAGATGCTGCAGCTTGGAGGTCAGCGGACCGTTCGGCACCTTGATCGAAAAGAATTCCAGCCCGTCTTCGTAAAGGCTCGAGGCAATCGAATAGGCGCGCGTGAGCGGCTTGCCGTTTACTTCCAGCCCCATCATGATGAACTGGCCGCTCTGGAAGCGAAAGCCGGGGTCGCGCGTGGTGCGGAAGGAAAACAGCGTATCGGTCCAGTGATGGATGTCGGTGACGGTTTCCTGATTGAAGTTGCTGCTCATTTTCGGAACTGTCTCTGTCTTGCTCCTGCACCGCTTGGGAGGACGGCGCCCGTGGATGGATCGGTCGTTTTGGTCATTGCCGCATTTTGCCCGCAGTCACGCAGCTCCGTGGAGTCTGCATTTCCTGCAGGCAAAACGCCTTGATCGCAATCAATGTAAGCGCGTCATGCTGCCTTCAGGGTGGCTTCCGCGAATTCGTAATTGGCCAGCTTGTCGAGGAAATTCGTTACATAGTCAGGCCGACGATTACGGAAATCGAGATAATAGCTATGCTCCCAGACATCAAGTCCTAATAGCGCTTTGCCTTCGCCGGTTGCCAGCGGATTGGAGCCGTTCGGCGTCTTGGTGACCTTGAGCTTGCCGTCATCGGCCAGAACCAGCCATGCCCACCCCGAACCGAACTGGCCGACGGCTGCGGTCTTGAAGGCTTCCTTGAACTGGTCGACACCGCCGAAATCTTCCGTGATTTTCTTTTCCAGCGCGCCGGGAAGGCGGCCACCGGAAGCAGACAGGTTCTGCCAGAACAGATTGTGGTTCCAGTGCTGGCCGGCATTGTTGAACACCGGGGCCAGATCGGCCTTGTCCTTGGCAAGGAGAATGATTTCTTCGAGCGACTTGCCCTTGAGCGCATCGTTCTTTTCAACGAATCCGTTGAGGGCAGTCACATAAGCCTGATGATGCTTGCCATGATGCAGCTCAAGCGTTTCCGTACCCATTCCCACGCCCTCGAGCGCGTTGGTTGCATAGGGAAGCGGGGGCAAGGTGAAGCTCATTTCAAAACTCCTTGTTACGTACGCCGTCGCGGTCCGGACCGTCAGGTCCGTCAATCTGTTGCTGGACGCCGGTTGAGTACCGTCATTTGATAACTATCTTGCTAAAGTGGGGTAGATAGCTTATTTAACAAGATAATTCTTCTTTAAATAGAAAATCGTCAATATGTCAAGGAATGACTTTCTAAATACAGACGCTTCGCTAGCACGTTCTCCCGCCGAGCGCGTAATGCTCACGCTTAAGATGCGAGGCGCGCAGACGGCAGCTGCGATCGGCGAGCATCTGGGAACGACCGGCGAAGCGGTCCGCCAACAACTGGTGCGACTGGCTGAGGAAGGTCTGGTCGCTCCCCATTCCGTGTCGCAGGGCGTTGGCCGTCCCTCTCAATTCTGGGACCTGACCGAGACCGGCAACAGGCGCTTCCCCGATACACATGCCGATTTGACGGTCCAGCTTCTCCATTCCGTTCGCAGTATTCTCGGTGAGGACGCGCTGGACACGCTGATCGCCCATCGCGAATCCGAGACCCGCCGTCAGTATCAGGCGCGCCTGAAAGATCTGCCGCTCGGCGAGCGGGTGCTGGAACTTGCCGCGATCCGCTCGGCGGAAGGTTACATGGCCGATGCCGAAAAGCAGGAGGATGGCTCCTGGCTCTTCATCGAAAATCACTGCCCGATCTGCGCTGCTGCGGACGCCTGCCAGGGCTTTTGCCGTGCGGAGCTTCAGGTATTCAGGGCCGTGCTTGGCCCTGATGTTTCTGTAAACCGAACCGAACATATTCTGGCCGGTGCGCGGCGCTGCGCCTACGTTATTTCGCCCGCCGCCTGATAATTCTCAGCATTGGGCCGTTTGCGGCTGTCTTGCGCTGCGGACGAGAGCGAGCGCCGACACGAACGCCAGTGCGGACAGAATGGCGAAGCCGGAAAAGAGCCAGAGCGCGGCATGTGCGGTGCCTGCAAAGCCGCCGGGATTGGTGAGGCCAGCCATATTGGCAACCATTCCGGCAAGTGCTGCGCCAAGGGCGGTTGTGAAAAGCTGCACCATGGTCACGGAGGCGGATGCAAGGTTCTGATCTTCTGCGTCCGCGCGCTTGAAAATGCCGGTGAGCAGGTGCGGCCATGTCAGCCCTACGCCGAAACCGATGACTGCGAGCGCGATGCAGATCGGCAGCAGATCGTACCAATGACCTTCGCTTCCGGCCGGAATGAGGACGGCCAGCGTGACCATCCCGGCTACGCCCATGACGGGGGCGGCGAGAATAACGCGGTCGGTGCGCCCGGCGGCAATCCCCGACGACCCGATCGAGCCGAGTGTCCAGCTGCCGCCCATGATTGCTGCCAGATATCCAGCGACAAGTGGCGACTGGTTATGCAGCACCTGAAAGAACAGCGGTACGAAGACTTCGGAACTGGTAACGGACGCGCTGAGGAAGGCGAGCGTCAGATAAAGCGCGCCGAGTTTCCGGATACTGAAAGACCCTTTCGGAAGAATGCGGCGGCTGGCCTTCTTTTCGACGGCTGCGAGGAGAAGCAGCAAGACAATCGCGAGCGCGACGCCGCCGGCATTCAGCGCCAGTTCCGACGAAATGCTTCCGGCGGAAACGGCAAGGACGGCAGCGGTCAGAAGAATGAGCTGTGGCCATGCCAGCCGGTCATTGCTGGCAGCGGAACCGGATTCGCGGGGCAGAACCGTCATGGCCATGATGGTGAACACGGCGATCACGGGCGCAAGCGACCAGAAGGCAGCGCGCCACATGCCGAGTTCCGCAAAAACGCCGCCAATCGCCGGACCGACAAGCGTGGCAACGCCCCACATGCCGGAAACGAGGCCGATGGCGCGGGGCCATAGAGATTCATCAAAGACGATGCGGATCATTGAATATGACAGGGCGAGCATCATGCCGCCGCCAAGACCCTGAATGGCGCGCCCCGCCAGCATGACGGGCATGGAGGGCGCGAGGCCGCAAGTCAGGGTTCCCGCAGCAAAGATGCACGCTGCGACCAGATAGGCGCTGCGCGGGCCTGCACGCGAGAGCAGGCGCGGCACAAGGGCGGAGCCGAGAATGGATGCGGTCACGAACAGCGCCGTGTTCCACGCGTAATAATCCATGCCGCCAATGTCGGCGACCACTGTCGGGAGGATGGTTGTGGCAATAAACACGTTGATGGCGTGAAGCGCCACGCCGCCGACGAGCGTCAGCGATACGATAGCGTTCCTGCCTGCGAACAGGTCTCCCCAACCGGCGGTCGGCTTGTGATCCTGCATCCGATTTTCCTTTGGCTGTCATTGCGTGGGCGAATGCCTAATGAAGTCGCCCTGAACATGGAAACAACGGCTACGCTCGTGTTCGTAATTTGTCAAGCAAAGGCTTGTTTAATTAACTTTACGATACTCACCAATCGTAGCGGGCCATCCAGTTGTATAAAAGCCAGTGGCACCGGCAAAGACTTTCAACCAAAACGGCGGAGCGGGTAGAGCGGGAAGGGAAGGGGTTCAAATCCTGATAAAAAGCTCTATATGAGACGCGAGCCCTGAAGGCAGGGAAGTAATCCGCGATGGCTTATGGGGAAATTTTCCCGATAATGCTGTGGCGGATTTGTGTTTCTGTCACAAGCTTCCTATAAGCCTTCAAATAATTTGGGAAACCGCCTGATGTTTCCTCAACTTGGCAGACCAGACTTGCTGGCGAGGCCAGATTTTCCCATTGAATGACCCGGAACGCCCATGATCCAGACGCCCTACTACCTGATCGACAAGACCAAGCTGAAGCGCAACATGGAAAAGGTTGCCTATGTGCGCGAGAAATCCGGCGCCAAGGCACTGCTCGCGCTGAAATGCTTCGCCACCTGGTCGGTGTTTGATCTGATGAGCGAATATATGGACGGCACCACTTCGTCTTCGCTCAATGAAGTGCGTCTTGGCCATGAAAGATTCGGCGGTGAAACCCATGCCTATAGCGTGGCCTATGCCGATAACGAGATCGATGAGGTCATCAGCCACGCCGACAAGATCATCTTCAATTCGATTGGCCAGCTCGAACGCTTTGCTGACAAGGCGTCGGGCATCAAGCGCGGGCTGCGCCTCAATCCGGGCATCTCGTCTTCGAGCTTCGATCTTGCCGATCCGGCACGTCCGTTCAGTCGTCTTGGCGAATGGGATGTGGCGAAGGTTGAAAAGGTCATGGATCGCGTGACAGGCTTCATGATCCATAACAATTGCGAAAATTCTGACTTTGGTCTTTTCGACCGGATGCTGACCGACATCGAACAAAAGTTCGGCTCGCTTCTCAACCGTGTCGAATGGGTGAGCCTTGGCGGCGGCATCCACTTCACCGGCGATGATTATCCGGTCGATGAGTTCTGCGCACGACTGAAGGCGTTTTCGGAAAAGTTCGGCATTCAGGTCTATCTGGAGCCGGGCGAAGCCTCGATCACCAAGACCACGACGCTGGAAGTGACGGTGCTCGACACGCTGTTCAATGGCAAGAACCTTGCCATCGTCGATAGCTCCATCGAGGCGCATATGCTCGATCTGCTGATCTATCGCGAAAAGGCGAAGATGGCGCCGAACAATGGCGAGCACAGCTACATGGTTTGCGGCAAGTCCTGCCTCGCCGGCGATATTTTCGGCGAGTTCACTTTCGACAAGCCGCTTGCCATCGGCGACCGCCTCTCATTCGAGGATGCGGCCGGTTATACCATGGTCAAGAAGAACTGGTTTAATGGCGTGAAAATGCCAGCCATTGCCGTGCGTGAACTGGACGGCACGGTCAGAGTTGTCCGCGAATTTGATTACGCGGATTTTGAAGGGTCGCTTTCGTAAAAGATCCTGTTGCGGCTTCACGCTGCAACGAACTCATGTGTTCCGAATGAGAAGGCAATCGGGACGGGAAATACAAGCATTTCCAGCAAAAGTGCGAAGCGGTTTTGCGTAGGATAATGCGTCAGTTAACTACAAAGACGCGGGAAACCGCTGGAAGAGGAAGCATCGACAGAAAATGAAGAAGAACGTTCTCATTATCGGCGCCGGGGGCGTGGCACAGGTTGTTGCACATAAATGTGCGCAAAACTCTGACATATTGGGCGATATCCATATTGCGTCCCGCACGGTTGAGAAATGCCGCAAGATTATCGATAGCGTGCATGAAAAGAAGAGCCTCAAGACGGAGGTGAAGCTGGAAGCGCATGCGCTGGACGCAATGGATGTGGAGGCCACCAAGGCCCTGATCCGGAAGACGGGCGTTCAGATCGTCATCAATGTCGGCTCGGCCTTCCTCAATATGTCGGTTCTTCGCGCCTGTATCGATACGGGCGTGGCTTACATGGACACCGCAATCCATGAAGACCCGAAGAAGATCTGCGAGACCCCGCCATGGTATGGCAATTACGAATGGAAGCATCTCAAGGAATGCGAAGAGAAGGGCATTACCGCCATTCTCGGCATTGGCTTCGATCCGGGCGTGGTCAATGCCTATGCGCGTCTGGCTGCCGACGACTATCTCGATGAAGTCAAATCCATCGATATCGTCGACATCAATGCCGGTTCACATGGCCGCTGGTTTTCGACCAATTTCGACCCGGAAATCAATTTCCGTGAGTTCACCGGCACGGTCTATTCCTGGCAGAACGGTGCCTGGCAGTCGAACAAGATGTTCGAAGTCGGCCACACCTTCGACCTGCCGGTCGTCGGTCCGAGCAAGGCCTATATGACCGGCCACGATGAAGTGCACTCGCTGTCGAAGAACTATCCTAACGCCGACGTGCGTTTCTGGATGGGCTTCGGCGATCACTATATCAACGTCTTCACGGTGCTGAACAATCTGGGCCTCCTGTCCGAACAGCCGGTCAAGACCGCCGAAGGTCTGGAAGTCGTGCCGCTCAAGGTAGTGAAGGCTGTGCTGCCCGATCCATCATCGCTGGCCCCGGACTATACCGGCAAGACCTGCATTGGCGATTTCGTCAAGGGCACCAAGGACGGCAAGGAGAAGGAAGTCTTCATCTATAACGTTGCCGACCACAAGGACGCCTATAACGAAGTGGGTTCGCAGGGCATTTCCTACACCGCTGGCGTTCCGCCAGTTGCAGCCGCAATCCTTATCGCTTCGGGCGAATGGGACGTGAAGAAGATGGTCAATGTGGAAGAGCTTGATCCAAAGCCATTCCTCCACATCCTGAACCAGATCGGCCTGCCATCCCGCATCAAGGATGAAGACGGCGACCGCGCGCTCGACTTCGCATAAGCATGCGGTCCGGATGAATAAAGAAAACCCCGCTTCGGCGGGGTTTTTATTTTCTCGATCCTCATCCTGAGGAGGCCCGCAGGGCCGTCTCGAAGGATCGCCCTTCGAGGCTGCGCTTCGCTCCGCACCTCAGGGTGAGGGGTGTGGCGCTCGATAAAGAGGTCAGAAGAGCGCCGGTAAAGAAGGTGCGCGGGGTGATTGAGATTCTGGTGATGACGAGACGAAAATGGTGCTTCTCGAGAACCGGAGCGGAATGTACTTTAGAGCGCATCCCGAAAAGTGTGAAACGGTTTTCGGGAAAGATGCGCGTGAAAACAAAGAATTAGAGCGCCGACTGATCCAATCAGATCGGAACGCGCTCTAGGGTACATGAGCACCGGAAGCGAAGAGAAGCGCCATTTGCAGACCGTCAGTGCCTGAACCTCAGTCGCCACGCGGCCAGGTATCCGACAGCCGGTATCCACCGGGAAACGGATCGCTCGGATCGAGCATGAGCTGCGAGGTTCCTGTCACCCATGCGCGACCGGAAATAATGGGGCTGATGGCTGGCTTGCCACCAAGCTCAAGCGTCTTGTCGAGCCGACAATGAAACTCCGTACCCAGCACGGACTTGCCGATGAATTTCTCACCGACCTTCATTTGTCCCTTGGCGTGCAGCACGGCCATGCGCGCCGAGCAGCCCGTTCCGGTCGGGGAACGGTCGAGCTTGGCCGGGCGGATCGCAACGGTGTTCACGCCCGTCAGCACGTCGCCCTCCCGTGCTACCGGCTCGGTGATCTGGCAGAAGGAAATGTGGTTCCAGTCTTTTTCCGGGTGGCGGAAGCCCAGTTGTTCATTGGCAGCCTTGGTGATCCTGACGCCAATCTCGGCCAGTTCCCGCGCCTGGCCTGGCTCGATCTTCATGCCGATATGCGCCGCATCCACAATGACGAAACTGTCGCCGCCATAGGCGGTATCGACAGTGATCGTGCCCAGTCCTTCCACTTCCAACGATGCATCTAGTCGGTCGGCGAAAGATGGAACATTGCGCACGCTGATGCGCTCGGCCTTGCCATTGCGGCACTCCGCTTCCACCTCGATAAGCCCACCTGGCGCTTCCAGCACCATTCGCGTCACCGGCTCCTCCATCGGGATGATGCCGCTGTCCAAAAGCACGGTCGAGACACAGATCGAGTTCGAACCGGACATCGGCGGCGTATCCGCAGGTTCCATGATGATGAAGCCCATCTGAGCGCGAGGATCTTTCGGCGGCACCAGCAGATTGACGTGGCGAAACACCCCGCCGCGCGGTTCGTTGAGCACGAAATTGCGCAAGGTCTCGTCGCTGGCAATGAAGCGCGATTGTTCCCATACCGTTGCACCCGGAGGCGGGGCCACACCGCCGACGATGACATCGCCGACTTCGCCCTCCGCATGACAGCCGACAATATGGATGACTTTGGTGCTGCGCATGACGCCTCCTGCGATTAATGCAATCATTCCTATCGGTTAGGCCATAAGCGTCAATCCTTTATCGGACAGGCAATGACGCTTTCGCGTCAGAATGAGGATTTGATTCCTCCATGTGTCCAGAGACGAAAAATCCATTTCGAGACGTGTTGCTTCTTTGAGCAAGTCTGATATCCATGTTGCTCTAATTTTGTGCAAATCGATGCGCAGCCCGCTTGGCTCCGGATCAGTTTCTGGAACATACACAACGTTCCCAATAGAAATTGAGCAACCCGAAAAGTTGGGGCGAAGTCGCTCTTGCAGCGACAAACGCCCTTAGCCGGCATGGGACGGTCGATGATCGTATTTCCGCGCCTCTTCTCAGATTGACATGGTCTCTGATGTTCCGGGGCGTGGCCTCATTCAAATGGAACATCCGGCGGGTTGACGGCCCCGGATGCTTCGGGGAGCGGACTATGGACAGGACAAACAATGCGGGCTTTGAGCAGCCCCATGAATCCGGCACGCAACGCTGGGGCAGGGAGATGGTCGCGGCGCTGACACTCGGCTGGCCGCTGATCTTCACCAATCTTTCGCAGGCCGCGCTGACGGCGACCGATGTCATCTTTATCGGCCGTCTCGGAGCGGACACGCTCGCCTCGGCTTTGCTGGCGACGAGCTTCTATCATACGCTGATGATCTTCTCGATGGGGCTTGTCTCGGCGGTGATGCCTATGATCGCCATTGCGCTTGGCAAGAACCGCCATTCGGTGCGTGATGTGCGCCGCACCGTTCGTCAGGGTTTCTGGACCGCAATCATGATCGCGGTCCCGGTCTGGGTCGTGCTCTGGCATTGCGAGGAAATTTTCCTGTTTCTCGGCCAGCGTCCGGACATCGCCGCCCGCTCGACGGATTTCATGCACACGCTGCAATGGGCGCTGTTGCCTTATCTGGGCTATATCGTGCTGCGCTCATTTTTTGCGGCGATGGAAAAGCCGATGTGGACGCTGCTCATTGCAGCCCTTGCGATCGGTTTCAACGCGCTTGCCGGCTGGACGCTGATTTTCGGCCATTTCGGCTTCCCGCGCATGGAATTGCATGGCGCCGGTATCGCCACCACGGCATCAAGCACGATGATGTTCCTCGGACTTGCCTTCATCACCCTGCGCCATCGCCGTTTCCGCCGCTATCACCTGTTCGGCCGTTTCTGGCGTCCCGACTGGGCGCGCCTGCTTGAACTGTGGCGTATCGGCATTCCAATGGCGCTCACTTTCGTGTTCGAGACCTCCATCTTCTATGCCGCGGTGGTCATGATGGGCCGCATCGGCCCGACGGCCATGGCGGCTCACGCCGTGGCGATCCAGATCGCATCGCTCAGTTTCATGGTGCCGCTCGGTTTCGGACAGGTGGCAACCGTGCGTGTGGGCCGTGCTTATGGCGCCGGCCACCCCAAGGCGATTGCCTATGCGGGCTGGAGTGCCTACGCGCTCGGTGTGGGCTTCATGGCGGTGATGGGGCTGCTTATGGTGCTCATCCCTCGCTTGTTCATCGGCGTCTTCCTTGATCTGCACGACCCGCAGAACCTGCCGGTGATGGAACTGGCCGTGACTTTCTTGGCGCTGGCCGCACTCTTCCAGATCGTTGACGGCGCACAAGCCGTTGCAGCAGGCATGTTGCGCGGCCTGCGGGATACCCGCGTGCCGATGTTCCTGGCTCTGTTTGGCTATTGGGGCGTGGGCTTGCCGCTCGGCGCATTGCTTGCGTTCAAGTTCGAGCTTGGCGGTGTCGGTATCTGGCTCGGTCTTGCCGCGGGTCTCGGCATTGTGGCAGTGTTAATGACACTGCGATGGCGCAGGCATCTTGCACATGTTTCGGCTCACCCTGCCTGAGCGCTCCAATAAAAAAGCCATACGCCCGGCGGGCGTATGGCTTTGACGATCTGATCCTGCGACTTACTTCGTCAGCGCAATGATGCGGTCGAGTGCAGCGCCGAAGCCTTTCAGCGAAACCTTGAAGGCAACCGGCTGGCTTGGGCTCAGGGCTGTCGTGGTGACGTTGATATTGGTGCCGGCCTTGAGGGCGGCAACCTGCTTGGCGTCGAAGCTTACTGGAGCCAGGCAACCCTGCGGCAGGCAGGTGGAGAAAGCGAGATTCGGTGCGGCTGCGTCATCGATCTTGAGGGCCGCGCCCTTGGCGAGATCAAGGCCGAACGGCATCAGCAGGACGCCTTCAACCTTGCCCGCGACATTGCGCAGTTCCGCCGTCAGAACGCGCTGGCCGGTCTGCGTGCTGCTCTGCTCCTGACGCATCACGCAGATGCTGGTGTCTTTCTGGTTCTGACAGGAAACAGTCCAGTCCTCATAGGTTTCCTGCAGATTGCTGGCGCCGCCCGGAAGCGGGGCAGCAAAGGACGAAGCGCCTGAAATGGTTGCGAGCGTGAATGCAAGACCGATTACACGATAGATTTTCATAAATAGATTCTCTCTGAAATGAATGGCTCCCGGAGCCGTATACTCCGAGACAGTGTTCAAGAAAATGATATTGAGCATAAAATATTCGCCTCATCAACTGCGATCGTTGTTTGTATTTTAGTTATATAAATAGCTATCAATATATTGCTTCTTGTGCGGTTGCGTCTCTTCCGGCGCGAGGTTTTTCCCCGCGCCCCTTTTCCTCGCAAGGCGGGAACTTTAAAGTCATCGGCTGAAAGGTCGGCCTGGGGTGCCGGGAGGAGAGAACGTGACGCTACGCTACCAGATCGTTGCACTGGCGATTGTGCCGCTCATCGTGGCCATATTGACGGTCACGGCCTTTATTACCTGGCAATCGGCCAATCTGGTGCAGAGCAGCATCGCCACTTTCGAGAAGAATATGCTGAAAGCCAAGGAGACCGAGCTTCTCAATCTCACCAATCTGGCCCTTTCCTCCATACAGCAGATTTACGACGAGGCCGGTCCCGACGATACCGCGGCCATGGAAAAGGTGCGCGAGATACTGACCTCGCTCGATTATGGTCGCGACGGTTATTTCTTCGTCTATGATTATGACGGCAATAATGTCGTTCATCCGCGCCAGACCTTCCGCCCGGGCCACAACTGGCTCGACCTCGTCGATCCGGACGGGGATCGCGTCATCGCCAATCTGATCGGCAAGGCCAAGGAGGGTGGCGGGCTGCACCAGTATAAGTGGGAAAAGCCGTCGAGCGGCGAAATGGCCGACAAGCTTTCCTTCGCGGTCGGTCTGGATAAATGGAAATGGATGCTGGGAACGGGTGTCTATCTCGATGACGTCTATGTGCAGACTGCCGCCGCTAATGCGGATTTTCGCGCCAATATCCGCACGACCTTCCTCATCGTCAGCCTGATCGCCGTTCCGGCTGTGATGCTCGTCTTCGCGACCTGCATGCTGCTCAACCTGCGTGAGCGGCGCATGGCGGATACCAAGCTGAAGGAACTGGCGCAGCGCATCATCGATACGCAGGAGGAGGAACGGGCGCGACTGGCGCGGGAGCTTCACGACGGCATTTCCCAAAATCTCGTCGGCGTCCGCTACGCCATCGACCTTGCGAGCCGTCAGGTGAGAATGGGCAGCGGGGGTGCGCCGCTTGCAATCGAAAAGGCATCGGACGCGCTCAACGGCGCAATCAAGGAAGTGCGGCGGCTTTCGCATGATCTGCGTCCGCGCATTCTGGACGATCTTGGCCTGACCGTCGCGCTCAAGGCCCTGTGTGAGCATTTCTCTGAACGGACCGGCATTGAAACCCGACTGGAAGCGAGCGGGTTGAGCGAGACGCTGAAGCCGGAGGCAAGCACTGCGCTTTATCGTGTCGTGCAGGAGGCGCTCACCAATGTGGAGCGTCATTCCGGCGCGAGCCGCGTGAACATCCGTCTCTGGGAAGCCGGTGGCAAGGTGACGATGACGGTTGCCGATGATGGTAATGGTTTCACCGCGCGTGATTTGAAGGACCCGCTTTCCGGACTTGGCCTGCGAAATATGCAGGAACGGATGGCACATTTCGGCGGGGTGCTCTTGGTTGAAACCAGTGCAGATGGTACGCAACTGACCGCGCGCCTGCCGCAGTCGGCAACAGAAAGAAAGCGGGAACCGGAAGTCGCATGACGAATGAATGCAAGATTCGCGTATTGCTCGTGGACAACCACCCGCTGGTGCTGGACGGTTTGCGGGCTGTACTCGAAACCTATGACGATATCGATGTGGCTGGCGCGGCTTCCAATGCGCGGGCCGCTCTCGAACTGGCGCTTGCCGTCAACCCCGATGTAGTCCTGATGGATATCAATATGCCACTTCTCAACGGTATCGACGCCATCGAACTGTTCAAGAAGCAGTTTCCCGGCATCCGTATCCTCATGCTGTCCATGCACGACAGCCGCGAATATATCTCGACCTCGATCATGCGTGGGGCTTCGGGATATGTCTTGAAGGACGTGTCCACGGCAGAAATCGTGGCCGCCATTCATGCGGTCGCGTCAGGCGGAACCTATTTCTCGTCCGGCGTTTCGGAAGCGCTGCTCGACAGCGGCGAGAGGAAGTCGGAAGGTTTGTCCGTTCGCGAAAACGACGTGCTGGTGCTGGTGGCCGAAGGCGGAAGCAATCGCGAGATTGCAATCAGGCTCGGCATTTCGGAAGCAACCGTTGAAACCCACCGCAAGAACATCAAGAAGAAGCTTGGAATTGCCAGCACGGCGGGGCTTACGCGCTACGCCATAGAAAACCGGTTGCGCCTGTCTTCGCCATAACCGGCATCGGCCACTGACTGCTGATTTCGCCTTACCCACTAATGGGTAGTCCTTTGTTCCTTAGAACATTCGTCCGCTTGCGAGGCGGATTCGCCGGTCCTATCATCCGCCCCAAAACCGCTTGAGGAGGCGGAACAGAAGGGGAGGAGCGATGTCAGTCTTGCTGGCGTTGTCGCGCGCTATCGACGCGGCCAATAATATCATCGGAAAATCCGTATCGTGGCTCATACTGGTGGCCGTGCTCATCAGTGCCATCAACGCGGTTTCGCGCAAGCTGTTCAATGTCAGTTCGAATGCATGGCTGGAAGCGCAATGGTATCTGTTCTCGGCGGTCTTCCTGATCGCAGCCGGATATACGCTCTTGCACAGCGAGCATGTGAAGGTCGATCTTCTTTACAGCCGCTATTCGCGACGGACACAGCTTCTGGTCGAAATTTTCGGTACGATCTTTTTCCTCCTGCCTTTCTGCCTCATCACGATTTACCTCTCCTGGCCCATCGTGGAAGCAAAGATCGCCAGCGGCGAGACTTCCAACAATACCGGGGGGCTGGTTCTCTGGCCGGTCTGGGTGCTGATCCCCATCGGCTTCGGCCTGCTTGCATTGCAGGGAATCTCCGAACTCATCAAGCGCATCGCAATCCTTCAAGGGCGCATACCGGACACGGTCGCCATTGAAGATGCGGAAGCCCAGGCGCTCTGAGGGGAACGGACATGATTGCTTTTATTGCGGAAAATCTCGCCCCGCTGATGTTCCTGTCGCTGGTGGTCGTGCTTTTGCTCGGCTATCCGGTTGCCTTCGCGCTGGCTTTCGTCGGTTTCGCCTTCGGTTTCGTCGGCATCGAAATGGGCCTGCTGCCGGTCAATCTGTTCGGGGCCATACCGGACCGCATCTTCGGGCAGATGTCGAACGAGACATTGCTTGCCATTCCCTTCTTCACCTTCATGGGGCTGATACTGGAGCGAAGCGGCATGGCGGAAGAACTGCTCGATACCATCGGGCAGCTTTTCGGTCCGGTGCGCGGCGGTCTCGCCTTTGCCGTTATCGTCGTTGGCGCGCTTCTGGCGGCAACGACCGGCGTGGTTGCCGCCTCGGTCATTTCCATGGGGCTGATTTCGCTCCCGATCATGCTGCGCTACGGCTATGATCGCAAAGTGGCGAGCGGCACGATTGCCGCCTCCGGCACGCTGGCACAGATCATTCCGCCAAGCCTCGTTCTGATCGTTCTGGCCGATCAGTTGGGCCGTTCGGTCGGCGATATGTACAAGGGCGCGCTGGTCCCCGGCCTGCTGCTCGTCGGCTTCTACTGCGCCTTCATCATCGGCATGGCTATCTTGCGGCCCGATTCGGTGCCCGCGCTGCCGCCGCAGGCCCGCACCCTGAAAGGCTGGAGGCTGCTGCAGCGTGTGGTGATCTCGCTCGTCCCGCCGCTGGTGCTGATCTTCCTGGTGCTGGGAACGATCTTCATCGGTGTTGCAACGCCAACGGAAGGCGGCGCCATGGGCGCGGTCGGCGCGCTCTTTCTGGCCATCATCAACCGCCGCCTCAACATGACGATGCTGAAATCGGCGCTTTATGCCACGGCGAAACTGTCTTCCTTCGTCATTTTCATTCTGCTCGGCGCCCGCGTGTTTTCGCTCACCTTCTATGGCGTCAACGGACACATATGGGTCGAGCATCTGATGACGTCCATTCCCGGCGGCGAGATCGGCTTCCTGATTGTCGCTAACATACTGGTGTTCTTCCTGGCCTTCTTCCTCGATTATTTCGAGCTGGCCTTCATCATCATCCCGCTTCTGGCGCCAGTCGCCGACAGCCTCGGCATCGACCTGGTCTGGTTCGGCGTCATGCTGGCGGTCAACATGCAGACATCGTTCATGCATCCGCCGTTCGGCTTCTCGCTCTTCTATCTGCGTTCGGTAGCGCCATCGCGTCCCTACAAGGATAAGGTAACGGGTGCGACCATCCAGCCGGTGACGTCAGGTCAGATCTATATGGGATCGATCCCGTTCCTCTTAATCCAGCTTGTCATGGTCGGCATCATCATCGCCTTCCCGGGCATCGTGACCCACTACAAGAGCGGCCATCCGCAGGCCGATCCTGCGTCAATCCAGATCAATGTGCCGATGCCCGATGCTGGCGGCGGCAATCCGTTCGGCGCGGCTCCGCCGCCTTTTGGAGCGCCCGCGCCATCGAACGAACCCTTGCCCGCACCGTCATTCGGCTCGCCGCAGCCGAGCTTCGGGCAGGACAAGGACCAACAGCAAAAGCCTGCTCAATGAGGGGAAACGAGCATTGAGCAGGCCCAATAAAACCAGAACAATCTTTGGAGGAGACACATGAAACAGGATTTGAGCCGTCGTACATTTCTGACCAAGGGTGCAGCAATCGGCGCTGCCGCCGCAACGAGCGGAGCCGCACTCGCAACTCCTGCAATCGCGCAGGAATTGCCGACGCTGCGCTGGCGTCTGACTTCGGGCTTTCCGAACAATCTGGATACCATCTATGGCGGCGCGGTCTTCATGGCGAATGCCGTGTCGAAGATGACCGACGGCAAGTTCCAGATTCAGGTCTTCCAGGCTGGTGAAATCGTGCCGGGCCCGCAGGCCATCGATGCGGTTCAGGCCAATACCGTCGAAATGGCGCATACCTGCGGCTATTACTTCACCGGCAAGAACCCGGCCTTTGCCATCGGCACGGCCATCCCCTTCGGCATGAATACGCGCCTGCAGAACGCATGGCTCTATCACGGCGGCGGCAACGAGCTTTATAATGCCTTCCTCGCCGATTACGGCATCGTTGGCATTGTCGGGGGCAACACCGCCGCGCAGATGGGCGGCTGGTACCGCAAGGAAATCAAGAGCCTTGAGGATCTCAAGGGCCTGAAGATGCGCATCGCCGGTGTTGCCGGTGAGGTCATGTCGCGGCTCGGCGTCGTTCCGCAGCAGCTTCCGGGCGGCGACATCTATCCGTCGCTGGAGCGTGGCACGATCGACGCCGCCGAATGGGTCGGCCCCTATGACGACGAGAAGCTCGGCTTTTACCAGATCGCGCCTTACTATTATTACCCGGCCTTCTGGGAAGGTGGTGCTTCGGTGCACTTCTTCATCAACAAGCAGCAATATGAAAGCCTGCCTGAGGCCTACAAGGTTGCGCTCAATACGGCTGCCGAAGCCGCGACCCAGAATATGATCGCGCTTTACGACGTGAAAAACACCGCTGCGATCCGATCGCTGGTGTCCAAGGGCGTAAAGCTTCAGCCATTGCCGCGTGACGTTCTGGATGCTGCCTACAAGGTCGCCTTCGAACTCTACGCGGAATACAACGAAAAGAATCCGGCATGGGCGAAGATCTATCCGTCGTGGAAGAAATTCCGTGACGAAGGTTTCGAATGGTTCCGCGTCGCTGAATATACCTATGACAGCTATGTCTATGCGCAGCAGGCGGCAGGCAAGTAGCCGCTGACGGAGGTGGGCGCCGATCCAGTCGACCGGATCGAAGCGCGCGCCAGATGCAGATGCTTGTAAACGGGGCCTTCGGGCCCCGTTTGTTTTGATGTGTAAGAAAATATAGAAATAGTTCGATAAAAATTGTTAGCTTGAATATATTGGAAATATTAATTGAGATATAAATTCTGAGTTATATAATGCTTATAAGTAAAGCAGTTAATAATTAGTGCTAAAATTGACACATATGCTTTCATAAAACAGTTTTATTATAAAATTGGAATTGATGATTTTGAATAATTCATTCTATCACGTCTCGTCTGAAAAATTCTGGAGATAGTGAAATGAAAATCAAGAGCTTGTTGTTCGGCTCGACTGCGGCGCTGGTTGCAACCACCGGGGCATATGCTGCGGATGCTATTGTAACGCCCGAGCCCGAGTCCGTTGAATATGTTCGCGTTTGTGATGCCTATGGTGCGGGATATTTCTACATTCCGGGTACCGAAACCTGCCTGCGCATCTCCGGTTATGTTCGTTACGACGTCACTGGCGGCAACAATGTCTACGGTCGCGGTTTTGTCGATGGTAACAAGGCCGATACGCGCCGGGATACCTGGGATAACAAGGCTCGCTTCACGCTGGACATGACGACCGTTTCGGAAACCGAACTGGGCACTTTGAAGACCTTTGCTGAAACCCGTTACGATTGGGGCAATGGTGTTGAGGGTTCGTCCGGTTCGCTGCGCTACGCCTATATCCAGCTGGGCGGCCTGCGTGTCGGTCTTGATGAATCGGCCTTTGTTACCTTTCCGGGCTATCTCGGCAATGTCATCAACGATGACGTGATCCTCGCGGGCGGCTATCGCACGAACCTGATCAGCTATACCTTCACCGGCGGCAACGGTTTCTCCGCCATTGTGTCGCTCGAACAGGGCAACAATGACGATACGGACGGCAAATACGGCTTCAACGGCGTCATCAAGGATTACACGCCGCATGTCGTCGGTGGCCTGAAGTATGAAGCTGGCTGGGGCAAGATCGCGGGTGTCGCCGCCTATGATGCGCGCAACGAAGAGTGGGCAGGCAAGGTCCGCGCTGATGTGAACATTACGGACCGTTTCTCGATCTGGGCGATGGGCGGTTACAAGTCCAACAAGGACGAATACATCACGCAGACCGATGGAAATGGCAATGTGCTCGGTTCCGTCCGTGCAATCAGCAGCTTCTACGGCACCTGGGGTGGTGACTGGGCAGTCTGGGGCGGAGCGGCATTCAAGGTTACCGACAAGGCGATCTTCAATGCGCAGGCAGCCTATGATGGCAGCAAGACTTTCGCAGCCACTGCCAACGTAGCCTATGAAATGGTTCCGGGCTTCACGGTTACGCCGGAAGTTTCCTATACCAAGTGGCAGGACGACAAGTCCTACCTCAAGGGCAAGGACGCGTGGCAGGGCATGGTTCGCTTCCAGCGCTCGTTCTAACGCATTTCCAGCAAACTGCGGCGCGGTTTGCGTAGGATATGCGAATGTTGATCCGGGAGGTTCGTCCTGGCCTCCCGGGTCTCTTCTTAAGCCCGATTATCCGTTCAGTTGGTGTAACGGAGATGAATTCATTTAAGTTTTGTTGCTATAGTATTTTATCGATTTGAATGAATATTATTGAAATGCAAGATGCATGCGGGAGATCGATGCATCGGTTTAACAAAATTGTAATTTGAATTTTTATATTCTTGTCCTATGTTTAAGGAACCATTCGATAGCGTAGAAGGACTGCGCTGTTTTCAAGTCTGATCTCCAGTCGGAAGAATGGTACGGCGAGCTTCGGCTCGCCGTTTTTATTTGCATTCCAACCAAGGAAAAGGCCGGGACATGACCGGCCTTCGGTCGATATGCAAGTGGTGGATATGCTGGTCGCCTATCGCGAAAGCTTCATGTGCCGGTTGACGTCCTTGTAGAGCAGGTAGCGGAACTTGCCGGGGCCGCCTGCATAACAGGCCTGCGGGCAGAAGGCGCGCAGCCACATGAAATCGCCGGCCTCCACTTCCACCCAGTCCTGATTGAGCCGATAGACGGCTTTTCCTTCCAGCACGTAAAGCCCGTGCTCCATGACATGGGTTTCGGCAAACGGAATGACCCCGCCCGGCTCGAACGTAACGATGGTTACATGCATGTCGTGGCGCAGGTCGTTCGGATCGACAAAGCGCGTCGTTGCCCAGGCTCCATTGGTGTCTGGCATGGGGTGAGGCGCGATATCCTTTTCGTTGAGAAATAGCGGTTCCGGAACGTCGAGGCCATCGACATATTCATAAGCCTTGCGCACCCAATGGAAGCGGGCCGTAGCTGCGCCGCTATTGCGCAACGTCCAGCCGCTCTTCGGCGGCAGATAGGCGTAGCCACCCTCGGTCAGCGTATGGGACTTGCCCGCCACCGTGACCGTGATCTCACCTTCGACCACGAACAGTACGCCTTCCGCGCCCTCATCCAGTTCGGCGCGATCGCTGCCGCCGCCCGGCTGCACTTCCATGATATATTGCGAGAAAGTCTCGGCAAAGCCGGAAAGGGGCCGCGCAATCACCCAGAGCCGCGTCTTGTCCCAGAAGGGCAGGAAGCTTGTCACGATGTCGCTGAATGTTCCCTTGGGAATGATCGCATAGGCTTCGGTGAACATGGCGCGATCGGTGAGGAGCTGCGTCTGCGGCGGCAGGCCGCCCGTCGGTGCATAATAGGTGCGATTGTTCTTGTCGTTGCCCATGTGGGGAATTCCTTATGTGAGAAGCTGGATCCACGACGCATCAGAAGGTCAGCCGTGAAATCGTAAAATAAAAGCGCCCGGAAGCGAACCTCCGGGCGGCGGGGATCAGTAAAGCGCTTCGGGCAGAATATCCTTGAGGCGCAGCAGGGCGATGCGTTCCACCTGAGCGCAGGCGGTTTCAAATTCCGTATCACGATCATTGGAAACGCGGCGCTGGAAAGCGTCGAGGATTTCCTTTTTGTTGCGCCCCCTCACGGCGATGATGAAGGGAAAGCCGAACTTCGCGGTATAGGCATCGTTCAGTTCGGTGAAGGACTGCTTTTCCGCGTCCGTCAGCGCGTCGAGACCGGCGCCAGCCTGTTCGGCGGTCGATTCCGCGGTCAGGCGTTTTGCCTGTGCCAGCTTGCCGGCAAGGTCAGGGTGCGCTTTGAGCACGGCCAGCCGTTCCTCCGGCGAGGCGGCGCGGAACACCCTGGTCATGGCTGCGGCGAGACCCGAAGCGGTGTCTTCCTCCACGGTGAGGCCCGCATCGTAGGCACGTTCCGCGATCCAGGGCGAATGTTCGAAAATGCTGCCATAGCGCGCGACGAATGCGTTTTTCTCAGCGCTGGAAGGCACGACGTCCGCAACGGCCGGCTTGTAGTTTTCATGCCAGTGACGGGCGATATCGACGCGCTTGGCGACCCAGACCTTGTCATGGCTCTGCACGTAGTCGAGGAAGCGTTCCAGCGCGGCCACGCGGCCCGGACGCCCGACAAGGCGGCAATGCAGGCCGATGGACATCATCTTCGGCGCGCCTTCGGCACCTTCGCGATAGAGCACGTCAAACGTGTCTTTCAGATAGGTGAAGAACTGGTCGCCGGAATTGAAACCCTGCGGCGTGGCAAAGCGCATGTCATTGGCGTCCAGCGTATAGGGTACGATCAGGTGCGGCCCCTTCGGCCCCTGCACCCAGTAGGGCAGTTCATCGGCATAGGAATCGGCGGAATAGAGGAACCCGCCTTCTTCCATCACCAGTTTCAGCGTGTTGTCCGACGGCTTGCCCTGATAGATGCCGAGCGGGCGCGAACCGGTGATTTCCGTATGAAGGCGCACGGCTTCGCGGATGTGCTCGCGCTCGATCTCTTCGGGAACGTCCTTATATTCCCACCAGCGCAGTCCATGGCTGGCGATTTCCCAATCCGCTTCCTTCATGGCGGCGACGGCTTCGGGGTTCCTCGCCATGGCAAGCGTCACGCCATAGACGGTTACGGGCATGTTGCGGCGGGTGAAGGCGCGCCACAGGCGCCAGAAGCCGGAACGGGCGCCATATTCGTAGATCGATTCCATATTGAGGTTGCGCTGGCCCTGCCAGGCTTGAGCGCCGACAATCTCGGAAAGCAGGCATTCGGACGCCGGATCGCCGTCAAGAACGCAGCATTCGCCGCCTTCCTCGTAATTGACGACGAACTGCACGGCGATGTTCGCCCCTCCCGGCCAGCGCGGATCTGGTGTGTTGCGTCCATAGCCGACGAGATTGCGCGGATATTTCATTGCGGGTCTTCCCTCGTATTCGTTCGTTTTACCCATGATAATAAAGATTTATCGCTATTATTCCCCTTCAAAAATTTGAAAGACATCCAACGATAACCATCTTTCCCAATGCGCAGGATCGCGAAATACTGAATGCTGGGAACATGGTGTGGTTGCGGCCCCACAGCCGATGCCGATATCGGGCCGAAATAAACCACCGGAAATCAAAAGCTTGTAAGTTCTTCAGTCGGGACGGCAGGAGAATCGAAGAGCGGCAGGAGTGCAAATGGGTCAGGAAAAGAGCGGTGATGGCCGGTTGACGACGCATGTCCTCGACACGGTAAGCGGCAAGCCGGCAGCAAATCTGCGCATCGAATTGCGCCGCATCGAGAATCAGCAGGCAGAACCCATCCGTGAAATTCGCACCAATGACGATGGCCGCTGCAATGAGCCGCTGCTGTCGGGGGGCAACTTGCGGGCCGGTTCCTACGAGCTTCTGTTTCATGTCGGCGAATATTTCGGCAAGACTGACGATGCCGTACCGTTCCTTGACGTCGTTCCTTTGCGCTTTGGCATTTCAGACGAAAAAGCGCATTATCATGTACCGCTTCTCGTTTCGCCCTTTTCCTATTCCACCTATCGCGGGAGCTAAGCGCCATGAACCAGTCTGTGCACCAGTCTGTGCGACACACGATCCGCTTTCTTCTGAACGGTGAAAAGATCGAACTCGACCGTGTTTCGCCGACCGAAACGCTGCTCGACTATCTGCGGCTGTCCGCCAAGCTGCGCGGCACCAAGGAAGGCTGCGGCGAAGGCGATTGCGGTGCGTGCACGGTGCTGGTCGGCAAGATTTCCGACGGCAAGCTGGTTTATGAGAGCGTCAATGCCTGCATCCGTTTCATGGGTTCGCTGGATGGTTGTCATGTGGTGACGATCGAACATCTGCGCGGAGCGGATGGCGGCCTGCATCCCGTGCAGAAGGCCATGATCGAATTTCACGGCTCGCAGTGCGGTTTCTGCACGCCGGGCTTTGTCATGTCGCTCTACGCCTTGTGGATGCGCGAACCGAAGCCTGCCGATGCCGAGATTGAAAAGGCATTGCAGGGCAATCTTTGCCGTTGCACCGGCTATGAGGCGATCATGCGCGCCGCGCGTGCCATTTCCGATTATGGCACGGCAACGGAAGATCCGCTCGCAGCCGAACGCGCGCTCGTGCTGGAACAACTGGCGGCGATGCGCGATGGCGTGCGGGTAGAAGTGGGCGAAGGCAGGGACCGGTTGATCGTGCCTGCCGATCTCGACGATTTTGCCACCATTCTGGCGGCGGAACCGAAGGCGACCATAGTCGCCGGTTCCACCGATGTGGGCCTTTGGGTCACCAAGATGATGCGCGACATTTCTCCGGTCGTCTTCATCGGCCATCTGGATGAACTGCGTTCCATGCGCGAGGAAAATGGTGTCATCACCATCGGCGCGGGCGTCACCTACACGGAAGCCTTCGGCTTCCTCGCCAGACGCATTCCCCAGCTCGGCCAGCTCATCAACCGCATCGGCGGCGAACAGGTGCGCAATATGGGTACTATCGGCGGCAATATCGCCAATGGTTCGCCGATTGGCGACACGCCGCCGCCGCTGATCGCACTTGGTGCAAAGCTCACCTTGCGCAAAGGGGCGGAGCGACGCACCATACCTCTGGAAGAGTTCTTCATCGCCTATGGCAAACAGGACCGCGGGGCTGGCGAATTCGTCGAGGCCGTGCATGTGCCGGTGCCGGCGGAAAACAGCCATTTTGCCATTTACAAAGTGTCGAAGCGTTTTGAGGAAGACATTACCGCGACGCTCGGCGCTTTCCATCTGACGCTCGATGCGGCAGGCAATGTGGCGACCGTTCGTATCGCCTATGGCGGCATGGCGGCAACGCCGAAGCGAGCAAGCGCGGTGGAGGCAGCACTGACGGCCAGGCCCTGGACAGAGGCGAGCGTTGAAGCGGCGCTGGAAGCCTATTCGCAAGATTATACGCCCTTGAGCGATATGCGCGCGACTGCCGAGTACCGGCTGCTCGCGGCGCGCAATCTGTTGCGGCGTTTCTTCGCCGAAACGGAAGGCAGTTACACGCCGCTGCGCGCGGCGGAAATCGCCGCGGCGTGAGGAGGCAATCATGAACAAGCATCCTGCAAACGCACTGAAAGCGGCCCGTATCGTCGGTGGTGTGGCGACCGACCAGAAGCACGATTCCGCGCACAAGCATGTCACGGGAACGGCTGTCTATATCGACGATATACCGGAGCCCGAAGGCACGCTGCACATCGGTCTCGGGTTTTCTTCCGTCGCACATGGTACTTTCAAGTCGATCGATTTGTCGGCGGTTCGCGCCGCTCCCGGCGTGATCGACGTGCTGACCTACAAGGACGTGCCCGGCGAGAACGATGTTTCGCCGTCAGGCATGCATGACGATCCGATCTTCGCCGTCGACAAGGTCGAGTTTCACGGCCAGCCGATCTTTGCGGTTATCGCCAAAACCCGCGATCAGGCGCGCCGCGCCGCACGTCTGGCGAAAATCGACTATGAGGAAGCAGCGGGCATCTATTCCATCGATGGGCTGGATGGTCTGAAGGACCGGCTTGTCACCACGCCGCTGACGTTGAAGCGCGGCGATGCGCGCGCGGCCATCGATGCCGCACCGCATCGCATCAAGAACCGCATGTATCTCGGCGGGCAGGATCACTTCTATCTTGAAGGGCAGGTTTCGCTGGCTATCCCCGGCGAGGATGAGGACGTCACCGTCTATTGCTCCACGCAGGGACCGAGCGAAACCCAACATCTGGTCGCCCATGCGCTGGGCGTTCCGAGCCATTCCGTGACGGTGGAAGTGCGCCGCATGGGCGGTGGCTTCGGCGGCAAGGAAACGCAGGCCAACCAGTGGGCGGCGATTGCAGCCATCGCGGCCAAGAAGCACAAGCGTGCCATGAAGATCAGGCTCGACCGCGACGAGGACATGACCTCGACCGGCAAGCGCCACGGCTTCGTCATCGACTATGAAGTCGGCTTCGACGATGAAGGCAATATTCTGGGCATCGATTATCTGTTTGCCCTCAATGCCGGGTTCTCGGCTGACCTTTCCGGTCCGGTCGGCGACCGCGCCTTGTTCCACTGTGACAATGCCTATTTCTTTCCGGCAGTTCATGCGCAGTCGGCGCCGCTTTACACGAACACCGTGTCGAACACGGCGTTTCGCGGCTTCGGCGGCCCGCAGGGCATGGTCGGTGCGGAACGTGTGATCGATGAAGTGGCTTTCGCTGTCGGCAAGGACCCGCTGGAAATCCGCAAGCGCAATTTCTACGATGAAATGGGTAAAGACGGCACGCGCAACGTCACGCCCTATCACCAGAAGGTGGAGGATTGCATTATCCAGCGTATCGTTGCGGAACTGGAGGAAAGCTCCGATTACGCAAGGCGCCGCGAAGCGATCCGCGAATTCAACGCCAAGAGCCGCTATGTCAAACGCGGCATCGCACTGACCCCGGTGAAATTCGGCATTTCCTTCACCAAGACGGAGTCCAATCAGGCTGGCGCTCTGGTGCATGTGTATAATGACGGTTCGGTGCATATGAACCATGGCGGCACGGAAATGGGGCAGGGGCTCCATATGAAGGTGGCGCAGGTCGTGGCCGAGGAATTCCAGATCGACATCGACCGGGTGAAGATCACCGCGACGACGACCGCCAAGGTGCCGAACACCGCGCCGACGGCGGCTTCTTCCGGGGCCGATCTCAACGGTATGGCCGCACAGGATGCTGCCCGCCAGATCAAGAAGCGCCTGATCCATTTTGCGGCCCAGCAATATCAGGTGCCGGAAGACCAGATCGTCTTTCTTCCCAACCGCGTTCGCGTCGGCAATCAGGAAATCAGCTTCAACGATCTCGTCAAGCAGGCCTTTATCGGTCGCGTACAGCTTTCGGCGGCAGGTCACTACAAGACGCCGAAAATCCATTGGGACCGGGCCAAGGGTCGCGGTCATGCTTTCTACTACTATGCTTACGGAGCAGCCTGTTCCGAAGTTTCCGTCGACACTCTGACTGGCGAATATGTGGTGGAGCGCACCGATATTCTGCATGATACCGGGCGTTCCCTGAACCGCGCCATCGATATCGGTCAGGTTGAAGGCGGCTTCGTGCAGGGCATGGGCTGGCTGACGACCGAGGAACTTGTGTGGGACGACAAGGGGCGGCTTCGCACCCATGCGCCATCCACCTACAAGATTCCGCTGGCTTCCGACCGGCCCAAGATATTCAACGTGGCGCTGACCGACTGGTCGGAGGCCTATGAGCCGACGATCCATCGCTCCAAGGCTGTCGGCGAGCCGCCGCTGCCGCTGGGTCTGTCGGTGCTACACGCTCTGGCCGATGCTGTCGCCAGCGTGGCGGATTACAAGGTCTGCCCGCGTCTTGACGCGCCAGCAACACCGGAACGCGTGCTGATGGCCATCGAGCGGCTCCGCAAGCAAAAGGGCTAGAAAAATGCCGGGCGCACGTGACGATATCCGGGCTTTTCTCAACCGGCGTCCCGATAGCGTGCTGGTGGAAGTCACCGATGTGAAAGGTTCCGCGCCCCGCGATGCGGGGGCGTGGATGCTGGTTGCCCGCGATATGATCTTTCGGACCATCGGGGG
This sequence comes from Brucella intermedia LMG 3301, assembly GCF_000182645.1. NCBI lineage: Bacteria > Pseudomonadati > Pseudomonadota > Alphaproteobacteria > Hyphomicrobiales > Brucellaceae > Brucella > Brucella intermedia. The sequence continues at coordinate 433,284 of NZ_ACQA01000001.1, forward strand.
CGGTCAGCTGGAATATATGGCTATCGACCATGCCCGGAAAATCTTGGCTGGCGGCAGGGACACACCCATGGACGTCCCACTCGGCCCGGAAATCGGCCAATGCTGCGGCGGACGGGTGGGCCTGAGCTTCAAACGTGTCAATCGCGGGCTCACCGACGAGCTTGTCAGCAAGGTCGATGCCGAAATAGCCACGCGCCCGCATGTCTATGTCTTCGGCGCGGGCCATGTCGGCGATGCGCTGGCAAATGCACTTTCGTTCACGCCCGTCCGGGTCGTTCTCGTGGATACGCGGGAAGCCGAGCTGATGGCCTGCGATGTGCCGGGCGTCGAGACCTGTCTGTCGGCGATGCCCGAGCAGGTGGTGCGTTCCGCCCCTCCGGGCAGCGCCTTCATCGTCCTCACCCACGACCATGCGCTGGATTTTCTCATCGTTACCGAGGCTTTGCAGCGGCGTGATGCCGTCTATGTCGGCATGATCGGCTCGAAGACCAAGAAGGCCACTTTCAAGAATTGGTTGAAGCGCGAAATGGGCAGCGACAATCTTTTTGAAAATCTCGTCTGTCCGGTCGGCGGAGCCGTCGTGAAGGACAAGAGGCCGGAAGTCATCGCAGCATTGGTCGCTGCCGAAGTTCTGACAGCAGTTCTGACCTCCGCACGTATCTCGCAGCCCGCCTGATCGGGCGTTTTTTTGGCGTTCCCGAGGCGGCAAAGAAGTATAGAGCGGTTTCAGCCGCTCTATGCCAAAGCCTCGCGGATCAGTCGCTGGCACCGTTCCGTCATGAAATCGATGATGAGACGAACCTTCGGATCCTGAAAGCGTTTGTGTGGATAGATCGCAGCTAGCTGGATCGGCGCGGGTGGGGTGTTTTCGAGGATGGGAACCAGTCGTCCGTCGCGTATATATTCCTTCACTTCAAACAGCGGCTTGTTGATGATGCCCCGCCCGCCGAGCGCCCATTGCGTCAATACGTCGCCGTCATCGGAGTCATATGGCCCGGTGACCTCAAATTTGCGCAGGCCTTCCGGCGTTTGCAGGGACCAGTAATATTCCTTCGAGCCCGGAAAACGCAGCAGAAGACAGTCATGCTTGTCGCCCAGCAACTCGTCCGGTGACTGCGGAACCCCGTGTTTCTCAAGATATGCGGGTGCCGCGCAGATCACGCGTTCGCAATTCATGATGCCGCGCATGCGCAGGTTGGAATTTTCCAAGACACCGAGCTTGAAAGCCACATCGACGCCTTCGCTCATGATGTCCACTTCATGATCGGAGAGGCGGAGCCGCACTTCGATGTCGGGATATTTGTCGTGAAACTCCGGGATTCCGGATGCGATCAGCCGTCTGCCGAAGCCAAGCGGCGCGGTGATGCGAATCGATCCCTTCGGATTTTTCGCCAGTTCCGCCACGGCCGCTTCCGCCTCATCCACGGCTTCGAGGATTTTCAATGCACCGTCATAGAATACGCGGCCATGTTCGGTCGGCGTGAGCTTGCGCGTAGTCCGATTGAAGAGCCTCACTCCCAGGTGCTTCTCCAACTCCTTGATTCGATTGCTTGCAACTGCCGGCGATGCGCGCTGATCGCGGCCCGCCGCGGATAGATTTCCCAATTCGACAACGCGCACAAAAACGCGCAGATTATCAAGATATGACATACGTCCCCTCCACGATTGTCTAGATTTTTTTGAAAGTGCTGGTCGTGATGTGACGTTCCCTGAACCTGATTCCTTTGGCACATAATGCAACAACGAACAATGGGCTAAGAATTGGCTCAAGAAACGGGATAAGAAATGGGAGTCCCTGATGTATGATTTCGCCGTAGCCTGGGACTGGCTGGGCTTCGCAGCGCGGTGGCTGCACGTGATTACCGCGATTGCGTGGATCGGCTCGTCCTTTTACTTCATCGCGCTCGATCTTGGCTTGCGCCAGCGCCCCGGCCTGCCGGAAGGTGCGCACGGCGAGGAATGGCAGGTCCACGGTGGCGGCTTCTACCACATCCAGAAATATCTGGTTGCGCCCGCCGAAATGCCGGAACACCTGACCTGGTTCAAATGGGAATCCTACGCCACCTGGCTGTCGGGCTTCACGCTGCTCTGCATCGTCTACTATGCGGGTGCCGATCTCTACCTGATCGATCCGAACGTCCTCGACGTCTCGCGTCCGGTCGCCATCGGCATTTCGATTGCCTCGCTGGCCTTCGGCTGGATCGCCTACAACACGATCTGCAAGCTGATGCTCGGCAAGAGCGATACGCTCCTGATGGTCATTCTCTACTGTATTCTGGTCGTGGTGGCCTGGGGCTATACGCACCTGTTCACGGGACGCGCTGCCTTCCTGCATCTGGGTGCCTTCACGGCGACGATCATGTCGGCCAATGTGTTCATGATCATCATCCCGAACCAGAAGATCGTGGTGGCGGATCTGATCGCTGGCCGCAAGCCCGACCCGAAATACGGCAAGATCGCCAAGCAGCGTTCGACCCACAACAACTATCTGACGCTGCCGGTTCTGTTCCTGATGCTGTCGAACCACTATCCGCTGGCTTTCGGGACGCAGTTCAACTGGATAATCGCCTCGCTGGTGTTCCTGATGGGCGTCACGATCCGCCACTGGTTCAACACGCAGCATGCCCGCAAGGGCAGCCCGACCTGGACCTGGCTGGTAACGGTCATCCTGTTCATCGTCATCATCTGGCTCTCGACTGTGCCGAAGGTGCTGACCGGCGAGCCGGAAGAACAGAAAATCTCGGCCTTGCAGCAGTCCTTCATCTCGGACCCGCACTTTGGAAAAGTGCGGGATACCGTTCTGGGGCGCTGCGCCATGTGTCACGCCAAGGAGCCGGGCTGGGAAGGCATCATCGCGCCGCCGAAGGGCGTCGTGCTCGACACAGACCGGGATATCGCGGCCCATGCGCGTGAAATCTATTTGCAGGCAGGCCGTTCGCATGCCATGCCGCCCGCCAACGTTACCGGCGTGAGCGAGGAAGAACGCCAGCTTCTTGCCTCCTGGTACCAGTCCGCCACGCAAGGCTCGAAATAAGGGACCAAGACCACAATGACCAAGCTTCTGATCCGCGGCCGCGTGCTGACCTTTCGTGACGAGCCGCAGAGTCTCGATGACAATGCCGCCTACCGCTATATCGAAGACGGCGCCGTTCTGGTCGAAGATGGCCGTATCCTTCGTCTTGGCGATTATGCTGAAGTCAGTAGCGAGGCAGGCAGCGACATAAAAGTCGCCGACCATCGCCCGCACCTGATCCTGCCCGGCTTCATCGATACGCATATCCATTACCCACAGACGCAGGTCGTCGCTTCCTATGCAGCCAATCTTCTGGAATGGCTCAACACCTATACCTTCGTGGCCGAGCAGAAATTCGCCGACGAGCAGCATGCCGAATTCATCGCGGAGCGCTTTCTGGACGAGCTGATCCGCCACGGCACCACCACGGCGGTCGCCTATTGCTCCGTGCATCCGCAGAGCGTGGATGCCTATTTCCGCGCCTCGCAGCATCGCAACATGCGTATGCTCGGCGGCAAGGTGATGATGGACCGCAATGCGCCGCCCGCCCTCTGCGACACTGCACAGTCGGGTTATGACGACACAAAGGCGCTGATCGCGCGCTGGCAGGGCAAGGGCCGCCTCGATTACGTGATCACGCCGCGCTTTGCCATCACCTCCACGCCGGAGCAGCTCGAAGCAAGCCAGGCGCTTGTCCGTGAGCACCCCGGCAGCTACATCCAGACGCATTTGTCGGAAAACCACGACGAAATCACCTTCACCAAGTCGCTTTACCCGGATGCGCCCGACTATCTTGGCATATACGAGCATTACGGCCTTCTGGGAAACAAGACCCTGCTCGGCCATTCCATCCATCTGGAAGACCGCGAAGTGCGCGTCATGGCGGAAACCGGCTCGATTGCCGTCTTCTGCCCGACCTCCAACCTGTTCCTCGGCTCGGGCCTCTTCGACCGCGACCGCCTGAAAGCATCGGGGCGTGCGCATGTCGGTGGCGACCGATGTCGGCGGCGGCACGAGCTTCTCGATGCTGCGTACCATGGATGAAGGCTACAAGGTCCAGCAACTGCGTGGAAACCGCCTGAACCCGTTCCAGTCCTTTTACATGATGACGCTCGGCAACGCCCGCGCGCTCTCCATGGAAGACAGGATCGGTACGCTCGACGAGGGAACGGAAGCCGATATCGTGGTGCTGGATTCGTCCGCCACATCGCCGATGCGGCTTCGCATGGCGGCTGGCGCGACGCTGGAGCAGGAGCTGTTCCTGTTGCAGACATTGGGCGATGACCGCGCCATTGTCGAAACCTATGTGGCCGGCAAGCCGCTCAAGGCTGAACTATAAAGCGTCATCGCTGCGCTTCTCCCTCATCTTGAGGTGCGGAGCGAAGCGAAGCCTCGAAGGACGAGGGCACGCGCTGTGCGTTTTCCCTCAGCCCTTCGAGACGCTCCCCTTAGACAAGCTCAAGAAAGCTCCTCAGGATGAGGGAAAAGAGCGGCGTGGCAATAGAGAGTTCAGCCCAAAATAATCGTACTCAGAGCTCTTCCGGGCGTTTGCCGCCCATGGCGCGCGTCAGCTCATCGGCGGTGGAGCGGATGAGCGGCCCGAACTCCTCCAGTTTCTTTTTCGGCAGGCGCACGGCAGGGCCGGAAACGGAAATGCCGGCAATCGCCTCGCCATATTCATTGAAAATCGGCGCGGCGATGCAGCACATGCCGAGCGTATGTTCTTCATCGTCGACAGACCATCCGCGCGTCCGCGTCGCCTGAATGTCTTTCAATAGCGCGGGCAGGCTGTCGAGCGTGCGCTGTGTAAAGTGTTCGAGCGCGCGTCCGGACAGGGCATGCGCGATTTCCTTGTCCGACCAGGTGGACAATATGGCCTTGCCGATGCCGGACGCATGGATAGGCCCGCGCCGTCCGGGCCGGAAAAAGGCGCGCATCGGCGCATGGCTTTCAATCTGCGAAATGAACACGACATCGCCGCCGTCCTCGACGCCGATATTGGCGGTCTCGCCGCTCGTTTCCATCAATGTCTTCAGATAGGGGCGCGCCAGAATACCGAGCTTGCGGAACCGGCGAAAGGCATTGCCGATCTCGAAAGCCTTGACGCCGATGGTCCAGTCGCCGCTTTCCAGATCGTGGGAAACCATTCCATGATTGGCCAGCGACGACAGCAGGCGGTGCACGGTGGAAGGCGCCATGCCGCTCGCATCGGCAAGGTCGGTCAATGTCGAGCCGTCATTCTCTGCGATCAATGCCAGCAGCTTCAGGCTTCGATCGAGAACCTGCACAGACGAGGGCGCTCCGTTTTCCGCCGCCTTGCGGCCCCGCTTTACCTTCGCCTGTTCCATCACCGTCTCCGAATCCCGCCTAAACTCAGGAATTATCACTATCGCATCCATTGCTACTCGGAAAGACGCAGCCAGATTATCTCCGTTCCGTTGAAAATCTTTATTTCCATATAGTGATATGCATTTCCATTTTTTGATAATAGCATTGGTAAATGGATTAGAGTTCCATAGGAGGAATGGCCATGGCCAGAATGCGTGCAGTCGATGCAGCCGTGCTTGTGCTGGAGAGAGAAGGGACCAATTGTGCTTTCGGTGTACCGGGCGCAGCGATCAATCCGTTTTATTCGGCGATGAAGGCGCGCGGCTCGATCCGCCATATACTGGCACGTCATGTCGAAGGCGCTTCGCATATGGCCGAGGGCTATACCCGTGCAAAGCATGGCAATATCGGCCTGTGCATCGGCACCTCCGGCCCGGCCGGAACAGATATGATTACAGGTCTCTATTCGGCTTCCGCCGATTCGATCCCGATCCTCTGCATCACCGGTCAGGCGCCGCGCGCACGTCTCGACAAGGAAGACTTTCAGGCCGTCGATATCGCCAAGATCGCAGCCCCCGTCACCAAATGGGCGGTCACGGTCATGGAACCGGCTTTGGTGCCTTATGTCTTCCAGAAGGCGTTCCACATCATGAAGTCGGGCCGTCCCGGTCCGGTCCTCATCGACCTGCCGATCGATGTCCAGCTTGCCGAAATCGAGTTCGACATCGACACTTACCAGCCGATGGAAGCCTATAAGCCAGCCGCCACGCGGGCGCAGGCCGAAAAGGCGCTCGCCATGCTGAACGAGGCGGAACGTCCGCTGATCGTGGCCGGGGGTGGCATCATCAACGCCGATGCGTCCGACCTTTTGGTCGAATTCGCCGAAATCACCGGCATTCCGGTCATCCCGACCCTGATGGGCTGGGGTGTCATCCCTGACGACCATCGCCTGATGGCGGGCATGTGCGGTCTCCAGACCTCGCACCGCTACGGCAACGCCAATCTGCTGGCCTCCGATGTCGTCATCGGCATCGGCAACCGCTGGGCGAACCGTCATACCGGCAATGTCGACACCTACAGGAAGGACCGCAAGTTCATTCATATCGATATTGAGCCGACCCAGATCGGCCGTGTATTCGCGCCGGATTTCGGTATCGTTTCGGATGCGGGCAAGGCGCTGAAGCTGCTGCTGGACGTCGCGACCGAATGGAAGTCGGCAGGCAAGCTGCGCGACTGGTCGGGCTGGGCCAAGGAGTGCCAGGAGCGCAAGCGCACCATGCTGCGCAAGACACATTTCGACCAGACGCCGCTGAAGCCGCAGCGTGTCTATGAAGAGATGAACAAGGCTTTCGGTCGCGATACCTGCTATGTGACGACTATCGGCCTCAGCCAGATCGCCGGTGCGCAGTTCCTGCATGTCTATCGCCCGCGCAACTGGATCAATTGCGGTCAGGCCGGTCCGCTTGGCTGGACACTGCCCGCAGCGCTCGGTGTCCGTGCCGCCGATCCCGACCGTCCGATCGTGGCGCTTTCCGGCGACTATGATTTCCAGTTCCTGATCGAGGAACTGGCGGTCGGCGCACAGCACAAGCTGCCCTACATTCATGTGGTCGTGAACAATTCCTATCTCGGCCTCATCCGTCAGGCGCAGCGCGGCTTCAACATGGATTTCGAGGTCAGTCTTGCCTTCGACAACATCAATGCCGGTGGCGATGCGGAAAAGGGCTATGGCGTCGATCACGTGGCGGTTGCCGAGGGCCTTGGCTGCAAGGCGATCCGGGTTCGCAGCCCCAACCAGTTTGCCGAAAGTTTTGAACAGGCAAAAGCGCTGATGGCAGAGCATCAGGTGCCGGTGGTCCTGGAATTCATCCTCGAACGCGTTACCAATATTTCCATGGGTATCGACATCGATCAGGTTGTCGAATTCGAGGAGCTGGCCGAACGCGGCGAAGATGCACCGACCGCTATCGCAGCACTTTTGGATTAACGTGTTGCCGATTTAATGCTTCGTATCTCCCTCATCCTGAGGTGCGGAGCGCAGCGAAGCATCATCCTGAGCCCGTCGAAGGGTCGAGGACGAGGGCAGGCACGATGCATTTCCCTCGCCCTTCGAGACGCCTCCCTTCGACAAGCTCGGGAGGGCTCCTCAGGATGAGGGAAAAGAACAACGTGGAAGGTAATTCGAGGAAAATTGTGAAACGGCTTTTTTCCGGAATTGCGCAAACAGAGAATTACAAGGAGGCGAAAATGCCGAGATTTGCAGCCAATCTCACAATGCTTTTCAACGAAGTACCCTTCATGGACCGCTTCGCATTGGCGGCAAAGGCCGGGTTCACCGGGGTGGAATATCTCTTTCCCTACGAGTTCAACCGGCACGAGCTGAAGGCGGCGCTGACCAGACATAATCTGGCGCAGGTCCTGCATAACCTGCCTGCGGGCAACTGGGCTGGGGGAGAGCGCGGCATTGCGGTTCTGCCGGATCGGGTCGATGATTTCCGTCGCGGCGTGGCCGATGCCATCGATTATGCCACCACGCTCAACTGTTCGCAGGTCAATTGTCTTTCGGGCATTGCCCCGCAAGGTGTCGATCCGGATGTTCTGCGCGCCACTTTCGTCAGCAATCTGCGTTTGGCCGCGAAGGAACTGGGCAAGCACGGCATCCGCCTGCTGATCGAGCCGATCAATCACTACGACATTCCCGGCTTCTACCTCAACACGGTGGAGCAGGCGGTTTCGATCATCGATGAAGTGGGCAGCAACAACCTGTTCATCCAGTATGACCTTTACCACCAGCAGCGCACACGCGGCGAACTGGTCGCGACCTATGAACGTTACAAGCCGCTCATTGCCCATATCCAGCTTGCCGACAATCCGGGCCGCAATGAGCCGGGGACCGGCGAGATCAATTATCCGAACGTGTTCGAAGCGCTGAAAAACGCCGGATACAAGGGCTGGATCGGCTGCGAATACAAGCCGAAGACCACCACCGAGGAAGGTCTCAGCTGGTTCAAACACCATGAAGCCGAACGGCTGACTGCATAATTTCGATTAGGGAGTATACGACATGGCCAAGATAGGCTTCATCGGACTGGGGATCATGGGCACGCCGATGGCGCGTCATCTGCAGGATGCCGGACATCAGATCGTCACCTCGAGGTTCAATCCTCCGCCGCGTCAGGAACTGATCGATAACGGTCTGCAAATCGTGGATACGCCGAAGGCCGTCGCGGAAGAATGCGATACGGTTATTCTCATGCTGCCAGATACGCCGCAGGTGGCCGAAGTCATCTTCGGGGAAGGCGGCGCAATCGGGGGGCTCGGCAAAGGCAAGCTGCTCATCGACATGAGCTCGATCTCGCCCATCGAGACGAAGGAATTCGCAAAGAAGGTCCGTGCAACGGGCGCCGAATATGTCGATGCGCCGGTTTCGGGCGGCGAGGTCGGCGCGAAGAACGCCAGCCTCTCCATCATGGCAGGCGGTTCGCAGGAATCGTTCGACCGTGCGCTGCCGCTTCTGAAGCTCATGGGCAAGAACATCACCCTCGTCGGCGATTGCGGCGACGGCCAGACGACCAAGGTTGCAAACCAGATCATTGTCGCGCTCAATATCGAAGCCGTGGCCGAAGCACTGGTCTTCGCTTCCAAGGCAGGCGCGGACCCGGCAAAGGTGCGCGAAGCCCTGATGGGTGGCTTTGCATCGTCCCGCATTCTCGAAGTGCACGGCGAACGCATGATCAAGCGCACCTTCGATCCGGGCTTCCGTATTTCCCTGCACCAGAAGGATTTGAACCTCGCACTGCAAGGCGCGAAGGCACTCGGCGTTTCGTTGCCGAACACGGCCACGGCGCAGGAGCTGTTCAACTCCTGCGCGGCGCATGGCGATGACGGTCTCGACCATTCGGGTCTGGTACGTGCTCTTGAGAGGATGGCGAACCACGACGTAGCTTGACGTCTCAGGCGAACTCTCTGGAGGGAGAGGGCGGAGCTGGCTGCTTGGAGGAGGTAGCCGGCTCCATTGATTTTAGATCTCGGGCGGGGAATAGTGCCGCCGTTAACACGCGCTCATCGGGAAACTCATGTCTGCCATCACCGATCCCAAGAAGTTTCTGACCAGCCTGTTCGACGCAGCCGTTGCGGCTGCCGATCCAGAACTGGTGATCCGCGCCAATCTTCCGGCCAGGCCGAAGGGACGCACGATTGTCATCGGTGCGGGCAAGGGATCGGCGCAGATGGCGGCGGCTTTCGAGCGCGCCTGGGCTGAAAAACACGACGTCCCGCTGGAGGGCGTGGTGGTCACGCGCTATGGCTATGGCACACCTTGCCAGCGTATCGAGATCATCGAGGCCGCGCATCCGGTTCCCGACGAGGCGGGACTTCAAGCCTCGAAGCGGCTGTTCGATGCCGTGTCCGGTCTCACGGAAGACGATCTCGTGGTGGCGCTTGTCTCGGGCGGCGGATCGGCGCTGCTGCCGTCGCCGCCGGAAGGTCTGACGTTGCAAGATGAGATCGCCGTCAACAAGGCATTGCTCGCTTCCGGCGCGCCTATTTCGGCGATGAATGCCATCCGCAAGCACCTGTCGACGATCAAGGGCGGCAGGCTCGCCGCCGCCGCGCATCCGGCAAAGGTGTTCTCGCTGGTCGTTTCGGATATTCCCGGCGACAACCCGGCCTTCGTCGCTTCCGGCCCGACCGTGCCGGACGCAACAAGCCGCGACGAGGCCTTGAAGATCATCGAACGCTACAGGCTCGAACTGCCACAGGCAGCGCTTGATCACATCAGGAGCGAAGCCGCCCATGCGCCGAAACCGGACGACAAGGTTTTCGCTCGAAACGAGGTGCGGGTGATTGCTTCCGCTGCCGTCTCGCTGGATGCGGCGGTCAAGGAAGCCCGGCGTCATGGCGTCGAAGCGGTGATCCTGTCCGATTCAATGGAAGGTGAGGCGCGGGAAGTGGCACATGTTCATGCAGCGATTGCCCGCGAAGTGGCCGACCGCGACCGCCCGTTCAAGAAACCCGTGGTCATTCTGTCGGGCGGCGAAACGACCGTCACCATTCGCGGCAAGGGTGGCCCAGGAGGTGGCAAAGGTGGGCGCAACAGCGAGTTCCTGCTGTCATTCGCGCTCGATATCGATGGCTATGACAACATCCATGCGCTCGCCGCCGACACGGACGGCATTGACGGCTCGGAAGACAATGCCGGAGCCTTTGCCGATGGTTCTACGGTTTCACGCCTGCAAAAGGCGGGCGAGGATGGCGCTGCGCGTCTCGCCAACAACGACGCATGGACGGCATTCGACGCCATCGATGATCTGTTCGTGCCGGGGCCAACCGGCACGAACGTCAATGATTTGCGGGCTATTTTGATAACGGACTAGTTTCGTCGTCCAGCAGGATGCGGTTTGCCGCGCCGTCGAGATCCTCATACTGGCCGTTTTTCAACGACCAGAGAAAGGCGACGAGGCCGAGCAGGCCCAGAAACAGCGCGGTGGGAATGAGAAAGATAAGTCCGCTCATTTGTGCGCTTCCTTGATGACGGCAACAGCCGCGATGGTCTTCTGCGTCTGCTGCTTTTGTTTTCCGGCGCGTAACCGCAATGCGTTGCTCACGACCACGACGGACGACAGCGACATCGAAAGCGCTGCCACCAGCGGGGTGACATAGCCGAAAATCGCGATCGGCACGGCTATGATATTATAGCCGATGGAAAGCGCAAAGTTCTGGCTGATCAACCGGCCCGCTTCCTTCGAGACGGCGAAGGCAAGCGGCACTGCCGACAGGCTTTCACGCAGGAAGACGAAATCGGCTGCATTGCGGCCAATATCGGCTGCCGTCGCCGGGGCCATGGAAACATGGGCCGCGACGAGGGCGGGCGCATCGTTCAACCCATCGCCAACCATCAGCACCTTGCTGCCTTCGGCTGACAGTTTCTGCACAAGTTCCGACTTGTCGGCTGGCAGCACTTCCGCCCGGAAGTCATTGACGCCGAGATAACCGGCAAGCCTCTCGACGGCAGGCAGGCGGTCGCCGGAAATGATGCCAAGCTTCAGCCCGTTGCGCTTCAGTGTGGCGATGGCTCCCGCAGCGTCCTCGCGCGGGCTGTCTTCAAAGCGGAAGGTTTCAACCAGCTTGCCATCGATGGAAAGACAGGTCTCGGGGCCATCGGCATGAACCATCGTGGCGCTATCGTCCGCCCAGTCGCGCTTGCCAAGCCGATAGAGGGAACCGTTCAGTTCGGCTTCGATGCCTGCGCCCGGCACTTCCTCGATGCGGGTAAAGGCGGTCATCGGCTTTGCGCCCGAGAACAGCGCCAGCGCCCGCGACAGCGGATGGCGCGAATAAAGCGACAACTCTGCTGCAATCTCCAGATTATGGGGATCGATGGCGTCGACATCGATCAGCCTCGGCTGACCGAGCGTCAAAGTGCCGGTCTTGTCGAAAATGGCGGTGTCCACCTCGGCCATCCGCTCCATGGCGGAGCCGTCCTTGATCATGATGCCGTTTTCGAACAGGCGGCGCGCCGCAACCACCTGCACAATCGGCACCGCAAGGGCGAGCGCGCAAGGGCAGGTGATGATGAGGGTGCAGATCGCGATATAGATCGAGCGATACCAGTCGCCGCCGGTGTAGAACATCCAGCCGACGAAGGCGAGGAAGGCGATGGTGTGGACCATCGGCACATAGAGCTCGGAAGCGCGGTCGGCAAGACGACGGTAATAGGCGCGTCCGCCTTCTGCGACATCCATCAGCCGCACCATTTCAGCGAGGAAGGAATCCTTGGCTTCCGCCGTCGCGCGAATGATTAGCGGCGTGGAAAGGTTAAGCGTGCCGGCGCGAATCTCGGAGCCCGGACCGACAGGCACGGCATCGCTTTCGCCCGATGCAATGGCGCAATCGAGTTCCGAACGGCCTTCTTCCACCTTGGCATCAACGGGTACGCGCTCGCCTGCTGCAAGGATGATGCGCATGCCGGGGCGGATTTCGTTGACCGGCAGGTAATTGCGTTCGTTATCATCGCCGATCACCACCGCACCGCGAGAGCCAAGCTGCGCCAGACCTCGGACGGCGGAACGGGCGCGGGCGCGCATCATGTAGTCGAGCGTACGGCCGATCAGCAGGAAGAACAGCAAGGTCACCGATGCATCGAAATAGGCGTGCTGGCCGTGATGCAGGGTTTCATAGACACTCATGCCAAAGGCCAGCGTGATGGCAAGCGCAATCGGCACATCCATGTTGACGCGCCGCGCACGCAGCGCATTCCATGCGGAAACATAGAAAATCCGGCCCGAATAGATCAGCGTCGGCAGGGCGATGAGGCCGGAAATCCAGTGGAACATATCGCGTGTCGCCGCATCCGCCCCCGACCAGACCGCGACCGACAAGAGCATCACATTGCTGGAAGCAAACGCCGCGACGCCAAGCGCGATCAGAAGCCGCGTGAAGGTCGGGTCTTTCTCCTGCGCCATGTCAAAGATATGCGCTTCGTAACCGAGCCTGCGAAGCGGATCGACCACATCGGGCGGCGTCTCGCCATCCTTCCAGCGCACGGTCACGCGGCGGGCCGTCAGGTTGACGCGGACATAGGCAACCCCTGTGATCTTGCCGAGCGTCTCTTCGATATTCTTGATGCACAGGCCGCAATGAACGCCGGGAACCGACAGGTCGAGCTGGCGAAAACCATCTCCCAGCGCACGGCTTGCGACCTGCATTTCATCTGCGGAGACGGCCTGAACGACGGTCGCTATCTGTGCATTCTCGACGCAGCAGCTCATAGCATTCTCCCATCCTTCACCAGAACGCGGATGATATGGCGATAAGGGTCTTCAAGACCCGCATCTGCATTCACTTCCATGATCCACGCGCCCTCGCCAAGTTCCAGCGGTGCGGTCAGAATTCCGGGCTCGCCGACGCTCAGCGTGACCTTGGTATCGTTCACGTCACCGACCGGACGCTTGAACTCCACCGTACCGCCGGTCATGACGACGGCCTTTCCTTCATGGTCGGCGAGCCGCCAAGTGAAGATGCCGTTCTCATACGCCGGCTTCGACTGCCAGTTCAGCGCGGCCTGTTCCTTGCCGGTCTGGGCCTTGTCATTGAATTCCTGGCTGGCGACATAGGTGTTCTGCACCACCAGCCCGCTCCAGCTATGGATCGCGTTATAGGCCATGGTCAGGTTGACCGCGATGATGACGCCGAAGAAAGCGACCATGATGCCCAGCATGTGCCAGCCGGTGAACGTGCCTGCGGTTTTCGACTTGATCGACATTATCTGCCCTCCGGTGCCATGAAAGTTGCCTTGTAACGTGCGTGTTCCGCGCCGTCCGCGTCACGCACTTCGATTTCATAGTCGTGGCGATGTTCGGTAATCGCATCATGCGGCATGGTGACGAACACGCGCAATGTCTTCAGGCGGTCCGGCTCCACCGGCACATCGTAATTCCCGTTCGCATCCGCGGTTTCATCCTGAACGGTCAGCGTTGCGCCCGGCAGGCCCTTGATGGAAAGGCGGAAGGTGCGCGGCGTCGGGATCATGTTGAGCAGCTTGACCGTGTAACCGTTGCGGATCGAGCCGTCCGACAGAAGCACATATTGCGGGTTGCGGTCATGCAGCACGTTGATGCCGATGCGCTGGCGCGTCGACAGCGAGATGACGAGCGTCAGGCCGATCAGCGCCCATACGGCGAAGTAGAACATGCTGCGCGGACGCAGCACCTTCTTCCATGACAGGTTCTGCACCTTGTCCGAGAAGCTGTTGGGCGCCTTGTAGACGCGGGCGGGATCGATCGGCGCCGTGCCATTATTGGTCGCGAGCGCCATGTTGGCGTTGTAATCGGCCAGCGTCGCATAGGAGATGAGGCCGCGCGGCTTGTCGATCTTGTCCATGACCGTATTGCAGGCATCGATGCACAGCGCGCAGGTGATGCATTCGAGCTGCTGCCCGTCGCGAATGTCGATACCCATCGGGCAGGCGGCCACGCAGGCATTGCAATCCACGCAATCGCCCACGGTTTCACCAGCGGCAATCGCCTTCTTGGAATGGCGGGAGCGCGGCTCGCCGCGCCAGTCATTATAGGTGACGGTGAGCGAATTTTCGTCCAGCATTGCGGCCTGAATTCGCGGCCACGGGCACATATAGGTGCAGACCTGCTCGCGCATCAGCCCGCCGAAAACATAGGTGGTGGCGGTAAGGATGGCGACGGTGAAATAGGCGACAGGCGCTGCCTGACCGGTCACGAGATCCATGAGCAGTTGCGGCGCGTCGGCGAAATAGAAAATCCATGCGCCGCCGGTCAGCACGCCGATCAGCAACCAGATGGAATGTTTGCTCACGCGCTTCCACAGCTTGTCAAAGGTCCATGGCGCCTTGTCGAGCTTCATGCGCGCATTACGGTCGCCTTCGATGGCGCGTTCGACGACGAGATAAAGATCGACCCAGACGGTCTGCGGGCAGGTATAACCGCACCAGGCGCGACCGGCGACGGAGGTCACGAGAAACAGACCAAGGCCCGCCATGATGAGCAGGCCCGCGACGTAGTAGAATTCCTGCGGCCAGATTTCGATGAAGAAGAAATAGAAGCGCCGATTGGCAAGATCGATCAGGACCGCCTGATCCGGTGCATAGGGGCCGCGATCCCAGCGCAGCCATGGCGTCAGATAGTAGATGCCGAGCGTAATGAGCATGACAATCCACTTGAAGCGCCGGAACTCGCCCTGCACGCGCTTCGGAAAAATCTTCACCCGTGCCGCATAAAGCGATTGGCGGGTTTTGGGGGAGTTGACTGCCTGAACGTCAATGCGTTCGACATCGTCTGACATTTTTTTGCTCCTGCCGCACTGGGCCTTCGGCAAGCTCAGAGGCTAAAGGGGGAGTAGGGGAATAGGGGAGTAAGGGAGTATGAGAAGAGGGAGTGTCGTTTCGGACGTTCACAACCAAAACATACTCCCCTATTCCCCTACTGCCTTACTCCCGTCTCTTCATTCACCGCCGCCCAACGAGTGGACGAAGATGGCAAGCTGCTTGACGGTTGCGTCTCCGAGGCGTGTTTCCCATGCGGGCATGATGCCGTGCTTGGGATGCGCAACCTGACGCACGATGGCGTCCTCGCCGGAGCCGTAGAACCAGATGGCGTCCGTCAGGTCCGGTGCGCCGAACTCGCGCAGACCCTTGGCATCCGCGCCATGGCAGACGGCGCAGTTCTCTGCGAAAACCTTCTTGCCTTCCGGCACCATGGCGGGGTTGTGCGGCGTGCCGGAGAGGCTCACCACATAGGCGGCGACATCGCGGATCTGCTGCGGTTCCAGAACGTCGACAAAGGCGGGCATTTCGGAAATGCGGGTGTCGGCATCGTCCGTGGAGCGCACGCCATGACGGATGGTCGTCAGGATGTCGTCGATCGAACCGCCCCACAGCCAGTCGTCATCATTGAGGTTGGGATAGCCGGGCGCACCTTGCGCGCCGGAGCCGTGGCACTGCACGCAATTGACGCGGAAGGCGGCAGCGCCACCGGCAATCGCATATTGGCGCAGATTTTCATCCGCCAGAATCTCGTGGACGTCCTTGGCCTTGATCTGGTCGATGATGCCCTGCCGCTCGCTGTCGACGCGGGCGGTTTCTTCCCAGAAAGCGCCGCGGCTCGACCACCCGAGCATGCCGCCGGTGGAACTTGAGATCAGCGGCCATGCCGGATAGGCGATCACATAGGCAAGCGCCCAGAAGATCGTCGCGTAGAATGTCCACAGCCACCAGCGGGGCATAGGATTGTCCAGTTCCTTGATGCCGTCCCATTCGTGGCCGGTGGTCGCTACGCCGGTTACTTCGTCGATTTGCTTGTCAGTCATTTG
Organism: Brucella intermedia LMG 3301; assembly: GCF_000182645.1. Taxonomy (NCBI): domain Bacteria; kingdom Pseudomonadati; phylum Pseudomonadota; class Alphaproteobacteria; order Hyphomicrobiales; family Brucellaceae; genus Brucella; species Brucella intermedia. Next base: position 449,464 of record NZ_ACQA01000001.1, read on the forward strand.
CGTCATCCTTGAAAGGAATGTCCTTCGCGTGGTCGGCTATCTGTTTGCTGCCTGGCCGGAAGGCGTAGAGAACGACGAAGAGAAAAAAGAGCGCCATGCCGAGCAGACCCCAGCTATCGGCGAAAGTGCGCATGGTGTTGTAATCCATCGCTAAATCTCCGCTTTATCTCGCTTTGGGGGACTGGTCGTAGGTCGAGAAATCGACGAGCGTTCCGAGCATCTGGAGATAGGCGATGAGCGCGTCCATCTCCGAGATCATCTGCGGATTGCCGTCGAAATCGCCGACCTTGGCCTTGGGATAGCGTGCCTCGACGCCGGTTGTGTCGGCATCCGGCGTGGCCTGTGCCTTCAGATCGTCAAGCGCGTTGTCGATCATTTCCTGGCTGTAGGGTACGCCGACCGCCGCATTGGCTTTCAGATTGGCCGCAATGTTGGAAGCCTCCAGCGGACGGTCCTTCAGGAATGCATAGCTTGGCATGACCGATTCCGGCACCACGTCGCGCGGACGGACAAGGTGCTGCACGTGCCACTCGTTCGAATAGCGGCCGCCGACGCGGGCGAGGTCAGGCCCCGTGCGCTTGGAGCCCCACTGGAACGAATGGTCGTACATGGATTCCGCAGCCAGGCTGTAATGGCCGTAACGTTCCACTTCATCGCGGAACGGGCGGATCATCTGGCTGTGGCAGAGATAGCAGCCCTCACGCACATAGACGTCGCGGCCCGCGAGTTCCAGCGGCGAGTAGGGGCGCATGCCTTCCACCTTCTCGATGGTGTTCTCGAGATAGAAGAGCGGTGCGATTTCAACGATGCCGCCGACCGTCACCACGGCGAGCGATGCGATCAGCAGCAGCGTTGCGTTTTTCTCCAGCTTGGAGTGGTTCTTTAGTATCGACATAAATCACACGCTCCTTATTCGGCAGGCTGCATGGTCGCACCGGCTACAGTCCGGGTGCCGCCCATCGGGGCTTCGTTGCGCAGATTGCCGCGAATGGTCTGATAGACGTTCCAGGCCATCACGAAGCCACCGGCGAGGTAGAGCACGCCGCCAAGCGTACGGATGACGTAGTATGGGAACATGGCGAGCACGGTTTCCGCGAAGGAATAGACGAGGAAGCCCTGATCGTCGTATTCGCGCCACATCAGGCCCTGCTGGATACCGGCAACCCACATGGCAGCCGCGTAGAGAACGATGCCGAGCGTCGCCAGCCAGAAGTGCCAGTTGACCATGCGGATCGAATAGAGCCGCTGGCGGTTCCACAGCTTCGGTGCGAGATAATAGACGGCGGCAAACGAGATCATGCCGTTCCAGCCAAGCGCGCCCGCGTGAACGTGACCGATGGTCCAGTCCGTATAGTGCGACAGCGAGTTGACGGCCTTGATCGACAGCATCGGGCCTTCAAAGGTCGCCATGCCGTAGAAGGCGATGGCGGCAACCATCAGGCGGATGATCGGATCGGTGCGGACCTTGTCCCATGCGCCCGAAAGCGTCATCAGGCCGTTGATCATGCCACCCCAGGACGGCATCCACAGCATGATGGAGAAGACCATGCCGAGCGTCTGCGCCCAGTCGGGAACGGCGGTGTAGTGCAGATGGTGCGGCCCGGCCCAGATATAGAGGAAGATGATCGACCAGAAGTGCACGATCGACAGGCGGTAGGAATAGATCGGACGCTCTGCCTGCTTCGGCACGAAATAATACATCATGGCCAGAAACGGCACGGTCAGGAAGAAGGCGACGGCGTTGTGCCCATACCACCACTGCGTCACCGCATCCTGCACGCCCGCGAAGGCGGAATAGCTTTTCACGCCGAGGAACGAGACAGGGATCGCCAGGTTGTTGACGATATGCAGCATGGCGATGGTGATGATGAAGGACAGGTAGAACCAGTTCGCCACATAGATATGCGGCTCCTTGCGTTTCAGGATCGTGCCGAGGAAGACGACCAGATAGGCGACCCAGACGATGGTCAGCCAGATGTCGACATACCATTCCGGTTCCGCATATTCACGGCTCTGCGTGATGCCGAGCAGATAGCCGGTCGCGGCCATCACGATGAAAAGCTGGTAGCCCCAGAACACGAACCATGCCAGATCGCCGCCGATGAGGCGGGCGCGGCAGGTACGCTGCACGACATAGAAGGACGATGCAATCAGCGCATTGCCGCCGAACGCGAAAATCACCGCAGATGTGTGCAGCGGGCGCAGGCGGCCGAAGTTCAGATAGGGTTCCAGATTGAGATCGGGAAAGGCGAGCTGCGCGGCGATGACGACGCCGACCAGAAAACCGGTCACGCCCCAGAAAACCGTTGCGATGACGCCGTAGCGGATCGGGCCGTCCATATAGGCGGACTGGTCGACCTTTTTGGGCGTCAGGCCGTAATTGGCATTCCGCATCAGAAGAATGGTGAAGATGGCCAGTGTAGCGAACAGAATCCACATATGGGTTCTGAACAGCTCATCATGGGAAAATCCGGCCAAAAGCACAGCAAAAAGTGCCCCCAGACCGGAAAGGACTGTTCCAGCGGCGTAGTTCATGAAATCCCCTCGCAGCGCATGACAAGAGCCGCCTCGGATGAGGCAGCAATAGCGATAGGTTCGCTATCTGCGCTCGGGGAGCAGGTGTCATTGATCTAAATCAAAGACACGGGCTCAAACGCCTGAAAGCAGGGGAATGAGCCTTGTTCGATGCGCGCCGTGGTTCCGTTTCAGATGGCCGTCATCCGACGATGGTGCCCGGCACGATGATCGACGCGCTTAAGCCCCCTTGCGGGCGGTTTTGCAGCTGCAATTCCCCGCCCATACGCTCCACCGCCATTTTCACGATGGGAAGCCCAAGGCCGCTGCCGGTTTCATTGCGATTAGCGCCGCGGAAGAAGCGCTCGGTCACGTGCGGCATTTCGCTTTCGGGAATGCCGGGCCCGTCATCCTCGACGACCAGCTTGAGCTTGTCGGCTGCGGCTTCAAGGCGGCAGCGCACGGTGCCGTTGCCGGGCGAGTGGTTGACGGCGTTTTCGATCAGGTTGCGCGCGGCAAGCGTGAAGAGGTGCGGGAAGGGCATCTGTACCAGCGGCATGTTGCCCGGCAGTTCGATGGAAACGCCGCGCTGCGCCGCAAGCATCCGCATGTCGGTCGACACCGCAACAAGAAGCTGGCACGCCGGTTCGCATGCCGGTGCTTCAATGTCGTCTCCGGTTTCGAGTGCGGCGAGGTCGAGAAGCTGATTGGTGAGACGGGTGGTGCGGTCGACGCCCGCCGCGATCTGGCGCACCGCATTGGCGCGCATTGTTTCGTCCTTTGCGCTTTCGGCAATCTGCGCCTGCGTCTTCAATCCGGCGAGCGGCGTCTTCAGTTCATGCGCGGCAAAGATCGCGAAATTGCGCTCGCGCTCGCGCGCCTCGTCGACGCGTTGGAAAAGCCCGTTCAGCGCGGTGACGGCAGGCGCAATCTCCTTGGGCAGGTTGTGTTCGGGCAGGGGCCGCAAATCCTGCGCCTGGCGCTTTGAAAGCACGGATGCAAGACGGCTCAGAGGATCGAGACCGCGCCTTACGCACAACCAGATCATGAGCGCCAGAACGGGCAGCATCAACAGCGCGGGCAGCACAAGCCCGGTCACGACATTCTGCACCAGCCTTTCGCGAACGCTCAGGCTGTCGCCGACCATGACGCGCAGGCCGAGCTGGGTATTTTCCACCGCGAACACGCGCCAGCGGTCGCCCGCAACTTCCGTATCCGAAAAGCCGTTCGCGATATTGGTGAGCCGCACGCCGGGCGCACTTTCGGAACGTCCCACAAGCTTGCCGTCGAGAGCCCATATCTGGCAGAAAAGCTGCCGGTCATAGAGCGGAAAATCAGGCATCGGCTTCAACGACAATTGTCCGCCATCTCCATCCGGGCCAACCGCGACCCGATGGTCCGTCAGAAGCGAGTTGACCATCCGCGCGGCTTCCATCAGGCGCGCATCGAGCACCTTTTCAAGCTGTGACTGGGTGCTGATATGGATCCACACGACCGCGAAAAGCCAGACGACGCAGGTGACGCCGATCAGGATGCCGGTGAGACGGCTGCGAATGGAATTCATGTCCTTGCTCCCGCCAGCCGGTAACCGACCCCGCGCACGGTTTCGATATAATCGGAGCCAAGCTTGGAGCGCAGGTGGTGGATATGCACTTCCACCGCGTTGCTCTCCACTTCCTCCTGCCAGCCGTAAAGCGCTTCCTCCAGCGAGGATTTGGAGAAGGTGGCGGCGGGCCGCTCCATCAAGGTGCGCAGGATCGAGAATTCGCGCCGGGTCAGCCGCACGGGTTCGCCATGGAAGCGCACCGACATCTCCGCCGGGTCCAGTTCCACGCCGCGCCATTCAAGCAGGGCATTGGCGCGTCCTGCGCCGCGCCGGGCGACGGCGCGCACGCGGGCCGCAAGCTCATGCAGGTCGAAGGGTTTGCCGACATAATCGTCCGCACCGGCATCGAGCCCCGCAATGCGCTCGGGCACCTGATCGCGCGCGGTCAGCAGCAGAACCGGCGTCTCGTCGCGTCCACGCCGCATGGATTTCAGAATATCGAGGCCCGAGCCATCGGGCAGCATCAGGTCGAGCACCACCGCGTTATAGTTCTGCGCGGCAAGCGCTGCTTCCGCGTCGCAGCAGGTCGACACGGCATCCACGGTGAAACCGGCAAGCCCAAGCCCTACAGTCAGTCCGTCGAGAAGGATCGTGTCGTCTTCCACCACGAGTATGCGCATGAGTTCCTGTTTCTGCCTTTATTGATGTTTAACCCCGCACGGGCTTTTCCCTGCGCCAGCTTAAGGCTGCCTTAAGGTGGCGGGGACATTCGCCATTTGCAACATGATCAATTTGTCCGAATCGAATTATGCGGAAAATCGTAATGCGTCTCCTTGCGGGCCTCGCCAGCTTGTTCATCGGTTTGCTCCTCGCACTCGCCCCGGCCTCGGCGGCAAACCCGCTGCCGGTCGATCAGGCATTCCGCCTGAGCGTATTGAAGGACACGGATGGCCGGCTGGTACTCAACTGGCAGATCGCGGACGGTTATTATCTTTATCGCGACCATATAGCGGCGAAGAACGGGCAGGGAAATCCGCTAGCCGTCGACACGCAGCCCGGACAGCCCAAGGACGACCCGAATTTTGGGCGGCTTGAAGTCTATTACACCCACGCCACGGCAAGCGTGAAGGCGGGTACAGAGCCGCTGGAACTCACCTATCAGGGCTGTCAGGAAGATGGCATTTGCTACCGCCCGGAAACCAGGACGGTCGATCCGGTCACGCTCGCAGTTTCGAGCGAGAAGGGCCAAAAGGCCAAGCTGCTGGCGCAGACGCCGACCTTCACACCGGCTGCGGGTGCCAGCCGCTCCGCAAAAGGCGGCATTTGCCCTTGCACCCGAAAAGGGCATGGTCGAGGGGCTGCTGGATCGCGGCGGCGCCGGGCTGGTGATCGCGGCATTTCTGGCTTTCGGCGTGCTGCTTGCTTTCACCCCTTGCGTCTTTCCCATCTACCCCATCCTTGCCGGAACGCTGGCGCGTGAAGGGGAGAAGCTGACCGCAAAACGCGGCTTCGTGCTTTCCGCCACCTATGTCGTCAGCCTGGCGCTGGGTTTTGCCGTAGTCGGCGCAATCGCAGGCTGGTCGGGACAGAACCTGCAGATGGTGCTGCAATCGAAATGGACAGCACTCGTGCTGGCAGGATTATTCGTGCTGCTGGCGCTCTCCATGTTCGGCCTCTTCCAGATACAGCTTCCCAATTCATGGGTCAGCGCGATTTCGTCGCGGACTGGTCCCCATGGCCAGCAGCGGGCAGGCTCCAAGCGGTCGGCCGCCATTCTCGGCTTTTCGTCCGTGCTGATCGTCGGCCCTTGCGTTACGGCGCCGCTTGCAGGCGCGCTTATCTATATCGCGCAGACCGCCAATGTCGCGCTTGGCGCTTCCGCGCTCTTTGCGCTCGGCATCGGCAAGGGATTGCCGCTTATTGCCTTCGCCACGCTTGGCGGGGGTACGCTTCCGCGTGCAGGCGCATGGATGGAAACGGTAAAGCAGATTTTCGGCTTCGGTTTTCTGGCGACCGCGATCTTCATGGCGGCTCCCCTTCTGCCGCCGGGTGTCGATATGGTGCTGTGGGCGCTCCTGCTTTTCGGGGCCGCAAGTTTCGCATTCCTCAAAATTCCGGGACGCAGCGTCGTCGCCCGCACCATAGGCACGGCGGCATTCGTCTACGGCGTCATTTTGATGCTCGGCGTGGCGTCGGGCGGAAAAGACCCGTTGCAACCGCTGGCCGCATTCGGTAACCGTGGCGGCAACCAGAATCTGGCCGCGCTGCAATTTGCGCCGGTCGAGACTGTTTCTTCCCTTCAGGAGAAACTTGGCGAGGCGCGCGGCGACAAGCCGACGCTTGTCTATTTCACGGCGGACTGGTGCGTAAGCTGTTCCACCGTGGAGCGCCGGGTTTTGCCCGACGCTGGCGTGAAGAAGGCGCTGGAAGGTTACCAGCTTGTCAAGGCGGATATTTCCGAGCTTACAGCGGGCAATGCCGACCTGATGGCAAAGCTCGGCGTGGCCGGGCCGCCGACGATGATCTTCTTCAATCGCATCAGCAAGGAACCGGAGGGAACCAGACTGGTGGGCGATGTCACGACCGCCTCCATCGAACGTTCGGTCGGTCTTGTGAGCGCTGACTAGAGCATTTCCAGCAAAAGTGCGAAGCGGTTTTGCGTTGGATAATGCGTAAAGACAAAGAGATAGAGCATTTCCAATAGTTCTGGAGAATGCTCCGGCAACAAAGGATGTAAGGATTTCAAGATGGCCCGGGGGCAAGAGAATTGACTGTATCGATTGACAAACAGAACGCGCGGAAATCACTGCTGCGGATGGCCGCGGTTGTCTGCCTGCCTTTTGTTGCCGCGGCATGCACGACCGCATCTGCGGAGCGGCCCATCGCCGTCACCATGCCGCAGCCGGTGGCCTTCAGGCCCGAGCCTGTTGCAGCCGAACCCGTGAGGCAGCCTGCGCCGGAAATGCAGACGGCGAAGAGTGAATATGAGACCATGTATGGCGCGGTGAACGACCGCGGCAATCTCATTCCCGCACTTGATGTCAGTAAGATCGCGGATCGCAATCTGCGTCGGGAAGTCGACTATGCCACGAACGAGCCGGTGGGCACGATCGTGGTTGATCCCTATGCGCGCTATCTCTATCTCGTGCAGCCGGGCGGCAAGGCAATCCGTTATTCGGTGGGGGTCGGTCGCGCTGGTCTGACTTTCTCAGGCGATGCCAAGGTTGCCTACAAGTCGCAATGGCCGCGCTGGACGCCGACTGCCAACATGATCAAGCGCAATCCGGAGCATTACGCAAAATACGCCAATGGTCTGGAGGGTGGCATCCGCAACCCGCTCGGTGCCCGTGCGCTCTATCTCTATCGCGATGGCAAGGACACGCTTTACCGCATTCACGGCACCAACGAGCCATGGTCCGTCGGCAAGGCTGCGTCGTCCGGCTGCATCCGCCTCTACAATCAGGACATACTCGATCTCTACAAGCGCGCCAGCGCCGGTGCGCGTGTCGTGGTGTTGGATAAATCCCAGTCTGAAGCAAAGTCGGGCAAAGGAGCAAGCTCATGATGAATCGTCGTCAGATACTGGCCGCAACGGCGGCGGGCGCCGCAACGATCGCGATTTCGGGTGGCGAGAGCCTCGCCCAGCGCGTTCCGACGGTTGCGGAAGTACTCTACGACAAGGAAATCCCGGTTCTGGGCAATCCTAACGGCAATGTCACCATTGTCGAATATTTCGACTACCAGTGCCCTTACTGCAAGAAGGGGCATGCCGAACTGATGCGCGTGGTCAGGAATGACGGCAATGTCCGCCTTGTCATGAAGGACTGGATCATCTTCGGCGACACGTCCGCCTATGCCGCGCGCCTCGTTCTGGCGGCGGAAAAATCCGGCAACTATGTAAAGGCGATGGAAGCGTTGATGGCGACGCCCGGTCGCCTTACGCCGGAACAGGTGGATGCGGCGCTGAAAAAGGGCGGACTCGATCCGGCGAAGCTCAATGCGGCCTATAAGGCTGATTCCAAGCGCATCAATGCCGTTCTTGAGCGCAATATGGATCAGGGCGAAGCCTTCAATTTCGGTGGCACGCCTTCCTTCGTCATCGGCACCAAGCTCTATGGCGGAGTGATGAAGGAGCCGGAGCTGATCGAGGCGATCAAGGAAGCGCGAAAGTCTTGAACGGATACCGATGATGAAAGGGCGGAGTTGAAAGCTCCGCCCTTTCTCGTTCAAAACGGATAATGCTGCGGGCCTTCGATGGTGATCCAGCGCAGGTCGGTAAATTCGTTGATGACGGCCTTTCCGCCGAAACGGCCATAGCCGGAAGATTTCACGCCGCCGAAGGGCATCTGCGCTTCGTCTGCGACCGTCGGGCCATTGATGTGGCAGATGCCGGTCGCAAGCTTTTTCGAAAGCGCCAGCGCCCGTTTCACATCCTGGCTGAAGATCGCGGATGAAAGGCCATATTCGGTGTCGTTGGCCACACGGATCGCCTCATCGGCATCCCTGACGCGGATGATGGGTTTCACCGGCCCGAAGGATTCCTGCGTATAAATGTTCATGTCGGGCGTCACGTGATCGATGATCGTCGCCTCGACGATGGAGCCTTCGCGCTTGCCGCCCGCCAGAACCTTGCCGCCTTTCGACACGGCATCCTGGATGAGCGCATCCATGCGCTCGGCGGATTTGAGATCGACCAGCGAACCGAGCACGACATTGCCGCGCGGATCACCGGCGGGAAGGGATTTTGCCTTGGCGGCAAGTTTTTGCGCAAAGGCATCCGCCACCTTCTCATGCACGATAAAGCGTTCCGTGGACATGCAGATCTGGCCCTGATTCATGAAAGCGCCAAAAGCTGCCGCATCGACCGCCTGATCGAGATCGGCATCCTCCAGCACGATGAAGGGCGCCTTGCCCCCCAGTTCCAGCAGCACGGGCTTGAGATGCTCTGCGGCCTGTTTGGCGATGATCTTGCCGACATGGGTGGAGCCGGTGAAGTTGATGCGGCGGATGGACGGATGGGCAACAAGGGCGGCGACGATTTCCGGCGCGTCCTCGGGCGCATTGGAAATCACATTGACCACACCGGCGGGGAAGCCAGCATCGTTGAGTGTCTTGACGATCAGGTGATGAACGCCGGGGCAGGATTCGGACGACCGCAGGATAACCGTGTTGCCGCAGGCGAGGGCGGCTGCAACGGCGCGCACGCCCAGAATGACCGGCGCATTCCAGGGCGCCATGCCAAGCACCACGCCAACCGGCTGGCGCACTGCCATGGAAACGATGCCGGGCTTGTCCGAAGGGATGATCTCGCCGGTGATCTGCGTGGTGAGCGCTGCGGCTTCGCGCAGCACACCGGCGCCGAGGTGGACATTGAAGCCCGACCAAGGCGCGGTTGCGCCGGTTTCTTCAAGCATGAGGCGGATGAATTCATCGGCGCGGCTTTCCATCAGGTCAGCCGCCTTGTTCAGCAGTGCGCGACGCTCGCCCGGCCCGGTTTCCGACCAGCTTTCAAAGGCTTTCGCGGCAGATTTCGCAACCGCATCGACATCGGCAAGGCTGGCCGCCGGCGCTGTGGTGGCGACCTTTCCGGTGACGGGGTCCTTGCGGTCGAATGTCTTGCCGGAAGCGGATGGTGTTTCCTTGCCATCGGTGATGAAGCCGATTGTCGTCATGGTCTTCTCCCTGTTTACCTTTCATATCATGGTATAAAAGCTGGAAGCTTGCATGTTCCTTATTTGTGAACAGACTGTGCAACGGCGCCGTTTCGAATTTGAAAGCAAGCAGCGGAGTGTAGTTTCGACGCGGTGGCATTAGCCTTCCTTCATGCTCATATTGAAGGAATACGGACATGAACCTGATGACCATGAAGACCCACGACCCCGATGAAAGCCGCTGGCAGAAGGTGCTCGACCGCGACAAGGCGTCGGACGGGGCATTTGTCTATGCTGTGCGCACCACCGGCGTCTATTGCCGACCGTCCTGCCCGTCGCGGCGAGGAAAGCGCGAGAACGTGCAGTTCTTCGACGGTTGCGAGGACGCCGAACGCGCCGGGTTCCGGCCATGCATGCGCTGCAAGCCGCATCTGTCCGAAACGCTCGCGACGCAGAACAGCACCCGCTATGCCGAGATGGTGGCCTCTGCCTGCCGTTTCATCGAAACGGCGGAAGAAGTGCCATCGCTCGAAGAAATAGCGGCTTCAGTAAAGGCAAGCCCGGCCCATTTCCATCGCATATTCAAGGAGTTCACGGGACTGACCCCGAAAGCCTATGCGGATGCGCATCGCGCGCGGAAGATGCGGGCGGCGCTGGATGCGCCGGAAATCCGCGTAACCGACGCCATCTATGATGCCGGTTACAATTCCAGCAGCCGCTTCTATGAGGCTTCGGATGGAATTTTGGGAATGACTCCAAAGGCTTACAAGCAGGGCGGCAAGAATGCCGATATCCGTTTTGCCGTCGGCCAGTCGACGCTGGGTGCAGTGCTGGTGGCGGCAAGCGACAAGGGGCGTCTGCGCCATTTTGATGGGCGACGACCCGGAAGAACTGATCCGTGACCTGGAAAAGCGTTTTCCGCAGGCCAATCTCATCGGTGCGGACCGCGATTTCGAGGATATGGTTGCCGAGGTGGTCGGTTTCGTCGAAGCGCCGCGCATCGGGCTCGACCTGCCGCTTGATCTGCAAGGAACCGCGTTCCAGCAACGCGTCTGGCAGGCCTTGCGAGAAATTCCTGTCGGTAAAACAGTGAGTTATACAGAAATTGCCGAGCGCATCGGCGCACCGAAATCGGTGCGTGCGGTGGCGCAGGCCTGCGCGGCGAACAAGATCGCGGTCGCGGTTCCGTGCCACCGCGTGGTGCGCAACGATGGCGGCCTTTCCGGCTATCGCTGGGGGGTCGAGCGCAAGCGCGATCTCCTGAAGCGGGAGGGCCAGGCATGAACAAAAATGAACCCACGCAGGGCCAGAATATTCCCGCCTATGAATGGCAAAAAATCGGCGCCGAACTCGACCAGTTCGGTGCCACAATTCTCGAAAACATAATTTCGCCACAGGATTGCCGCGAGATTGCCGCAGGTTATCACACCTTGGCCGCATTTCGAACGGTGATTTCGATGCGAAAACACGGTTTTGGGCGCGGAGAATACAAATATTACGCAAATCCCATTCCTGCCTTAATTTGGAATCTGCGCCAGAAGCTCTATTTTCAGCTGGCTCCCATCGCCAATCGGTGGAGCGAAAGACTGGGATCGGATGTCCGGTTTCCGCCCACCCATGATGCCTTCCTGGAGCGGTGCCACGCGGCAGGGCAGACGCGTCCGACACCCCTCATCCTGCAATATGTAGAGGGCGATTATAATTGCCTGCATCAGGATATTTACGGCGATATCGCCTTTCCGTTGCAGGTGGCGATTTTGCTGTCCGAGCCGGAGAAGGATTTTACGGGCGGCGAATTCGTCCTGACCGAACAGCGCCCGCGCATGCAGAGCCGGGCCGAGGTCGTGCCGCTCCGGCAGGGCGACGGCGTGGTCTTCGCGGTCAATGACCGTCCGATGCAGGGCACGCGCGGGGATTATCGCGTCAAGATGCGGCACGGCGTCAGCCGCATCCGTTCCGGCAAGCGGCATACGCTGGGCATAATCTTTCACGATTCCAGATAGAGGTTGAAACCGGCGTTTCGATCGCCTTTGATCGCGACTGGAGCATGATTCCGAAAAGTGGGAACCGGTTTTCGGATAAAAACATGCTCAAACAAAAAGTTTGGAGCGGGATAATGGTTCAACCTGAAAACATCACGCTCTAAGCGATCAAAGGAGTCGGATATGAGCGTGACCATCTACGGTATCAAGAACTGCGACACCATGAAGAAGGCGCGCACCTGGCTTGAAGACCATGGCATCGACTATGCGTTCCACGATTACAAGAAGGAAGGGCTGGACGGCGAAACGCTCGACCGCTTTCTGAAAAGCGTTCCGTGGGAGCAGTTGCTCAACCGCGCCGGAACGACATTTCGCAAACTGCCGGAGGAAGAACGCCAGAACGTTGACGCCGCCAGGGCGCGGGCACTGATGCTGGCGCAGCCTTCCATGGTCAAGCGCCCGGTTCTCGACAGGGATGGAAAGCTTACGGTCGGTTTCAAGCCGGACCAGTACGAAAACTTCTTCAAGCCTTGAGGCGGGAAAATGCTGCCATAGATAGCTGCCGGTAAGCAGATGGAGAAATCGATGCGGCAGCGCGCCAAGAAGGTCGTTCAGCAATGGTCTGCGAGCTGGCGCGATTCCCTGATCGCTTCCTTCGCAGGCGGCGTCGCATGGCTGATCTGCCAGTTGCTTCTGGACCAGCCGAAACCCGTTTTCGCCATGGTGACGGCGGTGATCTGTCTGGCGCCGAACCTGCCCAACCACGGCAAGCAGGCGATCGGCGTGGTCGTCGGCGTTACGACAGGCGTGCTGGTCGGGGAGCTTTCGCTGCTTCTGCCCGAAACCGTTCCGGTCTTCCATACGAGCATCGTGACTTTCGTTGCCATGGTGCTGGCAACCTCTTTCGGCATGGCGCCTGCAATCGCCATCCAGTCGGGCGTTTCGGCCATTCTGGTTCTCGCCATGGGGCCGCAGGTCGCAGGCGTGACGCGGCTGGTCGATGTTCTGGTCGGCGCGGGCGTGGGCTTGCTGTTCAGCCAGATATTGATGACACCGAGCCCGTTGCTTCTGATCGACAAGGCCGCTCGCGGCCTGCTCGACCGGCTGGCAAAGGGCCTGAAACAATCGGCCGTGGCGCTGGAAAAGCAGGACCCGGTGCGGGCGCAAAGTGCGATCAACCAGTTTACCTCGGCCCACCGGGCGGTGATCGCATTGGGCGACGGCATCGCACTGGCCCGCAGCAATGCGCGCTGGTCGCTGCGCGGGCGGCTGGTGGCGCGCGAGGTCACGGAAATGGCGGGCCGTTATGATCGGCGCGGCATCCGTCTTTACGCATCGGCGCTGCTGTTTGGTGAAGCGCTGGGCAATGCGCTGCGCAAGAAGGAGGCACCGCCGCCGCCATGGTTGATGGAAGCCTTGCAGGTAGTCATTGCCAATTGCGAGCTGGAGGAAGGGCAGGAGCCGCGCCGGATCCCGTCCATGCCGAAGGATATTCCGTTCGGCTGGCGCGATTGCGCGCACCGGCTGTCGTCGGTTCAGGACACGCTTCTGCACTTCCTGCATTCGGATATTCCCGACAGCGTACCGGTGCCTGCGCAGCGGCAAAAGGATGAAGCCGCGGCCTGAAGATTTTCAGAAACGCAGCCGCACCTGATGTGCCAGTTCCTCAGCCGCCTGCCCTGCGAGCAGGGGATGGCTTTGCCAGTCGTCAACAGCCGCGCCCCGATAGGCCGCCTGCGCGAGCGCAAGGGCTGCGGCGGTCTCGGGGGAAACAAGCGGCAGCGCCCATTCGGCCGCGGCGTCCTTCGGCGCGAATGTTCCGGTTTCGAGCGTGTACCACATCCGCGCCAGCGTCAGCAGGACATTGCGCTCGTCGCCTGCAAGGTTGCCGATAAGGGCGGGCAGGGCATCGGCAATCGCCCGCCGCACGTCCTCATGCGGCACGGATGGCAGAAGATGCTCACGCGTGGGCCCCACAAGGCTTATTGCTTCTTGGCCGGCTTGCGCGAGCACCAGTGTATATTCGGGGTCGGTATGGGCCTGCGGCACGATCCCGGCCTCGAATTCGTCACGCAGCCATTCTCCATAGATGAAGGCGCACCGCGCAGGATAGCGAGAAGCGGCGAGGTCCTGCCGCAGGAAGATCATCACCTCCAGGCATCGGGGCATTCCGGGGGCGACCGGGTGCCGGCCCGATATCTGCATCAGCCGGTCAACGAGAAGCGCACTGGTTTCAGGTGCCGGATTCCGGTCGCAGACCGCCAGCAGGTCGACGTCGCTATTGGGACGAAGGCCGCCATTCACGGCGGAGCCATGCAGATATAGGGCCTGCAAGGATGAGCCCAGGCATTCCTGCAGGACGATCAAGGCCTTTGCCGCTTCTTCGGGGATTGCTGCGTGATTTCTATCCATCCGGCGTTGATACTGTTCCCGGGGGACATATACAACGCTGCTGGCGACAGAAGGCCCTGCTTCTCACGCCGCCGCAACTTCCCGCCGTTCTAGAATGCGGTCGATCAATCCCCATTCGAGACCCGCTTCCGCAGTCATGAAATTATCGCGGTCAAGCGCGCGTTCCACCTCTTCATAGGTGCGGCCGCAATGTTCGGCGTAAAGACGCGTCATCAGCCGCTTGGTTCGTTGGGCTTCCTCGGCATGGATGAAAATGTCCGATGCCTGCCCCTGAAAGCCACCGGAAGGCTGGTGAACAAGCAGGTTCGCATTGGGAAGGGCGGCGCGATGGCCGGGCTCCCCCGCCATCAGCAGGAAGGAACCCATGGAACGGGCCGTCCCCATGCAGAGCGTGTGCACCGGCGCGCGGGACATAGCGCATGGTGTCATAGATCGCGAGGCCGCTGGTCACGACGCCGCCCGGCGAGTTGATATAGAGATTGATCGGCTGTTTGGAATTTTCCGCTTCCAGAAACAGCAATTGCGCGCAGATCAGCGCGGATACGGTGTCGTTCACTTCGCCATTGAGAAAGATGATCCGCTCGCGCAGCAGGCGTGAATAGATATCGAAAGACCTTTCGCCGCGGCTTGACTGTTCGACGACCATAGGGACGAGTTGCATCGTTTCGCGCATGGCGAACTCCTCTCTTCCAAAATCAGGATGTAGGTGCTTCAGGCGGCGCGCATGACCGGCATCCGGTTGCTGTTGGCGGCAACCGGTGCGGCATGTTTCACCCGCGCGTCGTTCAATTCGTGGATGACGCGCAGACAGGTGCCGCCGGAAATGCCCGGCACGATGCGGAACGTCACCATGCTTTCCAGAAAGGGCGGCTCGCTTTCCCGCATCCGGTAGCTGATCTCCTCGCCGGGCTTGCAGGACGCAGGTTCCGGGTCGGCCAGTGCCTCGGATGGAAGCCAGTTTTGGCGAAATTCCGGAATGCTGATCGCGCGCCAGACTTTCTGCGGCGCGGCATCCAGCTCATATTCCAGCTCTATCGCTTTTTCGCGGTGTTCTTCCTGCCGGTCGGTCATTGGTCCATATCCTTCAGCAAGGTTTTGAGAGCATCGATACGTTCCGGCCAGTAGGCGCGGTATTTGCCAAGCCAGCTGGCGATGAGGGTCAGTCCGTTCGGATCGACTTCATAATTGACGAAGCGTCCCTCACGTTCCTCACGCACCAGTCCCGCGCCGCGCAACACCGCCAGATGCTGCGACATGGCGGGCTGGCTGATCTCCATCCCTTCCCGCAACGCACTGGCATTCATGCTGCCCGATGCCAGCTTCTCGAAGATCATGCGGCGGGTCGGATCGGCAAGCGCCCTGAAAACATCGTTGAATATATCGTTCTCATTCATGCCGTCACATAAGCACGCACTTATGCGATTCGCAAGAGAAACTTTTCGCTCGCTCAAAACGGGGGGAATGTCAGGCAAGTTTGTTCGCCGGCACCCAACCGAAAAATCCATTGGGCGCACTGCACCATGCCCATCCATGCGTTTCTTCGATGACGTGGAGGATGGTCCCTTTGTTGCAGTTCAGTTCCATCGCCGAGTAGTCGCGCAGAGTGATGACCGTATCGTCCTTGACCATGATGCTGTTATCGGGAATCCACCCCGCACGGCCATCCGCTCCCACGGCCCACAGCCACCGGTAGCCGTCCCAGATTTCGGCCTCTCCGGTCAGGGATACCGTCTGGCCTCGTGTGAAGGCGATGGGATCATCGTATGGTGCGACGTGATCTTCCAGCAGACGTCTGGCAACCGCCTTGTCTGGCATCGATCAATCCGCCGAATGAAACTGCATGGTGAAGACATTCCCGCCGATACCCTCTGCCAGCGAGGGCGCAAGTTTTAGCGGCGTGCATTTTTCGACCGCGTCGATAGCAGCGTTCACGAATGCCTTTTTCGCCTTGTCGTCGCCCTGAACGTTGATCGCGCTGGGGCGGGGCGGCCCCATCAGGCTGCCGTTGCGCTTGAAGCTGAAGCTGAGGGTCACGGCTGAATTCTTGCTGCCCGCAGGCGCGGTCCAGCACGCGTTCAATGCGCTGCCCACATCATCCATGGTCCTCAGTTCCTGTGCCTGGACGGATCCTGCGGTGGCGAATGTCACGGTCGCCCACAGACAGAATTTCGACCTGTTCATCCTGATCCTCCATCAAGAGAGTGCAATAGATCTATTGTAGTTCTGCTCCGGCAGAGTTCAAATCCAACTCTGTCGTCGGGTTTCGGAGATCGGGAGCGGTTTCAGCGTCAATCCGTGTGATCGATCCGATCAGAAAAATTCAATTGTCCCTGGATGAATGAAGCTTATTTTGCCGCCAATGACTGAGACCTCCCTGCAAATGACCAAGCCCGCATCTTCACACCATCGCACCGCCGTTCGCTATGCTTTCGGCGGGTTTCTTGCCATGGCTGCTGCCATGGGGATCGGGCGTTTCATCTATACGCCTATCCTGCCCGGGATGATGGCCGATATCGGCTTCACTGCCGCCGATGCGGGGTTCATCGCATCGGCAAACTATATCGGCTACCTGCTGGGGGCAGTCGTGGCCGGTTATGGCTGGTCTGCGGGCATCGAACGGGCAAGCGTGATCGCGGGCCTGATAATCAGCGGTTTGCTCTGCGCAGCCATGGCGCTTTTTGACGGCGTCTGGCTGTTTTCCATTATCCGCTTTGCGGCCGGTTTCATAAGCGCGGTGACGATGATCCTGTGCACGGCAATCGTGCTCAGTCATGTCACGGCGGCGGAAAGGGCCGGGCTTGGAGCCCTGCATTTCGGCGGCGTCGGCAGTGGCATTGCGCTTTCTGCCGTTCTGGTGGCGCTGATCCGCCTTGCCGGGCTCGACTGGCGGGCCGACTGGATCGGCGCTGCCATTCTCACCATTGTGATGGCCGTTCTGGTCGCGGCTTTCGTCCGGGAAGGTCCGGTCGGCGGAAACAGCGGCACGCGCGAACCGCCGCTCCCCAAAAGCCTCGCCTTCAATGCGCTGGCATTGGCCTATGGCATCTTCGGCTTCGGCTATGTGATCACGGCCACATTCCTCATTGCAATCGTGCGCGCGACCGATGGCGGTCCGCTGATGGAAGCGGCTGTGTGGGTGGTGACCGGCCTGATGGCAGCGCCCTCCATCTGGCTGTGGGCTCCCGCAGCCCGTAAATTCGGCCTCTTCAACGCATTTGCCCTGACGGCCACCCTTGAGGCGGTGGGCGTTGCGGCAAGCGTGGTTCTGGCGCCGCCACTCGGTCCATTGGTGGGCGGTGCGCTTCTGGGCATGACCTTCATGGCACTGACGGCGTTTGGATTGCAGATTGCCCGCACGCTCGCACCGTCTTCACCGAAACGCGCTCTGGCGCGGATGACCGTCTGCTTCAGCATCGGCCAGATCGTCGGCCCGCTGGTGGCAGGTTTCATGGCGCAGCGCTCCGGTTCGTTCACGTCGGCAAGTCTGGCCGCAGCGCTCTCGCTGGTGGTCGTCGCGGTGCTTGGCATCGTGGCGGGACGCGCCGCCCGAACAGCGGGTTGAAAACCTTACAGGAATTTAACTGGTAAACGCACAAGGACCGGCTTCTTATGAGGATAATTCCTCAGGAGTTGGATGTAACCCGGTGTTTGTGTCGTTTTTCCCCCGTCCGAAACTGTTCTTCTGGTCCGTCGTGATCTGGTGCCTGCTGGCGATAATCGGCTGGTACGAGGGAGGTGAACGGCTGGGCGCAGTGTTCGGCCTGCCGCCGCTGGCGCCCGACGCCGCGCCGATTATCGGCGCAAGCATCTTCTGGTCGGCGCCGTTTCTCTGGTTCTATATCTACTTCGCGGTGATGATATTCGCCTTCTATCTGTTCTGGGCGTGGTTTTCACCGCATCCCTGGCAGCGCTGGTCGATACTCGGATCGGCGCTGATCCTGTTCACCACCTATTTCGGCGTGCAGGTCAGCGTGGCGGTCAATGCATGGTATGGGCCGTTCTACGACATGATACAGAAGGCGCTGACAACACCCGGCGCCGTCAGCGCGGCCGATTTCTACTGGGGGCTGGTCACGTTTGCCAAGATTGCCTTTATTGGCGTCACGGTCAGCGTTTTGAGCCTCTTCTTCGTCAGCCATTATATCTTCCGATGGCGCACGGCGATGAATGACTATTATGTCAGGTACTGGCCGAAACTGCGTTCCATCGAAGGCGCTGCACAGCGTGTGCAGGAAGATACGATGCGCTTTTCAACAACGCTGGAACAGCTCGGTGTCAATCTGGTGAAAGCTATTCTGACGCTGATCGCCTTTCTGCCGGTCCTGTTCAGCTTTTCCGAGAAAATCACCGAGTTGCCGGTTATCGGCACAATACCACATGCGCTTGTATGGGCGGCTGTTTTCTGGGCTGCCTTCGGCACCGGTCTGCTGGCGCTGGTCGGCATCAAGCTGCCGGGACTGGAGTTCAACAACCAGCGCGTGGAAGCGGCTTACCGCAAGGAACTCGTCTATGGTGAAGATCATGACGATCGCGCCGGGCCAGTCACAATGGCCGAATTGTTCCGCAACGTCCGGCACAATTATTTCCGGCTCTATTTCCACTATGTCTATTTCAACGTGGCCCGCATTTTCTATCTGCAGGCCGACAATATTTTCGCGACCCTGATCCTCATACCGTCCATTGTGGCTGGAAAGCTGACGCTCGGCCTGATGAACCAGATCATCAATGTATTTTCGCAGGTACAGGAATCGTTCCAGTATCTCGTCAAGTCTTGGACGACGATCATCGAGCTGTTGTCGATCTACAAGCGACTGAGGGCTTTCGAGGCGACTATCCATGACGAGCCGTTGCCATCGGCCGATCGCGGAGATCTGGAAACGGTGCCTTCGGCCTGAAGTCAGGACCTGTTCTGGCCTGCGTGGACCGTCTCCTTGTCGAGACTGTCCAGATAATCGCCATAGGTCGTGCATTTGACATCCGGCCTGGTGCAGACTTCCGTCACCAGCCGTTCCATGGCGCGCCAGTAGGCGCCGTCATTCATCAGCACGAAATGAAAGCCGAGCTGAAGCGGAATGCGCTCGCCCGCATATTGCTTGTCGAACGCCGCCCGGAAAGCCTTGTAGGCCCGTTCCTCGAAAGCTGCCGATTGCTGCGGCGCTTCCTTGCCCTTGGAGTGGCGGACAAAGAGATTATAGTCCATCGCCACGATGGGGCGCTGCGACGGACCTTCCGGGATAAGCGGCAATCCGAATGAAGCGAACTGACCGGCGAGGATCGGCGCTTCCGGGCCGCGGGTAACGGACGATGCCTGATAGCGAAAGCCGTTTGCCTTGAGCGCGTCCTGCACCGGCTTCGACGCGGCGAGATAGGGCGCGCGGAAGCCGTTTATGCCCTTCAGCGCGAGGTCGCGCCAGCCTTCCGGCTCGCCGTCGATGCCGTTATTCCTGTAGGCGTCGGCGGTGATGCGGCGAAATTCCCTGATCTCCTTGTCCCAGTCGGCGGTCGACCAGTCGGTGCCGTCGAAATGGCCGCAGCCATGGCTGGCAATCTCGTTTCCCTCCAGATGCGCCTGCCAGATATTGCCAAGACGCGCGACGACTTCATCGCGGCTGAGCGCAAAGCCGACATTGGACGAACCCGCCCGCTTGTGCGGCGGCTGGTAATCGCGCCGGTCCTGTCTGGTCATCAGGAAGACGCAGGACAGGAAATAGGTGAAGTGGGCGTTGTTCTTCTTCGCCAGTTCGCGCGAGCGGGTCCACAGCGCATTGTCATGGGCACCGTCGAAGGAGATCAGCACATATTGCGGCTTTGCGGGCACCGGCTCCGCCTGCGCGGCGCAGGTGGAAAGAGCAAGGGCTGAAAGCAGAAATGAGCGGGGGGACAGAAAGCGCATGGACCACTAAACGAGGGGGAGGGGAAACAGTTCCGGAAATTCCGTGGCTAGTTCTTGAATAAGGCGATTGTCGGACCGGAATGCACTTTGTAACGCATGTGTTGGCTTATTTCGCATACGGGTCTTACATCTGGCGCGAATTCCGACTAAAAGCGCCAGAACGCATAAATATCGAACATCAATTTGGCTTTAGTGGCAGGTCCATGGCAGACGACAGTTTCATTCGCGAGGTAAACGAGGAAATCCGTTCGGAACGGGCAAAGCAGGTCTGGCGGAATTTCGGTCCGCTGGTGATCGGCGCCGCCGTGGCCATCGTGCTGGGGACGGCTGGCTGGGTCGGCTATCAGCACTGGACCGACAGCAAGGCTTCCGCTTCCGGCGACAAGTTCCTGGCCGCGCTGGATCTCGCCTCGGAAGGCAAGAACGACGAGGCGCTCGCCGCACTCGCCGATCTGGAAAAGACCGGCTACGGCTCCTATCCGGTGCTGGCGCGTCTTCGCGCCGCATCGGTCATCGCCGACAAGGGTGATGCCGCCGGTGCCGTGAAGGCTTTCGACGACGTTGCTGCCGACAATGCCGTGCCTGCGCCGCTGCGCGATGTCGCGCGCCTGCGCGCCGGTTATCTGCTGGTCGACAGCGGTTCCTATGACGATGTGGCCAAGCGCGTGGAAACGCTTTCCGCTGACGGCAATCCGATGCGCTCCAGCGCGCGGGAGGCCCTGGGCCTGGCCGCATGGAAGGCCGAACGTTTCGACGATGCGGTCAAGCTGTTCCAGCAGATCGCCAATGACAGTCTGGCCCCGGCCAATATCCGCCAGCGGTCCAACACGATGCTCGATCTGATGCGCAGCGCAGGCGTCAAGGTGCCTGACGCGCAAAGCACATAAATTCGCAAGTTTTGGAGTTATCTTCTTCCATGGGTTTTACAGTCGCCATCGTCGGGCGTCCCAATGTCGGCAAGTCCACGCTGTTCAATCGCCTCGTCGGCCGCAAGCTGGCGCTGGTCGATGACCTGCCGGGCGTCACGCGCGACCGGCGCATCCACGATGCCAAGCTCTACGATCTGAAGTTTCAGGTTATCGATACGGCGGGTCTTGAAGAAGCTGCCAATGACAGCCTGGAAGCGCGGATGCGCGCCCAGACCGAGGCTGCCATTCAGGAAGCCGACGTCATCCTTTTCGTCGTTGATGCCAAGAACGGCCTGACGCCGACCGACAGCACCTTTGCCGAAGTGGTTCGCCGTTCCGGCAAGCCGGTCGTGCTGGTTGCCAACAAGGCGGAAGCGCGCGGCGCGCAATCCGGCATGTATGATGCTTTCCAGCTTGGTCTCGGCGAACCATGCCCGATCTCTGCCGAGCACGGTCAGGGCATGCCCGACCTGCGCGACGCGATTGTCGAGCTTTTGGGCGAAGAGCGCGTCTTTGCCGACGAGAAGGAAGAGGAAGCCGAGGACGAGGTTTTCACGCCGAAGGTTGTAGGTGAACTGATCGGCGACGACATCGAAGACCCGGATGAAGAAGAAATCCCGGCCTATGATGCGACCAAGCCGATGCGCATCGCCATCGTCGGACGCCCGAATGCCGGCAAGTCCACGCTCATCAACACGATGCTGGGCGAAGACCGCCTGCTGACCGGACCGGAAGCAGGCATCACGCGTGACTCGATCTCGGTCGATTGGGAATGGCGCGACCGCAAGATCAAGCTGTTCGATACGGCTGGCCTGCGCCGCAAGTCGCGCGTGCAGGAAAAGCTCGAAAAGCTGTCGGTCGCCGAC
This sequence comes from Brucella intermedia LMG 3301, assembly GCF_000182645.1. Lineage (NCBI taxonomy): Bacteria > Pseudomonadati > Pseudomonadota > Alphaproteobacteria > Hyphomicrobiales > Brucellaceae > Brucella > Brucella intermedia. The sequence goes on from NZ_ACQA01000001.1 coordinate 471,236, forward strand.
GGCCTGCGCGCGATCCGTTTTGCGGAAGTGGTGATCATCGTGCTCGATGCGACCATCCCGTTCGAGAAGCAGGATCTGCAGATCGCCGATCTCATCATCCGTGAGGGCCGTGCGCCGATCATCGCATTCAACAAATGGGATCTGATCGAAGACCGCCAGATGGTTCTGGCCGATCTTTACGAAAAGACGGCCCGCCTGCTGCCGCAGGTGCGTGGGCTGCGTGCTGTGCCGATTTCCGGCGAGCGCGGGCAGGGCATCGACAAGCTCATGGAGAATGTCGTCAAGACCCACGAAATCTGGAACCGCCGTGTTTCGACCGGGCGTCTCAACCGCTGGCTGGCAGGCGTCATCGCGCACCAGCCGCCGCCGGCAGTTTCGGGCCGCCGCCTCAAGGTCAAGTATATGACGCAGGTAAAGACCCGCCCGCCGGGCTTCGTCGTGTCCTGCTCGCGCCCCGATGCGATGCCGCAATCCTATGTGCGCTATCTCATCAACGGCCTGCGCGAAACCTTCGACATGCCGGGCGTGCCGATCAGGCTTTCCTTGCGTACCTCGGACAATCCGTTCGCAGGCCGCGCCAAAAAGAAGAAATAAAAAAAAGCCCGGAGCGATCCGGGCTTTTTGTTGTCGTCTGCAGCCGCGTCAGGCTTGCCGTGATTTCGATAGCCATGGATTATTAGACTTATCGTAAACATAGGTTCGCTTCGGTCTTGCGGAATAAAGAAGGTAGGGGACCCATATAATTGCCGGCAGCCATGATAGAAGCAGCACAAAACCGCTGGCGTCGGACTCCGCTGCGGTTGCGGGTTCTGCAAAAAGGGTTGGCAGCATATTCAATATGCCGGAGGCAAACAGGAATAGCACCATGAAATACCTGAAGCTTTTCAGATAGTAATAGTTTGCGTATAGCGCGTATAATGATCCAATGAAAAATATTATGTTTATCAATATGTGATATGACAAATTAAGAGACTGTGTTCCGAAGCCAATATTCATAATATATGATATTTTGATATAAATATATATCATATAAGCGCTGACTAATAGATTAATGATAATTCCCAATAGCAAGAGAAGGAGTCCACCGCCAATTGGGATATGCTCAGTCACTTCATCAGACATTTAGAAATTTCCTGTATTATTGGACAAATTGATGTTACCGGTCAATCAAATCTGGCTGAATAAGTCCAGCGTCGGAATCTCATAATTTAGTTGAAAAGACATGGGCGCTTTCATTTTCTGGAAGGAGCGCCTTCTGCTCGATTGAGGCCGCCTCTTTTTTTTAGAGCATTACCTGTTTCTGATGAATCATTGGAAATGCTCTGTTTGTTTTATCGCATGACTTTGACCCGAAACCGGTTCCCGCTTTCGGGAGACATGCTCTAGTCTGCGCCAAATCCACACTTTCGGGTTGAGCTTGGCTGCCACTGCTGCTAATCCGCCCGCTCCCCGATTTCCTCCAAAAAAGGTGCAGTGATGACGAAGGCTGACCAGAGCCCATTTGACGGCGTGACATTGGGCATCGATTTTGGCACGACCAACACGGTTCTTTCCGTTGCCGCAGCCGATGGCACGACGGCGGTTCTCAGTGTGCCGAAGGATGGGGTTGATATTACCGGCTACCGTTCGGTTCTTTGCTTCTGGCAGGATCGTGAAACAGGCGAGCGCACCGTCGAAAGTGGGCCATGGGCGATGGACGTATTCGTCAACGCGCCGCACTCCACGCGCATGCTGCAATCCTTCAAGACATTCGCGGCATCGAAATCCTTCACCGACACGCCGGTCTTCGGCAAGCGCTTCAAGTTCGAGGATATTCTGACCACTTTCCTCGAAACGGTTGCCGCACGGCTGGGCGACCGCCTGCCGCCAAAGGGCAATCGCGTGGTCATCGGCAGGCCGGTGATCTTTGCAGGCGCTTCGCCCGATGAAGCGCTGGCCATGCAGCGCTATGAAAAGGCGTTCCGGGCGTTCGGCTTCACCGACATTCATTATGTCTATGAGCCTGTCGCCGCCGCTTATTTTTATGCGCAGGAACTGACGGCCGCGTCCACCGTTCTGGTGGCCGACTTTGGCGGCGGCACCAGCGACTTTTCCATCGTCCGGTTCGACGTGGGCAGGCAAGGCCTGAGTTTCACGCCGCTCAGCCAGACGGGTGTCGGTATTGCCGGCGATACGTTCGATTACCGCATCATCGACAATGCCGTATCGCCGCTGCTTGGAAAGGGGACAGAATATCAGTCCTTCGGCAAGAGGCTGACTGTGCCGAACCATTATTATGCAAATTTTGCGCGCTGGAACACGTTGTTCCTGATGAACTCTCCGGCCACCATCCGCGATCTGGACGAACTGGCCCGGCAAGCGGTTGACCCCAAGCCGCTCGAACATTTCATCAACCTGATCGAGAACGATTATGGCTACGAAATCTATCGCGCCGTATCGGACCTGAAAGTGCGGCTTTCCTCGCAGCGCATGTCGGAACTGCACTTCAAGGCGGATGATTTTGAAATCCGTTCGGACATTACCCGCAATGATTTCGAAAACTGGATCGCGGACGATGTGCGCCAGATCGAAAACTCGGTGCAGCAGGCGGTCGAAAAAGCGGAGCTGGAAACCTCGTCTATCGACCGGGTTTTCCTCACTGGCGGCACGTCGTTCGTGCCGGTCATCCGAACCGTGTTTGAAAGCCGCTTTCCCGATGCCGAGGTGACAAGCTCGAACCAGTTCGATTCCATTGCCAACGGCCTCGCACTGATCGGGCAGAGTGCGGATATCGAACGCTGGTCGGTGAAGAGCTAGAGTATGTCTCCCGAAAATGCGAACCGGTTCCCGGAGACATGCGTAAAGAGAAACGATAGAGCATTTCCAGTGATTCAGTGAAACAGGAAATGCTCTGGAGGCAGTCTGGAAGGCTAGCGATACGTCACTGGCCGTCAGGGCAGAATTTCTATCGGCGTTCCGGTCGGAACCCTTGCCCATATGTCACGCATTTCCGCATCGGTGACGGCAATGCAGCCATCGGTCCAGTCCCAGAGCCGGTGTGCCGATTTAAGCCAGCCCCAGCCATTCGGCAGGCCGTGGATCATGATATTGCCGCCCGGTGCATGACCGGCAGCCGCTGCTGCCTGTTTGTCGTTTTCGTTGGGATAGGAAATATGCAGGCTCAGATGCGCCATTGAGCGCGGGTTGCGCCAGTCGATGACGTAATGCCCTTCCGGCGTCTTTTCATCGCCTTCGCGCTGTTTGTGACCGCCATCGCCGTTGCTGCCGAGCGATATGCGATAGGTGCCGATTGTTCTGCCGTCGCGCAACAGGGTCATCTGGCGGTTAGCCTTTTCAACCCTGATCGCATCGGCCTGTTGTTCGGACGGTGCGGCAAGCGGAGGTTCGGCCAGGCTTATCCTGGCCATGACCTTCGTATAGCCGAATAATGCGATGGCGATGAGCACCACGGCGAAGAGAGTTTTCTTGAACATGGTGCTCGCTTTGAACAGGTCAGTATCTGCCCGCTTTTCACAGATGATTGGGGCTTTCACAAGTCGAACATGGTCTGTGAAGTCACTGCATAACTTAAGGAGCAGTTGCCGTATCGGCAAAGCAGGCGGCAATTTCCTTGTTGGCACCAAGCTTTTCAGCCCATTTGACCAGATCGGGCATCTCGTCTCTTTCAGCCATCCCGCCCCAGACGTCCTTCAGTTTGGGCGACTTGCCGGAAAGATCGAAGAAGAAATAGCCGGGATCAGCGACCGGAACATCCGCATAGAGGACAGACCAGTTGCCATATTGCATGAAACTTTGAATGTCGACGGAAGCGGGTTTGACTTTCTTGCCGAGACTTTGTGCGATGAGCGACCTGTAGTCTGTTTTCTGCTGTTTGGTGAGCGTGGTCGTCACGCCATCGCAGGCGGATTTGGCAAAGGCGTTCCCTGCCGGAAGAGCCAACGCAACAGCAAGCAGAACTGCGGCACAGGCAGGCGAAAAGCGTGTGTTCATCATACCCCTCAGAAAAAAGCCAGCGCGATAATTCCGATTTTCAAGCGCCTCCATAAATTCCCTCCTCGAACCGGCTCGACCCATCGCGGTTGCGCTCATAGCCATGCATGTCCGGGAAAGGCGGCAGCCAGCTTTCGCGGCGGATGGTCCAGAGTTCGTAGGTCGGCTTGAACTGATCCGGCGCATCGAGCGAACCGAGGTTGATTTCGATCTCATCGCCGCTGTGGCCGAAAACGGACGACCCGCAGCGCGGGCAAAAATGCCGTCCCGCATAGTCGCCGGTTTCTCCCTCGACCGTAACCGCAGTCTCGGGAAATATCGCCGAGGCATGAAACAGCGCGCCATGATGCTTGCGACAATCGAGGCAATGGCAGATGCCGACCCGATACGGCTGTCCCGCCGCTTCGAAGCGGACTTTGCCGCACAGGCAGCCGCCCGTGACCTTATCCATGATGCACCTCCTCACCGTAGCTGTCCGCAATTTGTAAAGCGGAATTCGCTTAAACCCCGCATTAACCATATTCGTTCATGGTTAATGCGCTGCTGATAATGACTGTATTCGCCAGAGCTGCAAGCGTGTCCCCAACCCACAGGACAAGGTTAATACTCCGTTATCACCGGCATGGTTCAGTCAGTGTGAGTGGAGTGTGCGGTGCGTCTTGTATCTTTACGAGCGCTGTTTGGTCGAAGGAAGGCCGTTGCCGAGCCGGTGTGGCATTACCCTGTCACGGGCTATTGCCCGGAGGAGGGGCGCTATTACGCCGTCCGCGCAAAGCCTCGCCAGACAGTCCATAAACCGCACCGTATGGTGCCGCTGGTTCTGGCTGCCATTACCTATCTCTTCAATTCCAATGCGATTGCCTTTCAGGACATGGCGAGCCTCGTGCCTTCCGCCGACATGGGAACGCACCGCTGGACTGCTTTCGTCGCCAAGGCGCCGGTCGGCTCCGTCCATCAGGCCGAAATGCCCTTCGTCGATGCAACGACCGTGACGGGCAGCATTGCCAACAACGGCATAGAGGTGCCGGGCATAGGCCGCGTTGCGCTGTCGGGCGGGCGCAAGACGGCAAAGCTCGGCCCGGACGATCCGAACCCCGATGAAAACCGCATCCATCGCGCCGACAAGACGGGCCGTCTCGTCTCGGTAAAGCCCAAGGCGCCGGCCAAGGCCTTCACCGCCGGCAGCATGTTTGAAAAGATCAGCATGATCACGCGTCCGCCTGAAAAGACGGACGCGAAAATGGCTTTCTCCAGCAAGCTGGAAGGCAAGGAAGTCGCCATCACCATGGCGTTCCATGCGGTCCAGCCGCCGAAGCCGCGCGCCGAAATGCCGACCCAGCTTGCCAAGCTCATTACCAATGACCAGCCGGATGTGCTGGCCCTTGGTTATGCGCCTGCGACGCCGGACTACGGCAAGACATCGCCTTTCGAGAGCATCCTGAAGCCCCAGCCGGATGAAGGGCGCTTCGTGCCGCCTATCAGCGAACAGGATCATGAATGGGCCGCGACGCCGCTGCCGCCGTCCGCCTTCAGCAAGAGCGAGCAGAAGTGCCTTGCCGAAGCCGTCTATTATGAAGCCCGGGGCGAAACGGTGAAGGGGCAGGTCGCGGTCGCCCAGGTCGTCCTCAACCGCGTGCGCAATCCCGCCTATCCGGGAACGATCTGCGGCGTGGTGTACCAGAACCGCGACTGGCTCAATGCCTGCCAGTTTTCGTTTGCCTGCGACGGCCAGAAACACCGCGTAACCGAAATGCCGCAATGGCGCATGGCCCAGCAGGTGGCAAAGACTGTCTCCGCCGGACAGATATGGCTGCCGGAAGTCGGCTCCGCCACCCATTATCACGCGACCTATGTTCGTCCGTTCTGGGCTCCGACCATGAAGAAGGTCACCAAGATCGGCCTTCACGTTTTCTATCGGACCTATGGCGGCGGGTGGAGCTGAATATCCCGTCTGCGCCAGTAACGGGATCGGCGCGTTTCAACTCACGTTTTTGTTAGCGGACTAAAAGCCCGAACAGGCGCATATAACCGGCTTTGGAGCGGACCCGAATATGGCGCGATCCTCCAAAATCGATTCCGTTTTTTTGGCCAATAATGTGGCCAATCTGGTTCTTTGGTCGGAAAATGAGTCGCACCAATATCTAAGTAATTGAGATTGCTGGATAAAAAACCTTCTGGACCAATGCCTGCACCGCCTTGACTAGCGGACGGCGTGTCAATATGTTGCGCGCAACTTGGAAATGGGATTGAAATCCTCGTATTTCTTGAAAAAAGGAGCTGCCAATGGCGCGCGGGACTGAACCCGGAAAGCCATCCGGTGCGATCAAGAATGCGAGGAATGAGCCCGGTTCCGGGGAGCTGGATCAGCGCTTGAATCGCCTGGAGGCCGAACTGGCCAAAAAAGGTGTGTTCAAGCAGCCGGCTTCCGAGGATGAGCGATCGGCGACTGCAAGTTCGGTCGCGCAGGCCATGAAGATTTCCAGCGAGTTCATCGCAGGGGTTCTGGTCGGTGCGCTGATAGGCTGGTTCATCGATCGTGTCGCCGGTACATCGCCCTGGGGATTGATCGTATTTCTCCTTCTGGGCTTCGGTGCGGGCGTCCTCAACGTGCTTCGTTCCGCTGGATATGTTGCCGAACAGGGCAACGTCAAATCTAGCGCGGAAAAGAACGACAAGAAATAGGGCTTGACGGGCTTCACGGTAAAGTTCGTTCAAGTGTGAGTGAACAAGTGGGCCTTCTGGTCCGAGACTGAAACGCCCTTGGGCAAGCAACGTTGCCTTCGGGCAAGCGAAGTGCCTTCGGGCAGGCCAAATTGCCTTCGGGCAGGGAAGACAGACGAGGTTAAGGTGGCGAACGATCCGATCCATCAGTTCCAGGTTTCCCGGTGGATTCCCATCGACGTAGGCGGTGTTGACCTGTCGTTCACGAATGTTTCGGCCTTCATGGTCGCAACCGTCGTGGTCGCTTCGGGCTTTCTTTATCTGACGTCTTCGGGCCGCGGCCTGATCCCGACCCGTCTTCAGTCGGTTTCGGAAATGGCTTACGAATTCGTGGCCACCAGCCTGCGGGATTCAGCAGGGTCGAAGGGCATGAAGTTCTTCCCCTTCGTCTTCTCGCTGTTCATGTTCGTTCTGGTCGCAAACTTTCTCGGTCTTTTCCCGTATTTCTATACGGTTACGAGCCAGATCATCGTGACCTTCGCCCTTGCCGTTCTGGTCATCGGCACGGTCATCATCTACGGTTTCTTCAAGCACGGCTTCGGCTTCCTCAAGCTGTTCGTGCCGAGCGGCGTTCCCGGCATCATTGTGCCGCTGGTTGTCGCCATTGAAATCATCTCGTTCCTGTCGCGTCCGATCAGCCTCTCGGTTCGTCTCTTTGCGAACATGCTTGCCGGTCACATCACGCTCAAGGTTTTTGCGGGCTTCGTCGTCTCGCTGGCAGCCCTCGGCCCGATCGGCATCGGCGGCGCTGTCCTGCCGCTGATCATGACGGTTGCGATCACCGCACTCGAATTCCTCGTAGCCTTCCTGCAGGCCTACGTGTTTACCGTTCTCACCTGCATGTACATCAACGACGCTGTACATCCGGGACACTGAGTTCAAGCCGGCGGGCGACCGCCAGAACTGAAATCCGCGCTTATATTCAATCCAGAAGGAGCTTAACATGGAAGCGGAAGCAGCAAAGTACATCGGCGCCGGTCTCGCCTGTTTCGGTATGGCCGGTACGGCTCTCGGCCTCGGCAATATCTTCGGCAACTACCTCTCCGGCGCTCTGCGCAACCCGTCCGCTGCTGACAGCCAGTTCGGCCGTCTGGTGTTCGGTTTCGCCGTTACGGAAGCTCTGGGCATCTTCTCGCTGCTCATCGCGCTTCTGCTCCTCTTCGCCGTCTAATCAACGGTCGCAAGAAACGGGCTGGCCGCGAAGCAGCTTTTGGAACATGGTCCTTGAGGTCATGTCCGCTGGAAGATGCAGGCGCGGCTGGCCTTTGCATATGTCGTCTGAGTAAGGCATGGTCTTTCTCCATCGGGATCGGATCGTGCTGGATTAAAGGGGAAATCTGGATGTTCGTGTCCACGGCGTTTGCCCAAACCGCCACCGAATCGCAACTGGCACCTGCTGCTGGCGAGCACGGCGCAGCCGATGCTGTGCACACCGAAACCGGGGTCGCTCACGATGCCGGACACGGCAGCGGCGTATTCCCGCCGTTTGATTCCACCCATTACGCTTCGCAGCTCCTGTGGCTGGCGATCACCTTCGGGCTTTTCTATCTGTTCATGTCGCGCGTGGTTCTGCCGCGCATCGGCGGCGTGATCGAAACCCGTCGCGACCGCATCGCTCAGGATCTCGAGCAGGCAGCCCGCCTCAAGCAGGATGCCGACAACGCTATCGCTGCCTATGAGCAGGAACTGGCCCAGGCCCGCACCAAGGCTGCTTCGATTGCAGAAGCCGCACGCGAAAAGGGCAAGGGTGAAGCCAACGCAGAACGCGCTTCCGCCGAAGCAGCCCTCGAAGGCAAGCTCAAGGAAGCCGAAGAACGCATCGCCGCGATCAAGGCCAAGGCCATGAACGACGTCGGCAACATTGCCGAGGAAACCACGGCAGAGATCGTCGAACAGCTTCTGGGCACCAAGGCCGACAAGGCATCGGTAACAGCAGCCGTCAAGGCCGCCAACGCCTGAGGAGAGGACAATGGACGCTACATTCTGGGCACTGATTGGCCTCATCATCTTTCTGGCGATCCTCGCCTATCTGAAGGTTCCGGGCATGGTCGGCCGGTCGCTCGACGAGCGCGCTGACCGCATCAAGAACGAGCTGGAAGAAGCACGCACGCTTCGCGAAGAAGCCCAGCAGCTGCTGGCCGAATATCATCGCAAGCGCAAGGAAGCCGAAAAGGAAGCAAGCGATATCGTTGCTTCCGCCGAACGTGAAGCCAAGGCGCTTCTCGAAGACGCCAAGCGCGCGACGGAAGAATATGTTGCACGCCGCAACAAGCTTGCCGAGCAGAAGATCGCAACGGCTGAAGTCGATGCCATCAATGCGGTCCGCGCATCGGCGGTCGACCTTGCAGTCGCCGCAGCTGGCAAGATCGTTGCCGAAAAGGTCGATGCAAAGGTTGCAGGCAACCTGTTCAAGGATGCCTTGTCTCAGGTCAAGACAAACCTGAACTGATCACGGCTCCCATAATTTCAGAAACGCCGCCTCCAAAGGGCGGCGTTTTTGTTTTACGTCGAGAAAAGGTTTTTAGAACCGGTCGGATTCGGGGCCGGTTTCCGTCCCTCCCAATCTGCGGAACAGCGGGCGGTACTCTTCGAGCGCAAGGTCAGCCAATGCCTCTGCTTCCTGCGGCGTGAACCATCGCAGCTCGGTGTGCTCCCGGTCGCGAATGGCAGGCTGACCGTCCCATGCGGTAACGGTATAGAGATGGAATGACGCTGCCGGTATTGCGATCTCTATCGTCGTGAGAAAGGAAAACGAGCGGAGGGTCAGTCCAAGTTCCTCGTGGATTTCTCGTTGCAGCGCGCAATCAAGGTCTTCTCCGACCTCGACATGCCCGCCCGGAAAACTCCACCGGTTGGGGTAGGCCCGACGATCCGGGCTGCGACGGCCCAGAAGTATGCCTTGGGGTCCGAGGAGAACCGCACTGACGATGTCTGGCATGACAGGCTCCGATGGACAGACGTGCAATCAGTCTTCGTTCTCGGTCAGATGCGCAAGCGGCAGCTCTCCCTGCGATTTGACCGTCTGGATAGCAAAATTGCTCCGAATGTCGATCACGCCCGGAAGGCGCAGCAGCGTGCCGGATAGAAACCGTTCATAGGCTGCGAGATCGGCCACCACGACCTGCAACAGAAAATCGGATTCCCCGGATACGAGATGACAGGAGAACACCTCGGGCAGGTTCTGCACGGAGGTACGGAACGCGGTGGCCGTTTCCTCGTGATGGCGCTCCACGCGAATGCCGACGAAGACAGTCAGGCCAAGTCCGACCGCATTGCGATCCAGTGCTGCATGATAGCCTCGGATGACACCCGCTTTTTCGAGCATCTTGACGCGGCGCAGGCAGGGAGAGGGCGAAAGGCCGATTTTCTCAGCCAGTTGGACATTGGAGAGCCGGGCGTCTTCCTGAAGTGCCGTGAGTATCTTGCGGTCGATGGCATCTAGCTTAAGTTTTGGCATGATCCGGCAACTTGAGTTGATCTGTTGGCTGATTATATCAAAAAGGGTGAGCAATGCGCCACAAATCGCAAGGACATGCGCCTTCATCCCCGGATAGTCTGCGACATGACGCTGCTTCGCAATCGGCATCATTTTCGATGAGCCTCTGCGTCGCGACCAATTTGGCATGATCCTTACAGGCGATATTGATGAGCGAGATGTGGTTATACGCGGGCGCACTTGCTGCTGCATTTCTTATTCCGGGGCCGGACATGCTTCTGCTGCTCCAGACCGGCGCAGCGCAGGGCAGGGCCCATGCGCTGGCAACAGCCGCTGGCCTCGCAATCGCGCGCACGTGCCATGTGGCCCTTGCCGCGCTCGGTCTGGCGGCGCTTCTGCATGCCTTTCCTGTGGCGTTCCAGTGCGTGCGGATCGTCAGCGCCTGTTATCTCGTCTGGCTTGCCATAGGGATCATCCGCCATCCTCTGCCGACAGTGGATGCGGTTGGCGGTGTGCGTGAACGGCGGTCCTATCTGGCTTCGGCCCGCAAGGGCCTTCTCACCAATCTGCTCAACCCGAAAGCGCTGCTGTTCTGTTCCGTCCTATTGCCGCAGTTCGTGCATCCGGGAAATGGCAGTATAGCGCTGCAGTTCGCGATTCTGGGCGGCATCATGACCGCGGTCGGCTTGTTGTTCGATACGCTCTATGCCTTTACAGGCTCATCGCTCGGAACCCTGTTCAAACGTTATCCGGCCATACAGTCGGTCCAGCGCTGGGGCTTTGCGGCGCTGCTGTTCGGCTTTGCTGCCAGGCTAGCGACGGTTTAAACGCCGAAGCGATCTTTGATGGGGGCGAAGGTGTAGCGGTGGATGCCGGGCACGGGCCCCGCCGTCTCGATGGCGGCCCGGTGCCTTTCGGTGGCGTAGCCCGCATGAATTTCCAACCCGTAAGGTGGATGCGCCGCACCGGCCCGGATCATCATGCGGTCCCGCGTTACCTTGGCGACGATGGAAGCCGCAGCGATCGAAATGGAGCGCTGATCCCCTTTGACAAGCGCCGAACCGGGGCAAGCAAGCCCCGGCGGCACATCGCGGCCATCGATCAGCGCGTGACATGGGCGCAGGGTCAGCCCGATGGAAGCGCGCCGCATGGCTTCCAGCGCGGCCTTCCTGATATCGCTTCCGTCGATGCTGCGGGCGCTGAGGCTTGCAACCGAAACGGTGATGGCCTTCGCCAGGATGATTTCGTAGAGGGCCTCGCGTCTCGCAGCCGTAAGCCGCTTGGAATCGTCCAGCCCGTCCGGGAGGTTGTCGATATCGAGCACGACGGCAGCAGCAACCACCGGCCCGGCAAGGGGACCGCGTCCGGCCTCATCTATGCCGACGATATGTTTCAAGCCACGCGAAAGCAGCCTTTTCTCTTCCGAGAAGTCAGGCGCGATCGGGATGTCAAAGAGGAGCGGAGAATCAGAAGCCGAGCGTTTCATTTGGCGGCAATGCTCGCATTGCTTCCGATTCTCCGCAAGGGCCCTGCTTGAGGATGGTGGCGTGAAAGCAGGCGGCCCCTCCGTCTGAAGGACAATCAGACGGAAATTCAACAGGCAACTGGCAGGTCGAGCAGGTTGAAAAGCGACGCGGGGCCAGGCTGCCCCTTTGTGTTTATTCCACAACGGTTCCCTCGCAGAGAAACGCGGAAACCGCTCCGGCTATTTGTTTTATCGCCTTATCAAACGCAAAACCGGCACACGCTTTTGCTGGAAATTCTCTAGAACAGCGACAGCTGCTTGCCTCCCTTTTCGACCGGCTCGAACAGATCGGTGCGCAACTGAAGGCGGCGTGCATTGAAGCCGAGCTTGCGCGCGGTGATTTCGAAACGGCGACCGATCTGCCATGCATATGGACCTGTGCCGCGCATGCGCTTGCCCCATTCGGCATCATAATCCTTGCCGTCGCGCATGGAACGCACCAGCGACATGACGTGGCGGTAGCGATCCGGATAATTGCGCAGCAGCCAGTCCTTGAACAAGGGCGCGACTTCGAGCGGCAGGCGCAGCAGAACATAGCCTGCCTCCCGCGCACCTTGTGCATAGGCGGCATCCAGAATGCGTTCGATCTCGTGATCGTTGATGCCGGGGATGACCGGTCCCATCATGACCGAGGCGGGAATGCCCGCATCGGCCAGTTTGCGAATGGCCTGCAACCGCAGCGTCGGCGTCGAGGCGCGCGGTTCCATCGTGCGGGACAGATGGGCGTCGAGCGTCGTGACCGACAAGGCGACCTTGGCCAGCCCTTTCTCGGCCATGCGGCCAAGAATATCGATATCCCGCACGACCAGAGCGGATTTCGTCACGATGCCGACGGGATGATTGGCGGCCTCCAGCACTTCAAGAATTTCGCGCATGATGCGCCACTTCTTTTCGACCGGCTGATAAGGGTCCGTATTGGTGCCGATGGCGATGGTCTTCGGCTGGTAACCGGGCTTGGCCAGTTCACGCTCCAGAAGACGCGGGGCATCCGGCTTGGCAAAGAGACGGGATTCGAAATCGAGACCGGCAGAAAGTCCCATGTAGCTGTGGGTCGGGCGGGCAAAGCAATAGATGCAGCCATGCTCGCAGCCGCGATAGGGATTGATCGAGCGGTCGAAACTGATGTCGGGTGAATCATTGCGGGTGATGATCGTCCGCGGCTTTTCGATCTGCACGTCGGTCTTGAACGGCGGCAGTTCCTCAAGCGTAGTCCAGCCATCATCGAAGTCGTGGCGCGTGGTCGGCTCGAAGCGCCCGGTCGGATTGATGCCCGCTCCCCGTCCGCGCCTGCGGGCGTGATCGATGCGCAATCCGGCCTCGCCGATCACCGCATTGGCGTGATCCGCGCGCCCGCTACCGAAGGCAGCCCTGTCGGCCTGCTTGATGATATCTGCCTGCTGGATCACTTCCATCTTCGTCTCCCTGCATGGAAACATCTGGCTTTGTAGGATCACGACGAAACCCAGCCGGGACAGCGTCCTTCCAAGATCGGAGCTGTTCTACGGTGCGCGCCGTGCTGCCATGCGACTCTGTTCTGATGAATCTATTCCTATAACAAGAATTAGAACAAATCAAGAACATAAAAGTGTCAGCTTTCCGCTCACGCATTCTTGATATATGAAGCGCGCATGTTGTCAGTCGTCATAGAAACCCTGAATTCCGAGAGAGCGCTGGCTCACACGCTTTCGGCTTTGGTGCCGGCGGTCGTGGAGGGGTTGCTGCGACGTGTGTCGGTCATCGACAGGGGCTCGTCGGATGAGACCGCCCTGGTCGCGCTGGGTGCCGGCTGTGCGTTCCATGCGGAAATGGATATTGAGACCGCGCTCGATGAAATCCGTACGCCCTGGGTGCTGCTGCTGACGCCCGGTTCCATTCCGCAGGAGGGGTGGGAGGAAGTTCTGCGCCGACATATGGAGCATGGCGGTGGCGCCGCGCGCTTCTCGCTGCCGGAAGACGGCGGGTTCGGCGCGGTCCGCAAAGTCTTCGGCCACAAGGCGACGCTTGATGCCGGACTGCTGGTTCGCCTGGATGTCGTAAAGCCGCTGCTGCTCGACGGCGTGTCGTTCGAACAGCTTCCGCAGCGTTTGAAGCCGGTCCGGCTCAAACATTCCATACTGCCGCCCGACGAAGCCTGAACAAACAAAAAGGCGAAGCCTGAGGCTTCGCCTTTTTCAACAGACATGCTGTCTGGATTAGTTCTCGTAGCTGGAGGGCGAAGCGTCGCCGAAGCGATGAGCCGAGCCGTTCTGATAGACCGGAGCCTTCTGGATCGAGGCAGGAGCCGTGTAGTCGAGCTTCTGGCTCTGCGTTGCAACCGGCGTGCGGTCATTTGCATAAAGATCGGCAGGTTCGCCGACATGCGGGTTTTCAGCGAAAGCAGCACCGGCGCTAAGGGCAACGGCAACGGCAGCAAGAGCAAACTTCTTCATTTTCATAATCCTTCTGAAGCATTTTGCGGTCAAATGGACACATTCGGCTTCGCACAAATGCATTGAAACAAACCGCCCCTTCGGATGGCATAGAAGCCTTTCCGGGGCTCCCGGGTGGCGACCATGCCATCCATCGGGGAGATAACTGGGCGAAGCTGGACGGTTGGGAGGAATATCCAGCTCCGGAATTTACCGGGCGTCATCGGCTGGGAGGCCACTGACGACGCCCTGCGTCAAGTCGTCAAGTCTTGGGAAAAGACTTAGTTCTGGTAGCTCGAAGGCGATGCGTCACCGAAGCGATGAGCCGAACCGTCCTGGAACGAGGACTGGCCGATCGAAGCGGGAGCAGTGTAGTCGACCTTCTGGGAAGCGACCGGGGTGCGGTCGTTTGCGTAAAGATCGGCAGGTTCACCAACGCGTGGGTTTTCTGCAAAGGCGGCACCGGCGGTAAGAGCAAGGGCAGCGGCAGCAAGAACAATCTTTTTCATTTTTCCTATCTCCTTGGAAAGTGGAGCGGCGTTTTGTTCGTCGTTCCGATGCAGCTGAAATGGGTGACAGTGAGCAAAAGTTCCAGTCACGAAAATGTTTTCTTGATCACACATTCGTGCAGCCAATTTTTTGAAATCAGAACGAATAGTTCTAAATTATATAATAAATTCAATATATTGAGTTATATATCAGCCTTCACAAAACTGTTGTAGAAGGCCTTTTGTTCAAAAAGCACGAACAGTCTGTCCCAATATATTGTCCAATGAGAGTGAACAATCGGGCGATTTTGAAGGGTTTCACACCCGATGGGGGTCAGAAGTTATTCTCGGGAGAGGGGACGCTTTGGGTCGCGACGACGAACCAGTCGGGTCTTTCGGCTGAGAGGTGTTCGGCTGCCCGTTCAGTGGCGGCAATGTCTTCGTATATGGCGTAGCAGGTCGCACCGGAACCGGACATCTGTGCGTAAAGCGATCCGCTCTGGCGAAGAAGTTCGAGCTTGTCACCGATCCGTGGTGCGAGTTTCAATGCCGGGGACAGGAGATCGTTGCGGGTCGTCTGCAGATAAGCGCAAAGAGGGCCGATATCCGCGTGGGAGGCAAGTGCCAGCGCCGGATGGTCGCGCTTTTCGAGCGCGCGAAAGACATCCGGGGTCGCAACCGCTGTTCCGTCATTGACGAGCAGCATGGGCAAGGCCGGGAAACCGGCAATCGGCGTCAGGTTTTCGCCGATGCCGCGCGCGGCAAGCGGCGTCCCCTTCGATGCGCCATGCAGGCACATGGGCAGGTCCGCGCCAAGATCGAGGCCGATCGCGGCCAGTTTCTCGAAACCGAGATCGAGGCCCCATAGTTCATCAAGTGCGAGCAGGGTGGCGGCTGCGTCACTCGATCCGCCGCCTATGCCGGAAGCAATCGGCAGGTTCTTTTCGAGGTGTATGGCTACGGGCGGCAAAGCCCGCTGTGTCTGCTGCCGCAGCGCCTCGCGCGCCTTGAGAACCAGATTGCCGCCGTCGAGCGGTATGCCCGTGGCAAAAGGACCGCAGACCGTAAAGCTGTCCTCTACCGCAGGCTCGATACGGATGATGTCGCCAAAGCGGGCAAAGACCACCAGCATGTCGAGTAGATGATAGCCGTCGGCACGACGCCCCGTCACATGCAGCGCGAGGTTGATCTTGGCGGGAGCCAGGCGCGTCACCGCAGGCGCGGAACCGGCATCGGCATGTGTTTCGGTTTTCGGAAAAAGGGTCATTTCTGCTGGTGGACCGTGACACGAGAAAACACGGCGATCGCATCGCTTCGTCGGCAATCGTTCGTGGCGGAAAGGTCAGTCCTTCTTGACGTAATATTCGCCGGTTTTGGGGTCCTGCACCAACGTGCCGTGAGCCCGGTTCTGCGCTTCCTTTTCCGCCTGACGCACGCGCTGTGATACGCGCGAGGCTTCACGCTTGAACGAGCGGTAGCCGTACCAGGCGGCGGCGATGATCAGCAGCAGAAAAATGAGCTGGGGCATGGCCTCAAGTCCTTAAGGTTGCGCATCGGATTGCCGGATCGCGAAGGCCGAAACGCCGGATGTTCCCGAATGTTCATGGAGGGGCGGGAAGCGGCCCGCCCCGCTTTCTGACACCATATCATGGTGAAACGAAGGAATTCAAAGCATTGGTGGGAAAATCGTCGGTGTTTTTCGCCGGAGCGTTGTTTTTCCCACTATTCTTCAAAGACCGTAACGCGCCCAAAGCGCCTTTTCCTCTGCCACCGAAAGCAGGCCGTCGCCAAGATGCGCGGCAATGGAAGCCGGTTCAAGATTTGCGAGCGCCATGTCAACGCCGGGGACCTTGCGTCCCAAAAGGCTGCGCTTCTGTTCAACCAGCTTCAGCTTGACCTTGTCGCCATAGGTCTTGCGCAGAAAGCTTCGCATATCGCCCAGTCCATCGATCAGGCCAAGCTGTTGTGCCTTGATGCCGGTCCAGAACAGCCCCGTGAACAGATCCTGGTCTTCCGCAAGCTTGGCTCCGCGGCGTTCCTTCACCATGTCGATAAAGGTTTCGTGGATTTCAAGCTGCAAGGATTTCAGCCGCTCGATGTCTGCCTTCTTTTCCGGCTGGAAAGGATCGAGCGTCACCTTGTTGGAGCCTGCCGTATAGACGCGGCGTTCCACGCCGATCTTCTTCAAAAGCTCGGGGAAGCCGAACGAGGCCGATACGACACCGATAGAACCGACGATCGATGACGGATCGGCGATGATCTCGTCACCGGCCAGCGCGATCATATAGCCGCCCGAGGCGGCGACATCTTCGACGAAGATGAAAACTTTCTTCTGATGTTCGGCGGCAAGATCACGGATACGCCGGTAGATTAGGCGGGATTGCACTGGCGAGCCGCCCGGCGAGTTGAGCGAAATGGCGACGGCGGGTGCTTCCTTGTCGGTGAACGCCTTTTCGAGGATCGCTGCCGTCGACGCTATGGAAAGCGACGGGCGGAACGCCGAGCCTCCGGACATGATGGCGCCATGCAGTCGCACGACTGGTATCTCGATGGAAACCGGGCGGAAGCGGCGCGGAACAAGACGCGTCAATAAACCGGGCAAGGCAAACTCCTGAACTGAAATCTCTCAGCCGCAATGTAGGGAGCAATATGGGAAACACAAAGAAAACCGCCCGGAAATTTGTTTCCGGGCGGCGGTATTTGTTTCGTCAGGCGCTCTTCGGCCTGGTGACCAGCCGCAGCAGGATATAGCCGCAGATCGCCGACAGGCCCGAGCCCGCCAGCACGCCGATCTTGGTTTCCGCCTGCATGAGGTCGGACGGGAAGGAGAGGAGGCCGATAAAGATGCTCATCGTGAAGCCGATTCCGCACAGGATCGCCACGCCGTAAAGCTGCGTCCACGTGGCGCCAAGCGGCTTTTGCGCAAGTCCGGTCTTGATCGCGAGCCAGGCCGCACCGAAGACGCCAAGCTGCTTGCCGATGAAGAGGCCAAGCATGATGCCAAGCGTAAGCGTATCCCGCATGACCGAAGCGTCGAGGCCGGCAAACGATATGCCCGCATTGGCGAAGCCGAAAACCGGCACGATGATGAAAGCGACGGGCTTGGCCAGCGCATGTTCCAGCACATGCAGCGGCGACGACATGTCGTCAGGCTTTCCGGGGGCGGGTTTCAGCGGGATCATCAGTGCCGTTACCACGCCCGCGACCGTTGCATGAACGCCGGAATTGAGCACGAAGAACCACAGCACCGCGCCGCCGATCAGGTAGGGCAAAAGCTTCATCACGCCCATCCGGTTCATGATGAGCAGGACGATGGCGGCGGCAAAAGCCCCGCCGAGATAGGGCATGGAGATTTCAGCCGTGTAGAAAATGGCGATGATGACGACAGCCGCAAGATCATCCAGAATTGCAAGCGTCGCCAGAAACACCTTGAGGCTCGAGGGAACCCGTGATCCCAGAAGCGACAGAACGCCAAGCGCAAAGGCGATGTCTGTTGCGGAGGGCACGGCCCAGCCGCGCAGCTTGACGGGATCATGCCAGTTGAGCGCCGAGAAGATGATGGCTGGCAGGATGACGCCGCCAGCGGCGGCAATGCCGGGCAGCATGCGGTTTGGCCAGCTTGCCAGCTGTCCGTCGAGAAACTCGCGTTTGATTTCCAGGCCCACGAGAAGGAAGAACACCGCCATCAAGGCATCGTTGATCCAGTGAGAAAGGCTGAGCGGACCGATATAGAGGTGCAGCGCTTCGAAATAGACGTGCGAGAACGGAGAGTTCGCCACGATGAGCGCGAGCGCTGCCGCCACCATGAGGCTGATGCCACCCGCAGATTCGCTATCCAGAAAGCGCCGCATGATTGATACGGGGCGGCTGTTGTTTGAGCTGTGATTCATTGGTTCCCGTTGCCTGCTCTGTCGTTTGTTGTTTCGCTTTTTCGGAAAAGGGCGGCGGGGAGCCGCAGAACGAAAATTGCGGTTTAGAGATATTGGCTGGAATCCACGGTTTCAATCAAAATCGCCCCCCATTGTCCGAAATCGGCGGGTCCGGGCTGCCGGAACTTATGAAATGCTGCCGTGTTATCCGATCCGGGAGGAGACCACGATGGTGCTCACAACTATTGTCGCCCAATTAAGTTGTTCCGAACTCGAGCGCAGTACCGAATGGTTTGCCACGATCTTCGACCGTAACCCGGATGCGCGGCCGATGCAGGGGCTGGCGGAATGGCATCACGGCCCCTCTGCAGGCTTCCAGCTCTACCAGAATCCGGCCGATGCCGGACATGGCACGCTGACACTGATCGTCGGCGATGTGCGCGCCGAACATGCGCGGCTTTCATTCGACGGGATTCGCCCCGGAAATATCGAAGCAGCCGACTATATGATGATTCTGCGATTGCGCGACCCGGACCGCAATCTGGTCGTGCTGGCACAGCCGAGGAGTTAGTGCATTTTCCAGCAGAGATGCGAAGCGCCTGCGCAGGCAAATCGTTCACTGGATGGATGGCTTGTCCCGCTCCAACCGGAGCTGCTCTAAACGAGGGCGTCGAGCCCGTTATTGATGCCATCGGCGCGCGGCGTGAAGCCATGTCCCTCGCTTCCGTGCAGAACAAGTGCGGGCATCAGCGAGAGACCGGCGCGGCTTCCTCGTATTCCTGTCACGACGATACGGATTGCTGCCGCATCCGGGCGCGGCTGGACCGGAACGATTCTCAGGCCGCCGAACCGTCCCGACAGGGCTTCGAGAATGGGAGAGATGGAACCGGGCCGCGCGATGATGGCGATGCCGCCGCCGGGTTTCACGATTGCTGCCGCAGTGCGCACCCATTGTTCGAACATGCCTTCGGGCATGACATGCGCTTCCGCCTTCAGGGGGTCGGGCGTGCTGCGATCCCGCGCTTCGTTGAAGGGCGGGTTCATGATGGCGAAATCGAAGCTGTTGTCGGCAAGTCCGGCGGCGATGCGCGCCTTGCCTCTCAGGGCCACATCGGCTTCGATTACATTGACGCGGTCGGCCAGAGCCGCATTCAGCGGATGGTCGATGCTCTTGCGGGCAAAACCGGCCATGAAAGCGGAGCGCTCGACAAGGGTGACGGTGGCGCCAGCGCAGCGGGAGGCGACGGCAAGCCCGGCAGCACCCGCGCCGCTGCCAAGATCGGCAACGCGTCCGGCAAAGCCGTTCGGAACCGCACTGGCCAGAATCATCGCATCCACACCGGAGCGATGGCCCTTCAATGCGGGCTGGACGAGGTGAAATGCCCCACGATGGAACACATCGAGGGTTTCTCCTGCGTCATTTTCGGTTTCCGGATTCATTGATCGCGCAGTTCGTGTTCAATCTTGGCATCGATCAGGATTTGCCGTGCTTCCTCAACCTGGTCATCGCTGACCAGAAGGCGGCGCGGCAAAACGCCGAGAGAACCTTCAATGATGCTCATATTCGTGTCTGCGATGAAATAAGCGATCCCCGCCTCTTTCATCAAGGCTTCGGCAAAGGACAGCAGAACGGAATCATTCGTACGGATAAGTTCGATCATGTGAACACTTTGTAGCGAATGCACCGCATTGACAACAGCTTCCTTCAATGGTGAACAGGCGTCGGAATAGTAACGCTCGGGAGCGCTTTGGGGGCGCTATGGAGCCAGTTGCGACTTGAGCAATCCGGTCCCTTTCAATAATGTGGCCGGGCAGCTAGGAGAAATGGCATTGGGTTTGGTTCTGAATCTGGACGGTAAAAAGAAACAGGAAGGATCGGTTCAGCCGCTCGTCGATCTGACGAAAGCCGATATGGCGCGGGTGAACGAGATGATCCTTTCCCGCGCCGGGTCCGATGTCGAAATGATACCGGAAGTTGCCAATCATCTGATTTCCTCTGGCGGCAAGCGCCTGCGTCCCATGATGACGCTCGCAGCCGCCCGCATGTTCGGCTACGAAGGCGATGGCCATGTGCGTCTCGCCACCGCCGTGGAGTTCATGCACACCGCAACGCTTCTGCATGACGATGTGGTCGATGAAAGCGATCTGCGTCGCGGCAAAAGCACGGCGCGCATGATCTGGGGCAATCAGGCGAGCGTTCTCGTCGGCGATTTCCTTCTGGGGCAGGCCTTCAAGATGATGGTCGACGTCGGCTCGCTCGACGCGCTGGACGTTCTGGCAACCTCGGCCTCGGTGATCGCCGAAGGCGAAGTGATGCAGCTTGCCGCCGCCAAGAACATGGAAACCACCGAGGACGAATATCTGGCGGTTATCAAGGCCAAGACTGCGGCGCTGTTTTCGGCTGCCGGTGAAGTCGGCCCGATCATCGCTGGCGCGCGGCCGGCGGATCGCGTAGCCTTGCGCGACTACGGCCTCAATCTCGGCCTTGCCTTCCAGCTCGTCGATGACGCGCTGGATTACGGCGGTTCGGCAGCCGATCTCGGCAAGAATACCGGCGACGATTTCCGCGAAGGCAAGATTACCCTCCCGGTTATATTGAGCTATCGCCGCGGCACCGACGATGAGCGCGCTTTCTGGAAACACGCGATCGAAGAGGGCGCAAGCGACGACGCATCCTTGCAGAAGGCCATCGGCCTGATGACGAAGCACGGCGCGATTGCCGACACCGTGCAGCGCGCGCGCCATTTCGGCGAGATCGCCCGCGACGCCCTGGCGCCTTTGAAAGCGACGCCGCAAAAGGACGCGCTGATCGAAGTCATCGATTTCTGCATCAGCCGCGTGAACTGACCGGCCAGCATCCTTGCAGGCCAAGAATACTCGGGAAAAGCATTCTATCACGGATGCTTTTCTTGCCCCGCCATCCCAAAAAGGCCATGCTTGGGGTGCCTTTTCCGGCAAAGAGACAGCGCGCCCGGCACTTCGGAGCTTTTGTGGTTTGCTTGCCGGTATCTGTCACAGGGATTTGAGAAGAGGATAGGGCTTTATGCGGCAAGGATCGAAATACCGCCCGCTTTATGGTTTGCTGCTCTCGCTTCTGGCGGGAATTGCAATCCCGGCAAGCGGCGCTTTGGCCAAGGCGACAACCGATCCTGCATCGCCCCCTGTCCGCGCCGGTTCGTTCGCCGGGGCATATCTTGCCGCCCGCACAGCCGAATCCGACAACAATCTCGCCGCTGCCGTGGATTTCTACCGTCAGGCCATGGCCTTCGACCCGGGCAATGCGCAGATCAAGCAGGACCTGCTGCTGGTCTTGCTGACCGAAGGCCGGTTCAACGACGCGCTGCCTCTGGCGGAAGAGCTGAAGAATGTTCCCGACATAGAGCGGTTTTCCCGCGTGGCGCTGGCCATCGATGCGATCAATCGCAAGCAATATCGCAAGGTCGGTCCGCTTCTGATGCTGTCCCTGCAATCCGATATGGATCGTCTTTCGACCGGCTTCATGAGCGCATGGGTGAAGGTCGGGCAGGGCAATCCGAAACAGGCGCTAGCCGATATCCAGAAGATGCAGGGGCCGGAATGGTACGGCTTGTTCCGCACCTATAATTCCGCGCTGATAGCCGATCTTGCCGGTCAGAAGCAGGAAGCGCGTGATTTCTACCAGCAGGCAGTCGACGACCGACCGGGCGGAAGTGCTGCGCCCGATACATATGAGCGCATCGTCATGGCCTATGCCTCCTTCAAGCTCCGTCAGGGCGACAAGGAAGGCGCGATCAAGATTTTGAAAGATGCCGAGGAGCTTCTGAACGGTCGCATGACGATCACCGAAATGCGCGAAAAGATCGAGGCTGGCGAGAAATATGGCCGCCTGATCAAGACCGCGCAGGAAGGTGCCGCCGAGGCGCTCTATACGCTTGGAACCGCGATCAACCGCAGCGGTGCGGAAGCGTTCGCCAAGCTGTATCTGCAGATGTCGCTGCCGCTGCGCCCGGATAATGATGCGACGCTTTATCAGTTGGGCGATATTTCCGCGAAATTACGCCAGCCGGAAAAGGCCATCGAATATTATGGCCGCGTGCCGGAAAAATCGCCTTACCGCCGCGATGCCGAAATGCAGCGCGCGCTCAATCTGGCCGAAAACAGCCAGTCGGCGGACGCCATCAAGCAGCTCAAGATACTGCTGGAACGCGACAAGACCGACATGCGCACCTATCTGGCGCTCGGCGGCGTCTATGCGCAGGACAAGAATTTCGCCGACGCGGCGAAAATTTATGATGCTGCCGTCCAACAGATAAAGACGCCGGAACGCAAGGACTGGCCGGTCTTTTATCAGCGCGGCATTGCCTATGAACGCCTGAAGGAATGGGACAAGGCGGAGCCCAATTTCCGCAAGGCGCTTGAGCTTTATCCCGACCAGCCGCAGGTGCTTAATTATCTCGGTTATTCCTGGGTCGACCGCGGCGAGAATCTCGATGAAGCGCTGGGCATGATCAAGAAGGCGGTCGAGCTGCGACCGCAGGACGGTTATATCGTCGACTCGCTCGGCTGGGCCTACTACATGCTCGGACGCTATCCGGAAGCGGTGATCGAGCTGGAAAAGGCGGTCAAGCTTCGCCCGGAAGATCCGACGATCAATGATCACATGGGCGATGCCTATTGGCGCGTCGGGCGGCTTCTGGAAGCGACGTTCCAGTGGAACCATGCAATTGCAGGCAAGCCCGAACCCGAAGAACTGGTCAAGATCGAGGAAAAGCTCAAGAAGGGGCTGCCCGACGTCGCGGGCCAATCATCGGCCAAGACGGAAAAGCCTGCCGAAGACAAGCCTGCCGCGGATTGAGAGTTGCTGCGCCGTCGCATAGGCGGCGGTGCACAGCGCTTTCACTCTTCGTTGCTTGGCGCGTCTTGATCCAAACCGCTTCCTGTTCTTAGGCGTGCGTTTCAGAGCGGAAGGCGGGAGATAGATGTCGGGCTGACCGCTTGCAGCGGGTCTCATTTTCGTGGCGATGATGTGTTGAGGAACGTCGCCACCATTCGCAACACCAGCAGCCACAATGCCGGCATTGGCGCAGGCCCGGATGAATTTTACTCTGGCGCGCTGCTCTGCTGCGGCATTCTCCGGCCAGCTCAACAGGCATGACAACAATACCTCGTCCAAATCCGAAGGCTCAAACAAAGGCCAGTGCTTAAGCAGAAACCATTCTGAATTGCGTGCAGATTCAATATTATATAATAAATTATTCGATTTTACTACTACTGCCGTATTCCAAGTCACATGAAAACCTGTCGATTCCAAAATTGGAAGTGCCGTTTATCAAGATTCATGTGCGCTTTAAATAAGCAATTATTAGTATGTTATTTTGTATATTTAATTTCCGTTTTAATGATAAAGAACGTTATTATGTTTGGCCGATTGCATATGTCCGGTCTGGCCCGGTGCCGCAATGTTTGCCTGTCTGACGCTTTCAGCGATCAAATGTCATGCTTGACCCTGCCGTGCTGACAAATTAGACCGGGCCATCATTTCAATTACGAGGCCCGACCCCGTGTCCAGTACGTTGCCAGCACATATGCATCCCACCCGTTCCTTTCAGGGTTTGATCCTGACGCTCCATAACTATTGGGCGGAACACGGTTGCGCCATTCTGCAGCCATACGACATGGAAGTGGGCGCGGGTACGTTCCACCCGGCAACGACGCTGCGCTCGCTGGGGCCGAAGCCGTGGAGGGCTGCCTATGTGCAGCCGTCGCGCCGTCCCAAGGACGGACGCTATGGTGAAAATCCCAACCGTCTCCAGCACTATTACCAGTATCAGGTCATCATCAAGCCGTCGCCGCCGAACCTTCAGGATCTTTATCTCGGTTCGTTGCGCGCGATCGGTCTCGACCCGACGCTGCATGACGTGCGCTTCGTGGAGGACGACTGGGAAAGCCCGACGCTTGGCGCATGGGGCCTCGGCTGGGAATGCTGGTGCGACGGCATGGAAGTGTCGCAGTTCACTTACTTTCAGCAGGTCTGCGGCATTGAATGCTCGCCGGTTTCCGGTGAGCTGACCTATGGTCTCGAACGTCTCGCCATGTATGTGCAGGGCGTGGACAATGTCTACGACCTCAACTTCAATGGTCTCGAAGGCGACGAGAAGGTCACCTATGGCGAGGTGTTCCTGCAAGCCGAGCAGGAATATTCCCGCTACAATTTCGAGATGGCCAATACCGAGGCTTTGCATCAGCATTTTATCGATGCGGAGCGCGAGTGCGAGGCCATTCTGAAAGCCGGTGCGCCGGCGCCTGACGCCAATCATAAAATGCACAAGAGCGTTTTCCCGGCCTACGACCAGTGCATCAAGGCATCCCACGTCTTCAATCTGATGGATGCGCGTGGCGTGATCTCGGTTACCGAGCGCCAGAGCTACATCTTGCGCGTGCGCAATCTTGCGCGTCAGTGCGGCGAGGCATTTCTGCTCACCGATGCAGGCGGCTTTAATTACAAGAATGAGGCTGTGTGATGCCTGATCTACTGCTCGAACTCTTTTCCGAGGAAATTCCCGCCCGCATGCAGCGCAAGGCTGCCGGTGATCTGAAAAAGATGATTACCGATGGTCTGGTGGAAGCTGGTTTAACTTACGAAGCGGCGACCGCCTACTGGACGCCGCGCCGTCTGGCGCTTGATATTCGTGGCCTTACCGTGCGTTCCAAGGACGTGCATGAGGACATCAAGGGCCCGTCGGTCACAGCACCCGAACAGGCCATTCAGGGTTTTCTGCGCAAGGCAGGCCTGAGCGATGTATCGCAGGCGCATGTGCATTCCGACCCGAAGAAGGGTGATTTCTACGTCGCCCATCTGACCAAGCCGGGCCGCGCTGCGGAAGAAATCGTCGCCGAGCTGGTGCCGCACACGATCCGCAATTTCCCATGGCCGAAATCCATGCGCTGGGGTGCGGCTTCTGCCAAGCCGGGTTCGCTTCGTTGGGTGCGTCCGTTGCAGTCGATCCTCTGCACTTTCGGCCCTGAAACAGAGGAAACCGTGGTCATCGATTTCGATGTCGATGGCATCAAGTCGGGCAATGTCACCTACGGTCATCGTTTCCTGAGCGATGGTCAGGCAATCAAGGTGCGCCGTTTCGAGGATTATGTCGAAAAGCTCGAAAAGGCTTTCGTGGTTCTCGATGCCGAACGCCGCAAGGAAATCATTTCGCAGGACGCGCATAATCTCGCCTTCGCTTCCGGCCTTGAGCTGGTCGAGGACGAGGGACTTCTGGAAGAAGTGTCTGGTCTCGTCGAATGGCCGGTCGTGCTGATGGGCGAGTTCGAGGAAGAATTTCTGGCCATCCCGCCGGAAGTCATCCGCCTCACCATCCGCGCCAACCAGAAATGCTTCGTCACCCGCAAGCAGGGCGAAACGGAAGCCCTTTCCAACAAATTCATTCTGGTGTCGAACATCGCAGCCCGCGACGGCGGCACGGAAATCGCCTACGGCAACGGCAAGGTGGTGCGCGCGCGCCTGTCGGATGCGCTCTATTTCTGGCACACCGACCAGCATGATCTGCCCGACCTCGACAAGCTGGCCGCTTCGGCACAGAAGTTCGGTCTCGACCTGAAGAAGCCGCTCGATCAGCGCATGGCGCGTCTGGATGCACTGAATGTGACCTTCCATGCCAAGCTTGGCACGCAAGGGCAGCGCGTCGAACGCATTCGCGAACTGGCTGCCCAGATCGCGCCGCTGGTCAGTGCCGATCCAAAGCTTGCCACTCGTGCAGCCGTGCTCGCCAAGGCCGATCTCCAGACGGAAGTTGTCGGCGAGTTCCCTGAGCTTCAGGGCGCGATGGGCCGCAAATATGCGTTGCTTCAGGGCGAAGGCGAGACCGTCGCCGCAGCCATTGAAGAACATTACAAGCCGCAAGGCCCGTCTGATGTGGTGCCGAAGAACCCGGTTTCGGTTGCCGTCGCGCTTGCCGACAAGCTCGACACGCTGGTTGGCTTCTGGGCCATCGATGAAAAGCCGACGGGTTCGAAGGACCCTTACGCGCTTCGCCGTGCAGCACTGGGCGTGATCCGTCTCCTGCTGTCGCAGGAATGGAAATTCCCGCTGCTACCGCTCTTCCGTTCGGCCTTTGCCGCGCTGAAAGAGGGTCAGGTGCAGCGCAAGCTGCGCGAATTTGAAGCCAGGCTTGCTGCGGAAAATTCCGGCGATGTTGACGGCGAGCAGGATGTGGACAATGCCTTGGCCAGCTATGAAAAGCTGGCTCGTGCCGAAGCGGAAGCATCTTCCGAACCGGTGCTGGGCGATCTCCTCTCCTTCCTTCACGACCGTTTCAAGGTGCATCTGAAGGACGAGGGCGCCCGTTACGACGCCATCGACGCGGTGCTGTCGCCGGAAGCCGACAATCTGCTGCTGGTCGCCCGCCGTCTGGAAGCGCTGATCGTCTTCATCAATGAGGAAGACGGCAAGAACCTTCTGGCAGGCACCAAGCGCGCCGCCAACATTCTCGCTGCCGAGGAAAAGAAGGGTACGAAGGTCGCCGACCACGTGGACCCGGCTCTGTTGCGCGAGGCGGAAGAAAAGGCACTGTTTGAAGCCGTCAGTCTGGCTTCGAAGGATGCCGAAGCTGCCATTGCCCGTGAAGATTTCAACGGCGCGATGCTGGCGCTCGCCAAGCTGCGCGGTCCTGTCGATACGTTCTTTGAAAAGGTGCTGGTGAACGACGAGGATGAAAATGTCCGCGCCAATCGTCTGGCATTGCTCGACCAGATCCGTGCGGCAACTGGCAAGGTGGCGGATTTCTCGAAAATCGCTGGCTGATAATCAGCCACGTGCGGCTCCATTTTCCCTCATCCTGAGGAGCCTCCCTGAGCTTGTCGAAGGGAGGCGTCTCGAAGGGCTGAGGGAAAACGCACAACGCCCGTCGTGCGTCCTGCTTATTTCAAACCGGGTCTGAGTTCGAGGGAACCGAGATCGGTTTCACCCGATGCCGCTGCCCAGGCATCGCCAACCACCCGCACCGGTTTGGCGGGGTCGAAATCCTCCGCTGGCGTGGCGGCGGGCTCGAGCAGGTCATCCGGGACGGGCTGGCCTTGCATGCGGGCCATATAGGCGCGGGCGCGCTTGCGGCGTGCCTCGATTGCCTTCTGTGCGTCGAGTTCGGCGGCCTGCTTTTCCGCGCAGGGACCACAGACCGGCAGGCCGTTGGCCCCGATCTTGTCATAGCCGATATAGTCGATGGAGCCGACCTGATAGGTCGACGGCGCGCCTTCGCTTCCGTTGGCGAACGCAATTGCGGGCAAACCGACGGCCATTAGCGAAATAGCGATAAATCGCGATAACATTATTCACCTCACGCATGAATAAACGCACCATGCCCTGAAAAACCTAACAAAACGCAATTTTTCATGCGCCATCATGATCGTCTCGCCGTGAATGTGCCCGGAGAGAGGCGGAGCTTGCTTGCGCAGGGGCCTCAGCTTGTGTAGGCAGAACGGGCTTAACTTGGGACGCCCGAGAGGCGGAAAACCAGTGTCCGATATAGTCAAATTCGATGATGAGGCGGTCCTGCGCGCAGTGGAAGTGCTGCGGCGCGGTGGTCTCGTCGCCATTCCGACCGAGACAGTCTATGGCCTTGCCGCAGATGCATCCAACGGCGAGGGCGTGGCCGGTATCTTCGCGGCCAAGGGACGCCCGCAGTTCAATCCGCTGATTGCCCATGTAAGCGGCATTGCCATGGCCGAGCGCTATGTCACTTTCGACGCTCTGTCACGCAAGCTTGCCGAAATGTTCTGGCCGGGGCCGCTCACCATCGTGCTGCCGCTGAAAGACCGGCAGGATGCGGATCGGCCAATCCATCCTCTCGTGACCGCAGGGCTGCAAACCCTCGCCATCCGTATGCCGCTTGGCCGCGTGCGCGATATCATCGAGGGGCTCGACAGCCCGGTGGCTGCGCCAAGCGCCAACACCTCGGGCCGCATCAGCCCGACCAGCGCGAGCGCAGTCGCGGGCGATCTCGGCAACAGGCTGGACCTGATCCTTGATGCAGGCCCTTGTGGCGTCGGGGTTGAATCCACCATCGTCAAGGTTGACGGCAATAAGGTGCATCTGCTGCGTCCGGGCGGGCTGGCCGCGGAAGAAATCGAGGCTGTCATCGGCGAAAAGCTGGTGCGTGCCGACCACACTTCCGCAATTCAGGCGCCGGGCATGATGGCATCGCATTATGCGCCTGACGCGGCGATGCGGCTCGATGTTGGTTCGGTGCAGCCGGGTGAGGTGCTGCTTGCCTTCGGCCCGCAGCGCGTGGCTGGTGCAGAAGGCGCGGCAACGGTCATGAACCTGAGCGCCAATGGCAATTTGCGTGAGGCAGCGGCCAATCTGTTCGATTTCATGCGCAGGCTGGACGCGACAGGTGCCGCCACCATCGCTGTCGAACCCATCCCTTTTGACGGTCTCGGCGAGGCCATCAACGACCGTTTGAAACGCGCGGCGGCCCCGCGTTAATCCTCCCTTTGAATTCAAGAGACAGACTATGCTGGACACCGCTCTGATCGAACGTTTCTCCGCCATCGTGGGCGAAAAGAATGCGCTGACCGCGCCGGAAGATCTCGCCGCTTATCTCATCGAGCAGCGCGATCTCTATCATGGCCGCACGCCGCTTGTTCTCCGTCCGGGCTCGACGGAAGAAGTCGCAGCCATCATGAAGCTTGCCAGCGAAACGAAGACGCCGGTGGTGCCGCAGGGCGGCAATACCGGTCTCGTCGGCGGGCAGCAGCCCGATGAAAGTGGCACGGCCATCATTCTTTCGCTGGGCCGCATGAACCGCATCCGCAATCTCGATACGGTTGGCAATCTGGTAATGCTCGAAGCGGGCGTGATCCTGAAAAACCTTCAGGACGCCGTGGAAAAAGCCGGTCGCCTGTTTCCGCTGTCGCTGGGCGCGGAAGGCTCGTGCCAGATTGGCGGCAATCTTGGCTCCAATGCTGGCGGCACGGCAGTGCTTGCCTATGGCAATATGCGCGAGCTTTGCCTCGGCCTCGAAGTCGTGCTGCCGACCGGCGAGATTCTGAATGATCTTCGCTACGTCAAGAAGGACAATACCGGCTACGATCTGAAAGACCTGTTCGTCGGCTCGGAAGGCACGCTTGGCGTCATCACGGCGGCGGTTCTGAAAATCTTCCCCCAGCCGAAGGGCAAGGGCGTGGCTTATGCGGGCCTGCGCAGCCCGGAAGACGTGCTGCGCCTGTTCCAGCTTGCCACCGAACATGCAGGCCCCTCGCTGACCGGTTTTGAATTGATGCCGCGCGTCGGCGTGGAGTTTACCGTGCGCCATGTCGATGGCGTGCGCGATCCGCTGGAAAGCCCGCATGACTGGTATGTGCTGATCGATATTTCCTCTTCCCGCTCGGAAGAGGATGCGCGCACGACACTGGAAACGATCCTCACCGAAGCTTTCGAGAACGACATCATTCAGGATGCCGCCATCGGTGAAAGCGTGGCGCAGGCGCAATCCTTCTGGAAGATGCGCGAGGAAATGTCCTGGGCGCAGAAGCCCGAGGGCGGCTCGATCAAGCACGATATTTCGGTGCCGGTCGCTTCCATCCCCGCCTTCATCCGTGAGGCCAATGCCGCGACACTGGAAATGATCCCCGGCGCGCGCATCGTCTGTTTCGGCCATATCGGTGACGGCAATTTGCACTACAATGTTTCGCAGCCGGTGGGTGCCGACAAGGAGGCCTTCCTGGCGCGCTGGCACGAACTGAATCATCGTATTCACACGATTGTTGCGAGCTATACGGGGTCGATCTCGGCAGAACACGGCATCGGCCAGCTCAAGCGTGAGGAACTCGCCTTCTTCAAGCAGGATGTTGCGCTCGACCTCATGCGCCGCATCAAGGCGGCCTTCGATCCGGCGGGCATCATGAACCCCGGCAAGGTTCTGTAAGGTCTGCAATATTGCGGAAACAAGACGGGCGGTGTTTACCGCCCGTTTGTTTTAGTAAACGCTTATTCAGAAGAATTTCCGAATTCTTACACATGGTTGCATTCTGATAACCAAAGCCGAAGCCAAGGAAAAGTTAACTTAACTCATTAAGCCCATCGGTAATAAACCGCGCCTATTCTCCGTCTCAACAAGGGCAAAAGCCCAACCGGGAAACCGGACATAAGACAGAGAGACAGAGGCGTCGAAAATGATGAGCAAGGGACTGAAGCCCGATTGGGCAGGACGGGAATTGCGGCTCGATCCGTTTCATTTTCCGCAGGTCGTGACCTATGCGACCCGCGACGGCGGCAGCGACGTTACCTTCACCATCAACGAGCGCGGCGCGGTGATCCGGCAGGTTCTGCCTTCAAGCGGCCTGCCGATGTCGATCGCGCTTCCTGCCAACGCATTTCTGGGCGTTGCCGCCCGTGCGGTGGAAGATGAGTTCGGCGAAATCACGGTGACGCTGGAGTTGATGCATGAAGATCCGCAGCTTTCCGTTCCCCTGCTTGTCGCGCATGACCTGACCGACGTTGCCGCCGATTGGCGCGCATGGGCCGCAAGCTTCAATCTGCCGATGATGCTGGTCGAGGAAGACGGTGTTGCCCGCCCGCTTTATGAAAGCACCGGCGCTGTTCGCACCGGCCAGCCGCAGGCTCGCCGTCAGGGACAGGAGCCGCGACGTCGCCGCCCGCGTTTTCTCGCTCGCCGCAAGACCGGCACGCTCGGCGTCCGTCTGGTGATTTCGGGCAAGGAAATCATTGCGCGGAACTGAAAAAGAGCATTTCCAGCAAAAGTGTGAAGCGGTTTTGCGTAGGATAATGCGGCAAGCCAAGACATTTCCAGCAAAAGTGCGAAGCGGTTTTGCGTGAGGCAAATGCGGCAAGCTAATAACTTTGGCTGACCTCCAAAAAGCCCCCGGATGTTTTGGGGCGCATCCCGAAAAGATGCGCCCGTAAAAGAAACGTCCGGGTTTATTTTTTCCGGCTCAGAAATGCCATGACAGCTTCGCGGGCCTCATCCGAGGTAAGCCGTTCGGCAAAATGTCTGGCCTCCCGCGCGATGCGCTCGGAAACTTTTTCTGCGGGCATGCGTATCAGCGCGCGGGCAATCTGCATGGCCTGCGGAGGCTTGGCGGCGATTTCTTCCGCCGCCTTCATCACTTCCGCTTCCAGCGCATCGTCGGCTACGACCCGATAGACGATACCGGCTTCCTGTGCGGCTTCGGCGGTGAAACCGTGGCCAAGCGCCAAGAGCGCGAAAGCCTTCTGGTGTCCCATCAGCGGCGGGGCGAGCAGGCTGGACGCAGCTTCCGGCACAAGGCCGAGATCGACGAATGGCGTGCGGAACAAGGCGTGCGGCGTTGCAAATGTCAGATCACAATGCAGGTGGATGGTCGTGCCGATGCCGATGGCCAGTCCGTCGACGCCGGAAACGATTGGCTTCTTCGCGCTGGCAAGAGCGTTTAGAAAATCCAGAACCTCGTTGCCAAGGTCGCCGCCCGATGCCGCAACCATGAAATCCTGCATGTCGTTGCCGGACGAGAACGCACCCGGCACGCCAAGAAACCCATGCACACGCACCGCGTCATCGGCGTCGCCATCCTTGAGCGCTTTTGCCATGGTGGCATACATGGCGCGCGTGATGGCGTTCTTCTTGTCGGCACGGTTGAGGCGGATGATCTGGATCGCGCCTGTGCGCTCGATCAGGATATGTTCGCTCATGCTTACGCCTCCAGCGCAGATTTGGCGGCGGCAAGGCTGGCGGCGCCGGTCATGACGGTATCCTTCAGGGAGGAAACTTCGGCGAGCATGTTTTCCGCGAAGAAGCGGCTCAGGACCGCACGTCCGCTGTCGTCACCCGCAAGCGCCGCGCGCGCCAGATAGGCGCCGCCTGAAACGAGCGACAAGAGGCGCTGGTAAGGCGTGGCCCCGGCAAGGGCTGCCTCAAGCTGACCGTCCGCCACTGCCTTTTGCAGCCATTCGGTGGCTTCGCGGGCCTGTGCGATCGCCTTGGAAAGACGCGCGCCGGTTTCGCCCAGTTCCGGGCGATTGGATGCACTGGCCTTGTCGGCATCTGCCTGCAATTCGTCAAGGAAGCCCTTGATGTGTTCACCTTGCCCAAGCGGCAGCTTGCGCACCACAAGGTCGATGGCCTGTATGCCGTTGGTGCCTTCATAGATCGGGGTGATGCGGGCATCGCGCAGCAACTGTGCTGCGCCCGTCTCTTCGATGAAGCCCATGCCGCCATGAATCTGGACGCCCAGCGAAGCGACATCCACACCTGCATCGGTGGCAAAACTCTTGGCGAGCGGCGTCAGAAGCCCGGCGCGGTCTGACCAGAACTGCTGGTCTGCGCCATCCGTCGCATGGCTCATGTCGATGGCATGGGCGCAGGAATAGGTGATGGAGCGGGCAATCTGCGTCAGCGCCTTCATGGTGAGCAACATGCGGCTCACATCGGGATGCTCGATGATCGGGGTCATGCCTTGCTTCGGATCAGCGCCGATGGCGCGGCCCTGTTTGCGCTCCTTGGCATAGCTGAGCGCCTGCTGGTAAGCCGCTTCGGCAACGCCGACGCCCTGAATGCCAACCAGAAGGCGGGCATTGTTCATCATGGTGAACATGCAGGCCAGTCCACGATTTTCCTCGCCGATCAGATAGCCGACGGCACCCTGTTCCTCACCTTTAACGAAACCGTCCCCATAGATCATGGTGCAGGTTGGCGAGGCATGGATGCCCATCTTGTGTTCGAGGCCGGAGCAGAACAGATCGTTGCGGCGTCCGAGCGAACCGTCTGCGTTGACGAGGAATTTCGGCACGAGGAACAGCGAAATGCCCTTGGTGCCAGCCGGGGCATCGGGCAGGCGTGCCAGCACCAGATGCACGATATTGTCGGTCAGGTCATGCTCGCCATAGGTGATGAAAATCTTCTGGCCGAAAATGCGGTAAGTGCCATCGCCGGCGCGTTCGGCACGGGTGCGAAGTGCGCCGAGATCGGAACCGGCCTGCGGCTCGGTCAGGTTCATCGTGCCCATCCACTCGCCGCTGATGAGCTTTTCGAGATAGACGTCCTTCAATTCCTTCGAGGCATGCTTTTCGAGCGCTTCGACCGCGCCCATGGTCAGTGTCGGGGCGATGGCGAAGGCCAGCGTGCCGGAGTTCCACATTTCGCTGACAGCCACCGACATCGTCATAGGCAGGCCCTGGCCGCCATATTCCGGCGTGCCGGTCAGCGAGTTCCAGCCGCCTTCGATCCAGTCGCGGTAAAGCTCTTTCCAGCCCGGCGCGGTCGTGACAACGCCGTCCTTGACGGTCGCGCCGTGCTTGTCGCCGGTGATGCGCAAAGGCTCGACGCGCTCTGCGGCAAACTTGCCGGCTTCTTCCAGAATGGCAGCGGCAAGATCGGCGGAAAATTCAGGGAAGCGGTTGTCATCGAGGGCTTTTTCCAGCCCTGCAACCTTCATCAGCGTATGGGAAATTTCAGAAACCGGCGCGCGATACATCTTTCCTCCAAATATGATTTGTTGGCTTCTCCTCAGAAGCCTCCTGCATCGGCGCTGTTCGCATTCCGGCAGGCGCCAAACGGCTGTCCCATATAAGAGCTACCGGCTTATTACGTAAACGTCAATATTGAAGGTGCAACCTCGAACGGACGAAGAATGAAGCTTGGCAGAATAAGAAAAGTAAGCTTCTTTGATTCTAAGCTTAGGGGACTGCAATGGAAAAAGATGAAACAATATTGAGAATTGAATTTCGCAATTCGAAGCCAGTTGAACTTTTGGATTTGACTGCCAGTTTTATGGCATTAGGAGATTATTTTAAAGACTACGCTAATCAAACCACGGGTGATCCACAGCGAGATAATCTAAAACTTTACGTAAAAGAAATTAAGTCTGGCAGTCTAATCGCTGATATGGTTGCTCTGGCAGAGCAGGCCGAATGGATATTAGAGCACAAAGCAGTTTTGGCTGGATTTGTGGCTAATGCAAATGATTTGGTAGGGTATTTTTTAGGTAAGGATGAAAGTAAAACAAAATTTGATCCAAGTATAAAGCAAGCGAAACAAATCGCGCAGTTTGTTGAGCCGGTCGCAAAGGATTTTGGATCGCAACTAAATATGACCGTGATGGAAGGCGGAGTTGTAAACGTCTATCAAAGCTTCAATATTGGGGGGCTTGAAGCTAATGCCGTACAAAACGGAGTTGCTAAGTATCTTGGTCCACAGCTTCCATCATCCCAAATCCTAACTGATCAACTGATGGTGTTGGAGCAGGTTAAGAATGATGTTTCATCTAAATCGGGCGATAGAGGGATTGTAGAAACAATATCCCCGAGGCCAGTGAAATTACAGTTTGCACAAGAACCTGCAAAACGAGCTGTATTAGATTTAGAAACCAATCCACTTCAATGTATTTTTCAAGTAAATGTGGAAATAAGGTCCGTTGGCGGCAAGCCAGCAATGTATCGTATCATTGAGGTGACGGACGTTATTTCGAGAGAGGATGAATAATCGGCGGTGTCTCGTTTCACGGATTTCCAACCGCCACGACATATTAGATGAAGAAAAAGACCCACCTGCGCCCGCGATACCTCGCGGGCCTCAGTCGTGCCGGGCTGCTTATTTGCCTGAACGCTCCCGCTCCACGGCACGCCAGCCGATATCGGAGCGGTAGAAGCCTTCCGGCCAGTCGATGCGCTTCACGGCTTCATATGCGCGTGCTTGCGCTTCGGCGACCGTGCCGGCGATGGCCGTGACATTCAGCACGCGCCCGCCATTGGCAATAATGTTGCCGTCCTTCTGCGCCGTTCCAGCATGGAAAACCTTGACGCCATCGATGCCTTCGAGCTTGTCGAGGCCACGGATGACGCTGCCCTTCTTCACATTGGAGGGATAGCCTTCCGCAGCCATCACCACCGTCAGCGCTGGCTGATCCTTCCAGCCGAGCGAAACTTCATCCAGCTTGCCGTCCACGGCAGCATTGATGAGCGCGAGAAGGTCGCTGTTGAGGCGCATCATCAGTACCTGGCATTCCGGATCACCGAAACGGGTGTTGTACTCGATCAGCTTTGGGCCGTCCTTGCCGATCATCAAACCGAGGAACAGGATGCCGGAGAACGGCGCGCCGATTTCCGCCATGCCGCGCATGGTCGGTTCGATCAGTTCACGCATCGTGCGTTCAACGATTTCCTGCGTCATGACCGGGGCAGGTGCATAGGCACCCATGCCGCCTGTATTGGGGCCGGTGTCGCCGTCGCCCACGCGCTTGTGATCCTGCGCCGAGCCAAGCGGCAATGCCGTCTTGCCATCGCAGATGCAGAAGAAGCTTGCTTCTTCGCCGTCCAGAAATTCCTCGACGACCACCTCGGCACCGGC
Source organism: Brucella intermedia LMG 3301 (assembly GCF_000182645.1). NCBI lineage: Bacteria > Pseudomonadati > Pseudomonadota > Alphaproteobacteria > Hyphomicrobiales > Brucellaceae > Brucella > Brucella intermedia. The sequence continues at coordinate 507,006 of NZ_ACQA01000001.1, forward strand.
GGAGCCGAATGCGCCCTCGAAGCACGCGTCCACCGCGTCAAGCGCTTCATCGAGTGTCATGGCTACAACCACGCCCTTGCCTGCGGCAAGCCCGTCGGCCTTCACAACGATCGGCGCACCCTGCTGGCGGATATAGGCCTTGGCCTTGGGCGCATTGTTGAAGCGACCATAGGCGCCTGTTGGAATATCGAAGCGCGCGCAGAGATCCTTGGTGAAGCCCTTCGAGCCCTCAAGCTGCGCCGCAGCCTTGGAGGGACCGAACACGCGGATACCCTCAGTGCGCATTTCGTCGGAGAGGCCAGCCACGAGCGGCGCTTCCGGCCCCACGACAACGAGATCGATCTTCTTGTCCTTGGCGAAGGCGATCAGCGCCTTGTGGTCATCGGCGCTGATGTCGACCAGTTCCGCAACTGTCGCAATGCCGGGATTACCGGGTGCGCAATAGAGCTTTTCGAGCAAGGGAGAGGCGGCAAGTTTCCATGCCAGGGCGTGCTCGCGTCCACCGGAACCGATCAACAGAACTTTCATGCCTTGCTCCCTGCGCTTGAGGTAAGTAAACACTTAACTACCCGGCTCTCTATTGCCCATCGCACACGCGGGCAAGGGCAGGCTCGCGATTTTTCCAGAAAAAGCGGGTAGAGTCGTTCAGTTTCGAGAAAGCAGACGACCATGCAGCATCCGCAAACTAACCCACAGGTCAATTCTGGCATCCAGTCCCGCGATGCGCGCGGACGGGTGAAGGATGCTCCTTCCGGCCATTGGGTATATCGTGTCCTGCCGCATTGGCTGTGGCCCTACGCGCAGCTTGCCCGCTGGGACCGTCCCATCGGCTGGCAGCTCCTTCTCTGGCCGTGCTGGTGGTCGGCTGCGCTCGTGGCAGGAGCGGGCGCCAAGCCCGGCAATGGTGCATGGGCCGTGTTGCCGTCATTCTGGCATCTGTTTCTGTTTCTGGTCGGCGCCATCGCGATGCGCGGTTCCGGCTGCACTTATAACGATCTGGTCGATCAGGATATTGACGACAAGGTGGACCGTACCCGCTCGCGTCCTCTGCCCTCCGGACAGGTAACACGCGGTCAGGCCAAGCTGTTTCTGGTTTTGCAGGCGCTCGTCGGCCTCGTGGTCGTTCTGCAGTTCAACTGGTTTTCCATCGGGCTTGGTATTTTCTCGCTTCTGATCGTCGCTGCCTATCCCTTCATGAAGCGCATCACCGACTGGCCGCAATTCGTGCTTGGTCTTGCTTTCTCATGGGGCGCACTCATGGGCTGGGCTGCGGTGGAAGGCTCGCTGAGCCTTGCACCGGTGCTTCTCTATATCGGCGCCATCCTGTGGACGATCGGCTATGACACGATCTACGCGCATCAGGACAAGGAAGATGACGCGCTGGTGGGCGTGCGTTCCACGGCGCGTCTTTTTGGCAAGCATACCAAGACGGCGCTGATGGTGCTTTATGGTGGTGCGATCGGCTTCTTTGCGGCGGCTTTCGCCGTAGCGCAGGTGCCGATGCCAGCCCTTGCCGGATTGCTTGCCGCGAGCGTGCATCTCTATCGCCAGATCATCGTGCTCGATATCGACAATCCCGACCAGTGCCTGAAACTGTTCAAGTCCAACAATATCGTCGGCTGGCTGATTTTCCTCGGGCTTGTTCTCGGAAGCCTCTGGGTGGCGGTCAAGCCGCTGGTATAAAAAGAAAGACCACTGTTTTCAGTGGCCTTCTTGTTATCAGTTACGGATAGAGCCGATCCTTGTTCCAGTCGCCCTCCGGCGAGGGCCGTGTGAAAAGCACGCGGTCATGCAGGCGGAAGGCACGGTCATGCCAGAATTCAATCGAGACGGGGCGGATACGGAAACCCGACCAGTAGGACGGGCGAGGAATATCGCCGATGGCATATTTGGCCGTATATTCCGCAACCGCCTTTTCCAGCGCGAAACGGCTTTCCAGCGGACGTGACTGCTTGGATGCCCATGCGCCGATGCGGCTGCCGCGCGGGCGCGAGGCGTAATAGGCATCGGCTTCGGCGTCGCTGACTTTCTCCACCGGTCCACGCACGCGCACCTGACGGCGCAATGTCTTCCAATGGAAGCACATGGCGGCTTTTTCCGCCGACAGGATTTCCTTGCCCTTGGTGCTTTCATAATTGGTGTAGAAGACGAAACCCTGCTCGTCAAAATCCTTCAGCAGCACCATGCGCACATTGGGCAGGCCATCCGGGTCAACCGTCGCCAGCGCCACCGCATTGGGATCGTTCGGTTCGCTTTGTTTGGCGTCGGCCAGCCAGTCGGCAAAGAGCTTGAACGGCTGGGAGGATTCGGTGAAGTCGTCGCTTGCGTTTGTCATTTTGGATTTTCAACAGCCTGTCGGAAATGCGCGGATCATCCTGCAAGAGAATCCCCGCCGGAGACACCCCAATGGTGCGGGTCGGGACGGAGCTTCTTCGATAACCGCCTCTTTGTCCATGGCCTTGCCGGGATGCGTCGTCGCAGGGGCGCTTTACTTGAGGGGGAACTTCTAGTAGGGCGCCCGTTCAAGGTAGGGGCTATGCCAAAACTCGATTTCCTGACGCTTTACATCGTAATTTTCTTAAATTCGCTGACGGTCTGCATCATCTGGACCGCCATCGCCTTCTCTTACCGCAAATTCCGACCGGCCAGGCTCTGGCTGCTTTCGACGACGCTCCTGCTGGTTGGCGGCTTTGTTCTTTCGCTGCAAGGCAATGAGGGTGCGTTCTGGCCCGCCGTTATCGGCAACACCATCATCATCTATGGCTTCTGCCTGGCCTTTATCGGCGCCCGTTACTTCTACGGCCAGAAAGGCGGCTGGCGGATGGCGGTGGGAATATCGCTCGCAAGTTTCGCCGTCATGGCCGCGTTTCATGCGAGCTGGCAGGGGCGGAACATCGCCTATGCGGTGGGCCAGTCGGTGCCCATGGCGATGACGGTATTCTACCTGGCGCGGCAAAAGAGCCTCGGTCTCGGCGGCCGGATCGCCATCATCGCCTTTCTGCTGGGCATCATCGGGCATGCCATCGAGACGTCGCTGAACATCGCCGCATGGGCGGGAGAGTTCGACCAGTCGCTTTATTTTTCCATCGAAAGTTATGCGCTGGTCTGTGTGATCTATAGCGGCATGATCTGGAACTTCGGTTTCATCGTTATGGCGATGAATCGCCTGCACGGCGATATGGCAAGGGTCGCGGAGACCGACGAACTCACCGGGCTCCCGAACCGCCGCCATTTCATGAAAAGGCTGGCGAGAGCCGAACTCGCATTCAGTGAAGACGGGGTCGCCTATACCGTCATGCTGATCGATATCGACAATTTCAAACATTGGAACGACACATATGGCCATGCGCTGGGCGATCAGGCGCTTGTGCATTTCGCCGATGTCGGGGTCGATATCCTCAATCGCCGCGGTGTGCTGGCGCGCTTTGGAGGCGATGAGTTCTCGATTCTGCTGCCCGGGATGCATGAGCATGAGGCGACGGAAATCGCCCGTGAAATCGTCGGCGCAGTCAACCATACGCCGCTTGTTTTCAACGGGCGGAAACTCATCTTGACGGTCAGCATCGGCATTGCGAGCGAAGAACCGGGTGATGAGAGGAGTGACCTCGATGTTTTTGCGCGGGCCGATCTTGCGCTCTACAAGTTAAAGCAGGCAGGCCGGAACGGTTATGCTACCCGCACAACGACGGTCAACGCACCGCGTTCTTCTTTCTCCGGAAGGTCGCTGGCTGTTGGATGAGCGATAGCTGGCCTGAAGGACGCAGAGAATTGGGGGCATCATTTGCCGGCCCCATAAAGTATGGAGTTGGGCGTTGTGCTCCGATTCCGATTTGTTTACCTTTCCGGCACACCGCTTGTTAACTCAAGTTCACCCATAATCCCTGCATCTTTAGCGTGTAGAACAAGGGAATAGCGTTGGCCGTCGAGACGCTTCGCCATAAAGTAAATTTCTGGAGCCCGTGCCGTGGCGCCAAGGTGCTGCGCAAGGCTGCGATCGGCCTATGCCTCTTCTCGCTTGCCGGTTGCGCCATGGGTGGGGTGAGCATCGAAAAGGCTGTTCCTGATTCTTCCACGATCACCGGATCTGTGAAGCAATCGCAGCCGGTCGAGACCGATACCGGCAAGCTTTCCGATCAGTCCGCCATAAAGAACGTCGTTTCCGCGCTCAACTTCACGCAATGGGGAAAGAAGCCCGTTCCGTGGGCCAATCCCGATACGGGCAGCCAGGGCACCATCACCACGATTGCCGAGAACAACAAGAACAATCAGCTCTGCCGCGAGTTCGAAACCTCGCGTGAAGCTTTTGACGGTGTTTCCATCTATCGCGGTGAAACCTGCATGGAGCGCGGCGGTCAATGGACGGTAACTTCTTTCGCGCCGATCTGAAAAGAAAAGCCTGACCTGACTGGAACTTTGCCGGTCAGATGCGCATATTGTGGGCAACGAATCTTGTTTATCTCACAATTATTTCCTGAAAGAGGAACTATATGCGCGATCCCTATAGCGTGCTGGGCGTCGCCAAAACGGCGAAGCCCGAAGAAATAAAATCGGCTTTTCGCAAACTGGCCAAAAAGCACCACCCGGATCAGAACAAGGATGATCCGAAGGCGCAGGAGCGTTTTGCAGAACTGAATCAGGCCTACGAAATTCTGGGCGACAAGGACAAGCGCGGGCAATTCGACCGCGGCGAGATCGACGCCGAGGGCAAGCCCGCTTTCCAGGGCTTTACAGGCGGGCAGGGCTTCGGCGGCGCCCATGGCGACCCGTTCGCCGGCTTCCGGCAGGGCGGCGGCAACAGCCATTTTGAATTTCGCTCCGGTCCCGGCGGCTTTCAGCAGGGCGGCGGCTTCGGTGGCGCCGAAGATATCCTGAACGATCTTTTCGGCGGAGCTTTCGGTGGCGGTGCCCGCGCAGGCGGCGCACGGCAGCGCGGCCCGGCGAAGGGAGCCGATCTTTCGGCATCCATCGATATCACGCTGGAACAGGCCGCCGGTGCTGAAAAGGTCGAGGCGGTTTTCCCGAACGGCAAGCATCTCAAGATCAAGCTGCCGAAATATGTCGAGGACGGTCAGACCATTCGCCTGAAAGGGCAGGGCGAGGCATCGGTGGGCGGAACGGCTGGCGATGCGCTGGTAACGATTCACTTCAAGGCGCATCCCCGGTTTCGCCTGGAGGGGCGTGACGTGCACGTGGATCTCCCGGTCGAGCTTGCCGACGCCGTCCTTGGCGGCAAGCAGGAAGTGGAGACCCTCGACGGCCGGATTGCGGTGAAAATACCGGCATGGTCGAGTTCGGACCGCGTTCTGCGCCTGAAGGAAAAGGGCCTTCCGCTCAAAGCTGCCGGACGTGGCGATCTTTACGTGCATGTGCGGATCATGCTGCCGGAAGGTGGCGACAGGGAACTCGAAGAATTCCTGCAAAAACGCAAACAAGCCTGAACAGGTCTTCAATCGTTTGAAGCCGGGTGTTGTCTCTTTGCGGCAGTAAAGTGACAATGCCCGGCTTTTTCACTGCAATTGCTTGAAGGAGAGCCGAGGCTGTGCGATAGGGCAACTAGTTAATTGTTTTCAATGAGGACCCCTAATGACCGCACAGTCAGGTTTGTTGCAGGGCAAGCGTGGATTGATTCTGGGCGTCGCCAACAACCGCTCCATCGCATGGGGTATTGCGAAGGCCGCTCGTGATGCAGGCGCAGAGCTCGCATTCACCTATCAGGGCGATGCATTGAAGAAGCGTGTCGAGCCTCTGGCTGAAGAGCTTGGCGCATTCGTTGCCGGACATTGCGATGTGGCGGATGCTGCCAGCATCGACGCTGTTTTCGAGACGCTTGAAAAGAAGTGGGGCAAGCTCGACTTCGTCGTGCACGCCATCGGCTTTTCCGACAAGGATGAGCTGACGGGCCGCTATGTCGATACGTCGGAAGCCAATTTTACCAATACGATGCTGATTTCGGTCTATTCCCTGACGGCGATTTCGCGCCGGGCGGAAAAACTGATGGCCGATGGCGGTTCGATCCTGACGCTGACCTATTACGGCGCCGAAAAGGTCATGCCGAACTATAACGTCATGGGCGTGGCCAAGGCTGCTCTCGAAGCAAGCGTGAAATATCTGGCGGTCGATCTCGGACCGCAGAACATTCGCGTCAATGCGATTTCGGCCGGTCCGATCAAGACGCTTGCCGCATCTGGCATCGGCGACTTCCGCTATATCCTCAAGTGGAACGAGTACAACGCGCCGCTGCGCCGTACCGTCACCATCGAGGAAGTGGGCGATGTCGGCCTCTATTTCCTTTCCGACCTGTCACGTTCGGTGACGGGCGAAGTCCACCATGCGGACAGCGGCTATCATGTCATCGGCATGAAGGCGGTCGACGCTCCGGACATTTCGGTCGTGAAAGACTGAAGCAGCGAATACGAAATCCCGAAAAGTTGACCGCTTCTCCGGATTTTTCTTTTTCTTTCCCGGTTCGGGAAAGCTATCCAGACATTGACTGACGGCATATTGGGGTGGAGCTGTGGCTCGGGAAATCATCTACTTTTCACGTCACGGCGAGACAGACTGGAATGTTTCGCAGCGCATTCAGGGACAGCTCGACATCGATATCAATGCGCATGGCCGCACACAGGCGGATCGCAATGGCGATATGCTGAAGTCGCTGATCGGCGACGGCGCGGGCTTCGACTTCGTGGCAAGCCCTCTGCGTCGCACCCGCGAGACGATGGAACGCATCCGGTTGCGCATGGGGCTCGACCCTTATGATTACCGCACCGACCCTCAACTGATGGAAGTCAATTTCGGCGACTGGCAGGGCTTCATGATGAAGGACATTGCCAGGGAGCGCGAAGATCTTCTGGAAGCGCGCGCCCGTGACAAGTGGAATTTTGTGCCGCCCGGCGCAACCGCCGAAAGCTATATGGGTCTGTCGCGCCGTATCGGGCACTGGGTGGAGGCCGTGGAGTGGCCGACCGTCTGCGTGACGCATGGCGGCTGCATCCGCACGCTGTTTTACCTTTACGGCGACATGGACGGCCACGCTGCGGCAAATCTATCCATCCCGCAGGACAAGATCTTGAAGTTCGAAAACGGCAAGCTGGAATGGGTTTGATCCCGTAAATCAGTCTATAGTGACCGCGAACAGAATTTTGCCAGCGATGGAGGCGTTACATGCCCTTCGAACGTTTCGCGGTCATATCGGATATTCACGGTAACAGCGATGCGCTGGCTGCGGTGCTGGCCGATATCGATGCTTTGCAAATCGAGACGATCGTCAATCTCGGCGATCATCTGAGCGGTCCCTTAGCCGCGCGTGAGACAGCAGATATGCTGATGGCGCGAGAAATGATCTGCATTCGCGGCAATCATGATCGCTGGCTTGTGGAAAAGTCGCTCGCGGAGATGGGCGCTTCGGATCGGGTCGCACGCGAACAGCTTGATGTCCGGCACATCGAATGGCTGCGCGCAATGCCTGCATCGCGCTCTCTGGCCGATGGACGCATATTCATCTGCCACGGAACCCCATCGAGCGATACCACCTACTGGATGGAGAACGTTACCGCCAATGGCGATGTCGTTCTGCGGAGCCGAGAGGATATTGAGGCAGAGGCCGATGACATAGCGGCCTCTCTCATCCTTTGCGGCCATACGCACACGCCGCGGGTTGTTCGTCTTGGGGACGGGCGAATGCTGGTCAATCCGGGAAGCGTGGGTTGTCCCGGTTACGACGACGATCACCCGGTTCCACATATTGTCCAGACTGGCAACCCCAATGCGTCCTATGCTGTCATCGAGCAGACCGGGTCTGGCTGGCAGATAACCCTGCGCAATGTTCCCTACGATACGGCACGGATGGTCCAGATGGCGGAGAACAACCGTCGTGCCGAATGGGCGCGTGTTGTCAGAAGCGGGTGGTTCCAGCCCAAATGAAAAGAGCGGCTTATGAGCCGCTCATTTTTCTATAGGAGACGGTTTCGGGCTTACGGCGCTTCCTGAATGTCGGTGATGAAGCGCGTGCTGTCGACCACATCATAGATGATGAGGACCTTCATGCCCTTGTTGATCGCGCTGTAATCGAACTCGCCAGGCAGCTTGTATGTCTGGCCGTCATCCAGCGTTATGGTTTCGCTGTCCTTGTTGATACCGGTGATCTTGCCTTCGGCATCGTCCGCCATCGCCACCGTCGAGAACAGCGAAGCAACGATGAGAATTAATCCGACCAGATAATGCATGACTTTCCGTTCCTTTGGTTGTGCCTCGGGTTGGGTTGTCGCCTGACCGATTCGACACGATTGTCGCGATTTGAGCACGCCGCGGAAAAGTGGAAATCGGTTTTCCGATAACGACATGCAGGATAATGGGTTTAAAGCGCGATGCGCTTTGATAGTTCTGGCGCGCCGCACCGTCTATCCCACAATGTAGCGTGCGGAATGTGTCAAAAAAAATGCCGGATATCGATCTCCAGAAGGAAATTTTGCGTCACCGGGGAGCTTGATTTGACCGCCGTCAAAAAGCCCAATAAAACCGGCGCGTAAAGTAGCTGCTCTCTCCTTGGCCTGCTCCGGACAAGGACAATTTATTCAGGCGTCGCGCATGTCTCACAATAGTTTCGGTCATCTGTTCCGCGTAACCACCTGGGGCGAAAGCCACGGTCTGGCGCTCGGTTGCGTTGTTGACGGCTGCCCGCCCGGCATCACGTTCACGGAAGCGGAAATTCAGGCCTATCTCGACAAGCGTAAGCCCGGCCAGTCCAAGTATACGACGCAGCGCCGCGAACCCGATCAGGTGCGCGTGCTTTCCGGAGTCCTTCTGGGCGACGACGGCGTCACCATGACGACGACCGGAACGCCCATCTCGATGATGATCGAGAACACCGATCAGCGCTCGAAGGACTATGGCGAGATCGCCCGCCAGTACCGGCCGGGCCACGCCGATTACACCTATGACGTCAAATACGGTATTCGCGACTATCGCGGAGGCGGACGTTCATCGGCGCGTGAAACGGCGGCTCGTGTTGCAGCCGGTGCGATTGCGCGCAAGATCGTGCCCGGGCTCGAGGTGAAGGGCGCACTGGTTGCAATGGGCGTGCATGGCATCGACCGCCGTCGCTGGAACTGGGCCGAAGTGGATAACAATCCATTCTTTTCGCCGGATGCAGGTTCGGTGGAGATTTTCGCCGACTATCTCGACGGCATTCGCAAGAACGGATCGTCCGTTGGCGCAGTCATCGAAATCGTCGCGGAAGGCGTGCCGGCGGGCATCGGCGCGCCCATCTATGGCAAGCTCGATCAGGATATCGCAAGCCTCCTGATGTCGATCAACGCCGTGAAGGGTGTGGAAATCGGCAACGGTTTCGAGGCGGCCCGTCTCACTGGCGAGGAAAACGCGGACGAAATGCGCATGGGCAATGACGGCAAGCCGCTGTTCCTGTCCAATCATGCAGGCGGCATTCTTGGCGGGATTGCTACAGGTGCGCCGGTCGTGGCGCGTTTCGCGGTCAAGCCGACCTCGTCGATCCTGACCCCGCGCCGCTCTGTCGACAAGGATGGCAAGGAAGTGGATGTGATGACAAAGGGCCGTCACGATCCATGCGTGGGCATTCGCGCCGTGCCGATCGGCGAGGCGATGGTGGCTTGCGCGATTGCCGACCATTATCTGCGCCATCGCGGCCAGACTGGCCGCGTCTGAATAAATTGGGGCCAGACTGGCCGCGTCTGACTAATTTGGGGCCAGACTGGCCGCGTTTGATTGAATTCGGCCTTACAGGCCATATCTGACCGACGATTGGGCCCGTTGGTTGTCTGACATATAGAGGTCGAAATGAGCTATAATCAGAAGCAGGTTGTGGATGCGCTTCGCGCTTTCGAACGCGGCGAGATCGTGGTGGTCATGGATGATGACGGGCGCGAGAATGAAGGCGACCTGATTGTCGCCGCCGTGCATTGTACGCCCGAAAAGATGGCCTTCATCGTCCGCCACACATCCGGCATCGTCTGCACGCCGATGACCCGCGAGGAAGCCAAGCGCCTGAACCTCGCGCCCATGGTGGCTGAAAACGAATCCGCCCACACGACAGCGTTCACCGTGACGGTCGACTATCGCCATGGCACCACGACCGGCATTTCGGCGGAAGACCGCACGCTGACCGTGCGCAATCTGGCCAATCCCAATGCCGGCGCTTCTGATTTCGTGCGTCCCGGCCATATTTTCCCGCTGGTTGCCCGCGAGGGCGGCGTCCTGATGCGGTCCGGTCATACGGAAGCCGCCGTCGACCTCTGCAAGCTTGCAAATCTCCCACCCATCGGCGTGATCTGCGAACTGGTCAACGATGACGGTTCCGTCATGCGCGGCCCGGATGTGAAGGCCTTTGCCGAAAAACATGCGCTGCATCGGGTCACGGTGGCCGATCTCATCGCCTATCGCCAGCGCAAGGAAACGCTGGTCAAGCGCGTTGGCGATGCGCCGGTCAAGACTTGCGCGGGTGCAGCCCACGCCTACACTTACGAATTGCCGTGGGAACCGATGCAGCATGTGGCAGTGGTGTTCGGCGATATTCGTGACGGCGAGGAAGTGCCGGTTCGTCTTCACCGCGAAGACGTGCTGAACGATGTGTTCGGCAAGGGCGGCAGCAATCTCGAGGCCATCATGGAAAAGATGGCGAAGGAAGGCCGCGGCGTGCTGGTTTATCTGCGCGAAGGCTCTGTCGGGGTGCGTTCCGATCACCATGACACCCGCGCCCGCGATGCGATTCCCAGCGACCATGAAAGCCATGCCGAAGCGGTTGCCCGCGAGGAAGAGTGGCGTCAGATCGGACTCGGTGCACAGATATTGAAAGACCTCGGCATCACGTCGATTGTACTTCTGGCATCGCGCGAGCGCCATTATGTCGGCCTTGAAGGTTTCGGCATTCACATCGCCCGCACCGAAATCATCTGACTTTTTAAGACAGATCAGGCGCATGGCCGTCATGGTCATGTGCCTGTGAGATGCTATAGTGAATCTATGACGACACGGCTTTACTGGCATCCTATCTATCTCGAACACCTGACCCCGCCCGGCCATCCCGAGCGCCCGGATCGAATTCGGGCGCTGATGAGTGAGCTGGAAGGGCCGGATTTCTACCGGCTCGATCGGATGGAAGCGCCGCGCGGCGACGAGGCGTCTGTGCTGCTTACGCATCCGGAAGAACATCTGGAAGCCATTCGCGCCGGAATACCGGAGCCCGCTTCGGACGAGGAAGCTGCCCCCCCTGTAGTCAAGCTCGACGGCGATACCTATGTCAGTCCCAAAAGCCTGGATGCCGCGCTGACGGCTATCGGTGCGGCAACGGCGGCGGTCGATGACGTGTTTTCCGGCGCTGCAAATAATGTCTTCGTTGCTGCCCGCCCGCCCGGACATCATGCCGAGCGCTCCACGGCTATGGGCTTTTGCCTTTTCAACAATATTGCGATTGCGGCCCGCCATGCGCAGCGCCGCCACGGTGCCGAGCGCATCGCCATCGTTGATTGGGATGTGCATCACGGCAACGGGACGCAGGATATTTTCAAGGACGATCCAAGCGTCCTGTTCTGTTCGACGCATCAGTTTCCCTTATATCCCGGCACGGGGGCGAAGGATGAAACCGGCGTCGGCAATATCTTCAATGCGCCACTGTCTCCCGATACCGGAAGCCGCGAATTTCGCGAGGCATTTAATAGTCGTGTATTACCTGCCCTGGACAATTTCCGGCCAGATTTGATCCTTATTTCGGCGGGCTTCGATGCCCATTTTCGCGATCCGCTGGCCGAGCTCAATCTTGACGAAGCGGATTTTGATTGGGCGACAGGCAAACTCATGGAGCGGGCAGAAAGGTTCTGCGATCACCGGCTAGTGAGTGTGCTTGAGGGTGGATATGATCTTGAGGGCTTGTCGCAGTCCGCGTCTACGCATATTACGCGGCTGTTGAAAGGATGAATCATGGTAACCGAACCGTCCAACGCCGACATTGCGGTAATGAGCTTCGAGGATGCGCTGAAGCAGCTCGAGAAGATCGTCGACGATCTGGAGCGGGGTGACGTGCCGCTGGAGGAATCCATTCGCATCTATGAGCGCGGCGAAGCCCTGAAGAAACATTGCGACACGCTTCTGAAATCCGCCGAGGACAAGGTGGAGAAAATCCGCATTGGCCGTGATGGCCAGCCGCTCGGCACCGAGCCGCTTGACCCGGAATAGATCGGCCTGAATTGAACTGACCGGATAATTCCGGTCAGAACAGGGTCTTGAGATGGGCGACATAAGGCGCCAGAACGCCGCTCAGCAGATAGGGGCCAAGGCCCCAGGCCAGCGTCCATCCAGCAGCACCAATAATATTCGCTGCCAGAAAATGCAGCGGGTCCATTTTCATGGAACCTGCAACGATCCCATTGAGCTGCCGCAGAAGCACGACGAAACGCGCCGTCGCCACCACATAGATTCCCTTGCTTTCGAAAAGTTTCTCGAACTGATCCAGCCGTTCCGGCGTGAGTTTGACGAGGTGTCCGTATCTGAGGATCAGTCGTCGGCCGCCAAAGCGGCCGATCAGGTATCCCGTGCTGTCGCCAAGCACGGCGCCGACAAATACCGCGATCAGCACGGTTTCGATGTTGAGAGTTCCATGCAGGGCCAGCAATGAGCTTGCTATGAGCGCGCTCTCGCCGGGCAGAGGGGCGCCAAAGGATTCAAAATATACGATTATGAAAAGAGCAAGCGCGCCGTATGCGGCAATGTAAGGTTCCAGAAAGCTCATTGATTTGCAGGTCTTTCGGCAAACGCCGATCTGATCCGGTCAGATCGAACACGATAAAAAGGCTCCGGGCGAGCCGGAGCCTGAAATCTGTAACTATCACATCAACCGATGGAACGCTTGCCGGTAATTGCGTGGTACACCCACAACACGATTATCGAGCCGATTATCGCAATGACGAGGCTGATCGGATCGAATGCGCCGGTGACGCCACGTCCAAAAAGCTGAGACGAGATCACACCGCCGACGATGGCGCCGACAATGCCGAGAGCAATATCCAGAAACAGGCCCTGGCCGCTTTTATTGACGATCTTGCTGCCGATGAAGCCGGCAATCAAGCCTAGTATTATCCAGCTTATAACAGACATCTAATATCTCCCGATGCGTAAATACACTTTTGCATCACGCACTTAGGAAATTTTCACACTGCTGCAAAATTTGCAAGGTATAATGCTTGTCAAAATGGGAAACCCATTTACCTTTATCTTACCGAATGCACAATTGGCATCGGATAACAGGGAGTATCGTGTGATGGGAAGTTATGACGACAACTCGGGCAATTCGCCTATCCCCGGCGGAAGCCTGGCGAAGCCGGTTCTGATTGCGCTCGGCGCCCTGCTGATCGGCAAGATGCTGAAGGGCCATAGCGACGATACGGCGGATGCTCCAGCGCAACCTGTGCCGGATCAGTCGCAGGCAGGCGGCGGCTTGCTCGGTGGTATCCTTGGCGGGCTTGGTGGCCTGCTCGGCGGCGCGGCCGCAGGAAATGCTTCCGCGGCTCCTACAGCGCCGGGGCCTCTGGGTGGCGGACTTGGCGGTCTTCTCGATCAACTGAAACAGGCTGGCCTAGGCGAAAAGGTGGATTCCTGGGTCGGCCAGGGTTCCAACCATCCAATCGAGCCAGGGCAGCTTGGCGATGCGATCGGCCAGAAAACGCTAAGTGAAATCGCGGAGCATGCCGGCATCGACCAGCAGGAGCTTCTGAACCAGCTGTCGCAGGTTCTGCCGGGATTGGTGGACAAGCTGACGACGAACGGGCAGGTTCCCGACGCCAGCGCGCTGTCCAAGCTGCTGCACGGACGCTGACGGAATTTGCATTGAAACTGAACCGCACCGCTCGTCGGTGCGGTTTTGTTTTGAATGCGCTTTCGATAAACTGAAATCATCTCTTATATAAGCTCTACGGATTAATGGCTGGAGTTGCGTTTCATGAGTTTCTTTCCGTGTCCTGACCCGGTTCTTGGCGACAAGACTTCGGTAGACAGCATCGAAACGCTGGTCATCCCGCGTACAAGCGATATTGGTGGGCTGGAAGTGCGGCGTGCATTGCCGACAGTGCGGCGCCGTCTGGTGGGGCCGTTCATTTTCTTCGACCGCATGGGGCCTGCTGTTCTGCGCGATGGCGATGCACTCGATGTGCGCCCGCATCCGCATATCGGCCTTTCCACGGTGACCTATCTGTTCGATGGACATATCCGCCACAGGGACAGCCTTGGCACCGAAATGGTCATCCGCCCCGGTGATGTGAACCTGATGACCGCCGGTCGCGGCATTGTGCACTCCGAGCGTTCGCCGGAAGAGGAACGCAAGGGGCCGTTATCGATTTCCGGCATCCAGACCTGGCTTGCGCTGCCCGATGCGCTGGAAGAAATCAGCCCGGAGTTTTTTCACACCAACGCTCCCGATCTGCCGGTTATGGAGGACAGCGATTTCTCCGGGCGGCTGATCATGGGGTCCATGCTGGGGCTGAAGTCGCCGGTAATCCAGCACGCCGATACGCTTTATGCGGATATTCGGATAGAACCAAACGGGCGTTTCCCGATTCCGCCTGTCGCCGAAGAACGCGCAATCTATACGCTTCAGGGCAATGTCGGCATTGGCGGCGAAGTGTTTCCGCCCGACCGCCTGCTGGCATTCCGCCCCGGCGACGATATTGTCGTGCAGGCCGGACCGGAAGGTGCGCATATCATGCTATTTGGCGGTGCAACACTCGGTTCGAAGCGCTATGTATGGTGGAATTTCGTATCGTCTTCGCGAGAGAGGATAGAGCAGGCCAAGGAAGAATGGCGCAGCGGGCGTTTCGATATCGTGCCCGGTGATGAGCAGGATTTCATACCTTTGCCTGAATGAAGTGAATTGAGTGGAGCCTTGGGACACGATGTCCCGCCTGCTTGATCCTGCCGCGTTGCTGCTATACCGACAACAAAACCGAACCAGAAACAGGTTGTTTTAATGTCCCGACCACTGACCCCGTTGCTTGACAAGGCGCCGATCCCGGAAGCCCTGCGCGCATTGCCGGAATCCGATCTGCCTCAACTCGCGCAGGAATTGCGCGCGGAGCTGATCGACGTGGTATCGACCACCGGCGGGCATCTGGGAGCGGGGCTGGGTGTGGTGGAGCTGACGGTGGCGTTGCACCATGTCTTCGACACGCCGCATGACCGTATCATCTGGGACGTTGGCCATCAGGCCTATCCGCACAAGATACTGACCGGGCGTCGCGACCGCATCCGCACATTGCGTCAGACCGGCGGTCTTTCGGGTTTCACAAAGCGCAGCGAAAGCGAATATGATCCCTTTGGCGCGGCGCATTCATCAACGTCGATCTCGGCTGGTCTTGGCATGGCGGTCGCGTCCGATCTTTCGGGCGAAAAGCGCAATGTGATTGCGGTCATTGGCGACGGTTCCATGTCGGCTGGCATGGCCTATGAGGCGATGAACAATGCCGGTGCGCTCGACGCGCGCCTTATTGTCATCCTCAACGATAACGACATGTCGATTGCGCCGCCGACCGGCGCCATGAGCGCCTATCTGGCGCGTCTCGTCTCCGGTAAGACCTATCGCAGCGTCCGCGAGGCCGCCAAGCAGGTTGCCAAAAAGCTGCCGAAGTTTTTGCAGGACAAGGCCCGCAAGTCGGAGGAATACGCGCGTGCCTTCTTCACTGGCGGCACGCTGTTTGAAGAGTTGGGCTTCTATTACGTCGGCCCCATCGACGGACATAATCTGGATCATCTGCTGCCGATCCTGAAAAATGTGCGTGATACGCAGGAAGGCCCGGTGCTGATCCACGTGGTCACGCAGAAAGGCAAGGGTTATCCGCCAGCCGAAGCCGCCGCCGACAAATATCACGGCGTCAACAAGTTCGACGTCATAACCGGCCAGCAGTCGAAACCACCTGCAAATGCGCCGAGCTATACCAAGATTTTCGGCACCAGCCTGATCGAAGAAGCCCGCCACGACGACAAAATCGTGGCGATCACCGCCGCCATGCCATCGGGCACCGGGCTTGATCTTTTTGGCGAGGTGTTTCCGCAACGCACCTTCGATGTCGGTATTGCCGAACAACATGCGGTGACTTTCGCTGCCGGTCTTGCCAGCGAAGGTTTCAAGCCGTTCTGCGCCATTTACTCGACGTTCCTGCAACGCGGCTATGATCAGGTCGTGCATGACGTTTCGATTCAAAATCTGCCGGTGCGCTTCCCCATCGACCGCGCCGGACTGGTTGGGGCAGATGGCCCGACCCATGCAGGTTCCTTCGATACGGGCTTCCTTTCCGCTCTGCCCGGTTTCGTGGTGATGGCCGCATCGGATGAGGCCGAACTTCGCCATATGGTGCGCACCGCTGCCGAATATAACGAAGGTCCGATCTCTTTCCGTTATCCGCGTGGCGATGGTGTCGGTGTCGACCTGCCGGAACGCGGGCAACTGCTTGAGATCGGCAAGGGCCGCATCGTGCGTGAAGGCACGAAGGTCGCGCTGCTGTCCTTTGGAACGCGCTTGCAGGAATGCCTTGCTGCCGCCGATGAGCTGGGCGCCGCCGGTCTTTCGACCACGGTTGCCGATGCGCGCTTCGCCAAGCCGCTCGATCATGACCTGATCCGCCGGCTGGCGCGAGAGCATGAAGTGTTGGTGATGGTGGAAGAGGGCGCTGTCGGCGGCTTTGCCTCGCATGTGCTGCAATTCCTCGCCACGGATGGCCTTCTTGATCGTGGCCTCAAGGTGCGGGCTCTGACCTTGCCGGACAGCTATCAGGACCACGGCAAGCCGGACGCCATGTATGCCGAGGCCGGTCTCGACCGGGCGGGGATCGTGCAGGCGGTTTTTGCAGCCCTTGGCCGCGAGGCCATCGCAGCGCCATTTCGCGCCTGACCGATGAGCGGAGAAGCAGGCGACAGGAACCTGCGGCTCGATCAGCTGCTGGTCGAACTCGGGCTGTTTGCAACGCGTTCGCGGGCGCGTGATGCAATTCAGCGCGGCACGGTCAAGGTGGACGGCAAGCCAGTCACCAAGCCCGGCCAGACGGTTTTGCGTAACGCAAACATCGCCGTTGACGATCCGGCAAGCGCTTATGTCTCCCGCGCTGCCCTGAAGCTTATTGCAGCGCTCGACCATTTCGGCCTTGATGTGAAAGGGCGTACAGCACTCGACATTGGTGCTTCGACAGGCGGCTTCACACAAGTCTTGCTGGAGCGTGGCGCGAACCACGTTCTCGCCATCGATGTGGGCCACGACCAGCTGCACGAGACGTTGCGCGCTGATCCTCGTGTCACCAACAAGGAAGGGCTCAACGCCCGTGCGCTGGAATTTTCCGATCTGGATGGACGCGAAATCGATTGCGTGGTTTCGGATGTGAGCTTCATCTCGCTGAAACTCGCCTTGCCTGCGGCATTGGCCTTTGCGCAAAAAGGTGCTATTTGCGCGCTTCTCGTAAAGCCGCAATTTGAAGCGGGCCGCGAGGCCATCGGCAAGGGCGGCATTCTGCGCGACCCGAAAGATGGTGAACGCATTGCAGAAGAACTGAGATTGTGGCTGGAGACGCAAGCCGGCTGGCGCGCGCTCGGCCTTTGCCCGTCGCCCATTGAAGGCGGCGACGGCAATCGTGAATATCTCCTGGCAGGAAAGAAAGACCAATGACGACGCCAAGTACTGGGCAAATTACAATCCGCTCGGTTGGTGCGGGCGGCGATGGCGTTGCCAACCTTCCCGACGGGCAGATTTACGTGCCTTTCACGCTGCCGGGCGAAGTGGCCAATGTCGCGCGCGACAAGAACCGCGCGACGGTTATGGCGCTTCTTGAAACATCGCCTGAGCGTCAGGCGCCTGCCTGCCGGCATTTCGAGGATTGCGGCGGCTGCGCCTTGCAGCATTGGCAGGATGAGCCCTATCGCCTGTGGAAGCGCGAACTGGTTGTTTCCGCGCTGAAGGGCAGGGGGATCGACACGGAAGTTGCGCCTCTCGTGGCTTGTCAGCCGCGCACACGGCGCCGCGCTGTTTTTGCGGCACGCAAGACGGAAAAGGGTGTGCTGCTTGGCTTCAATCGCCACTTGAGCCATGAAATCATCGATATAGTCGAATGCGCTGTAACTGTTCCCGAAATCATTGCGCGGCTTGATGATCTGCGGGAAGTGGGAGCGTTGATTGCACCCGGTTCCAAGCCGTTCAAGCTGGCGGCGACCCTGACGGCGTCCGGCCTCGATCTCGCGGCGAGCGGCTGCGGCGTGCTGGATGACAGCCAGCGCCGCGCCTTGACCGCGCTTGTCATGAAAAAGGGCTTTGCGCGTCTTTCGCACGAGGGTGAAATCATCGTCGAGCCGAAAAAGCCGCTCATTCATTTCGGCAAGGTGCCGGTTCCGGTGCCGCCCGGTTGCTTCCTGCAGGCAACGGAGGATGCCGAAGAGGCGATGGTGCAACTCGTGCTGGACCATGTCGGCAAGTCCAAGCGTGTCGCTGACCTGTTCTGCGGCGTCGGCACATTTGCGCTGCGGATTGCAGAAAAGAGCGCGGTTCATGCGGTCGAGAACGACGCGCTGGCCCTTGCCGCCCTTGATCGCGGCGTACGCCATGTGCAGGGGCTGAAGCCCGTCTCGGTCGAGCGCCGCGACCTGTTCCGCCGTCCTTTGATGCCGAAGGAATTGCTGCCCTATAACGCCGTGGTTTTCGATCCGCCGCGTGCAGGTGCGGAAGAACAGGCGCTTGAGCTGGCAAAATCGAAGGTGGAAAAGGTTGTCGCGGTTTCGTGCAATCCGGTGACGCTCGCCCGCGATCTCGCCATTCTGGTGAAGGGCGGCTATCGGGTTACGCGAGTCACGCCGATTGACCAGTTTCTCTGGTCGCCACATGTCGAAGCGGTGGCGACGCTGGTGAAGAAGTAGTTTAATCCAAGGTACTTTCTCGATAAAAGCTATACATAGAAAAATCTGGTAAGAAAAATTCGGAATTTGAACTCAGATGGCAAGCTTTTTGGGGGGATTTTCTGTAAAAAGAGATCATATTATTTAGAAAGTTGCAATTTTTGGCATCGTGCATTCTTATGTGGTAATCTATATTTATAAATTTACCTTTCTGTGTGGTAAGAGGCAGAACGAGGCCGTCAAAGCTTCCAAATCCAGCTGCATTTGCTGAATATTCCAATGTTTTGAGAGATTTTGGCCAGTAGCGTTTAATTTCCTCAAGCGCTTTGACTTTGATCTCGGTTCCCCAAATCGTGGCACTGCCATTAACAATCCTCTCCCAGATTGGGTCACTATCTGGGCAAGGAACTCCTTGCCAATAGGAGTTTGTATGTTCCTCAAAGTCAGCGGTTAAGCTGCATTCACGGTCCATAATTTTTGTTAGCCAGTTGGCGTCAAGCCTGCTTGAGTTATGGGCATTAACTCCAACATCTGTGAGGTAATCATCTTTGAAATGTGCACCCCAAGTATTATCGATCCAAGTTCGGGCGACACTGTCGGGGTCATCAAAAACAAAAATCCCCGTTAAACGTGAAACTTGGTTTCGGTAGTTTTCTCTTCTTATTCTCTCTATCGCGATTTCACTTAGGAGGCGGTTGGGAAGCGAACTCGCCAGAAGATTTGCCATATTAAAAGACAGTAATGAGCAGCTTTCAGCTTCAGGCAACTGATCTGGAGTGCAATACCAACCGCGCACAACATTCCAGGCCACCATTGGATTATCGAGATCCAAGTAGACAAAGCCTTCAAAGCATTCGTTGCTCAATTATTCGACCTCCAAAGCCCAATCAACCGCCGCTTCGGCATGCAATCGTGTCGTGTCGAATACCGGCACGGAGCTGTCCTGCTGGCCGATGAGCAGCATGATTTCGGTGCAGCCGAGAATGATGGCTTCCGCCCCGCGCCGAACCAGACGATTGATGACAGCGCGGTATTTTTCGCGTGACGCATCGCGCACTTCGCCAACCACCAGCTCCTGATAGATGATGTCGTGCACGGTCTTGCGGTCGGCATCGTCGGGCGTTAGCACCTCAAGCCCATGTTTGGCCGCAAGACGGCCCTTATAGAAATCCTGTTCCATCGTGAAGGCGGTGCCGAGGAGCCCGACTTTTGAGAGGCCTGCAGCCTTGATCTTTTCCGCCGTGGGGTCCGCGATATGCACAAGGGGGATCGATGTGGCGCTTTCGATGTCGTCAGCCATCTTGTGCATGGTGTTGGTGCAGATCAGGATGAAGTCAGCCCCGCCCCGTTCAAGGTTCTGCGCGGCCTCGATCATGAGCGCGGTCAGCTCATCCCATCGGCCTTCATGCTGGAGGCGCTCGATTTCACCGAAATCCATGGACCACATCAGGCTTTTGGCGGAGTGCGTTCCGCCAAGCCGTGCGCGGATTTCCTGATTGATGATCCGATAATATTCCTGCGAGCTTTCCCAACTCATTCCGCCTATCAGACCGATGGTCTTCATCAACCTCTCCCGGATAAGATTAAGGGCGGATCGCTCCGCCCCTGCCGTATGCTCATATGTTCTGGTGAAAGCCGCCGCGTCACATCTTTTCGATGATCTTCTGGTCGCCTTCATATGCCTTGCCATTGGCGGCGATGATGGCGGGAACGATATCTTCCGCCTTGTCGATGACCAGCGGTTTCACCTGATGCGCGGTGTGCAGAAAGCCTTCCGCCATCATATGCTCAAGTAGCGAGAGCATCGGCTGCCAGAAATTGTTGATGTTTGCGAAAACCATCGGCTTGCGATGCTTGCCAAGCTGCGCCCAGGTCATCATTTCCACGATTTCCTCAACCGTGCCGATGCCGCCGGGCAGCGTGACGAATGCGTCCGATTTCTGGAACATGAGATGCTTGCGCTCGTGCATGTCGCCGACGACGATAAGTTCGGTCAGCTGTTCGGCCTTTTCAAGGCTTGCTTCCTTGTCGAGCAGGAAGGTCGGGATGATGCCGGTAACCTCGCCGCCAGCTTCCATCACGCCTTGCGCAACCGCGCCCATGATGCCGCGCGTGCCGCCGCCATAAACAAGGCGCAGACCGTGTTCGGCAATGGACCGGCCAAGCGCAACGCCCGCATCGCGATAGATGGGATTCAGGCCCGTAGACGAGCCGCAATAAACACAGATGGATCGAATCTCAGACATGATTTCTTGTGCTCTTTTGGTCTTTCAGCGTCAAGCGCCTCCGGTTTCATTTTGCGGAGAAGATTAGCGGCGGGCGGCGGTCGCGGTTGGACATTTGTGGAGATTGTTATATCTCAATCGGTATGTGTTTCAGATCGGGAAGTGGATTGGATATGAAGAACTGGGTTGTGTTTCTCGGGCTCATCTTTGCCGCGTCATCCGCGTCGGCGGGCGAAATCAATATCAAGCTGCCGGACGACACCGAAGTGACGACCAACTCCGTTCTCTACAAATGCGGCGAGAAAAATGTCTCGGTAACCTACTACAACGCCGGTGATATTTCGCTTGCGGAACTGGAGCTGGAAGACGAAACCGTCATCGCCTCCAATGTCATCTCCGGCTCTGGAGCCAAATATGCCGGCGGCGTTTACATCTGGTGGACCAAGGGCGAAACGGCCGATCTTTATAACCTTATGGACGATCCGGACCAGTCGAAGCCGACAAACTGTGTAGAACAATAACCCTGCTAATAAAAAGCCTCGTACCTTTTGCTGTTTCGGTGCAGATTTCTTGTGGGGGGAAGCCAAAAGCTATAAACCCGTCATTAAAGTCTCTGGCGTGGGTTTCGAAACGAAATGCAAAAGAACAGTTTAGGATTGCTCGGTATCGGGTTCGTCGCGATCGTCGTCGGGCTCGGCCTTTATTGGAATGCGACACGATCTCGCGTTGAGGCACCGCAGTCCGATGTCGCCGCGCCAGCATCGAACAATGCGCCAGCCCAGCCCCAGGCGGCGCCGTCCGAGACAAAAGCACCAGAAGCGCAGGGATCCGCGGCGACGAAGCCCGCGAGCGAGGCCGCGACAGGCGATGCGAAGCCTCAGGCCACGCCGACCCAAGAACCTGCCGCGCAGGCACATGCCGCTTCCCCACAACAGCAGAACAACACGCCGATTTTCGATCTCCTGCGGGTCGAGCCAGATGGTTCGGTGGTGATCGCAGGCAAGGCGCTTCCCAATGCCGATGTCGAAGTCGTGGCAGGCGCGACTGTTGTGGGTAAGGCCAAGGTGGGACCCAATGGCGATTTCGCCATCGTTCTGGATGAGCCCTTGAAGGCGGGAGACCATCAGTTGGTCCTGCGTTCGACCGGCGCAGACAACAATGTCGCCACCTCCGCGCAGACTGCCATCGTATCGGTGCCTGAAACCAGGTCGGGGCAGGTGCTGGCGCTGGTTGAGGAGCCGGGGCAGGCGAGCCGCCTGATTACGAAGCCGGAAACGGCGCCCAAGCCGCAGGACAATACGGAGGCCGCTCCCGAAGCTGCCTCCAAGGCCGACAAGCCGGCAGCCAAGCCCGCGCAGGCTTTGCCGATTGCAATCGAGGCGGTGGAGATCGAAGGCCAGTCGGTTTTCGTGGCAGGCAAGGCCAATGGCGGCAATCGCGTCATCGTCCACGCCAACGATACATTGCTTGGCGCAAGCCTCATTTCGCCGGATGGCCGTTTCCTTGTGCAGAGCAAACAGCCGCTCAGTGTCGGTGACTATATCATTCGCGCCGACCTGCTCGACAACGCCAACCGCGTTCTGGCGACGGCACGAGTTCCGTTCCGCCGCGAAGCTGGCGAGAATATCTCCGCAGTTGCTTCCGATACGGAAGGCCAGACGACCACGCCTTCGGAAGTGCATGGTGAAGCTGCGGCTCCCCTGCAGAAAGTGGAAGGCTCCGTCATCATCCGGCGCGGAGATAATCTCTGGACGATATCCAAGCGCACCTATGGTAAAGGCACGCGATACACGACTATCTATCTCGCCAATCGCGACCAGATCCGCAATCCGGACCTGATCTGGCCAGGGCAGGTCTTCAATATGCCGAAGGAACCTTTGGGTGAGGATGAGGTGAAGCGCCAGTTGGAAGATCACGCCAACTGACCATGGTTTTCAAACCGGTTTCGGCGGGGGCGGTGGTCACGATAGTGTGTTTTCATATTGCCGCGCTTTTGGAGAAAGAACGCCTCGAAAACTTGAAGTCTGGAGCATAATCGTATATCGTCGATATACGATGAAGATAATTCTCGACAAGAATTCAGCTGAGGCTGTTTCCGATCTCGCGGAGATCGGGATTGACGATGAAGCCGCGGCGCGCATTTGCGCGGCGCTCGGCCATCCTGTCCGTATTCGCATTATCCGGCAGTTGATGATGGAGGATGCCTGCTGCTGCAAGGATATTGTCGGCAAGCTCGACCTTGCTCAATCGACGGTCTCCCAGCACCTCAAGGTTCTCGTGCAGGCCGGTCTTATCGATTATCGGCCTGAGCGCCAGTCGTCGCGTTACAGCGTCAACTGGCAGCAAATGAACGCTGTCCGCACGCATTTTGCTTCGTTCAAAGGCGCATGCTGCGGCTAGAACCTATCCCGAGAAGCGGGAGCCGGTTTTCGGAAAAGATGTGTCAAACAAACAGATAAAGCGATGACGGAGTTCATCTCGTACGAAATCGCTTGAGCCCACCGACTTGAAAGAACGCACCATGAGTTCCCCCAAAACGGTTTCCGCCGATTCCGGCGAGACGTTCAAGACATTGCGAAATCTCTGGCCCTATATGTGGCCGTCCGACAGGCCGGATCTGCGCATGCGCGTCGTCTGGGCCACGTTCTATCTGGTGATTTCCAAGATCGTGCTCATCCTCGTCCCCTATTTCTTCAAATGGGTGACGAATGCCTTGACCGGCCAGTTGAACCCGCCGGATTATATTCCGCTGTTTCTGGTCGGTGCGGTGATGCTGGTGCTGGCTTATAACGGCGCCAAGATCATACAGGCCGGTCTCAACCAGCTTCGCGACGCCTTGTTTGCGAGCGTCGGCCAATATGCGGTGCGCCAGCTGGCCTATAAGACCTTTGTGCACATGCACCAGCTGTCTCTGCGTTTCCATCTGGAAAGACGCACGGGCGGGCTTTCGCGCGTCATTGAGCGCGGCACCAAGGGGATTGAAACGATTGTCCGCTTCACCATCCTCAACACGCTGCCTACCATTCTGGAATTTGCGCTGACGGCGGTTATTTTCGCCTTCGCCTACGGCATTTCCTATCTCCTTGTCGTTGCCGCAACGGTCTGGCTTTATACCTGGTTTACGATCAAGGCGAGCGACTGGCGCATCAGTATCCGCCGGGAAATGAACGATTCCGATACGGAGGCCAACACCAAGGCGATCGACTCGCTTCTCAATTTCGAAACAGTCAAATATTTCGGCAACGAGAACATGGAAGCCAAGCGCTTCGATGCTTCGATGGCGCGTTATGAAAAGGCGGCTACCCAGACCTGGACCTCGCTTGGCTGGCTGAACTTCGGCCAGGCCGTGATCTTCGGTGTCGGCATGGCAATTGTCATGGTCATGTCCGCTCTGGAAGTCCGTGCCGGAACGCAGTCCATCGGCGACTTCGTTTTCATCAATGCCATGCTGATGCAACTGTCCATTCCGCTCAACTTCATCGGCTTTATCTATCGTGAAATCCGTCAGGGCCTCACCGATATCGAGCAGATGTTCGACCTTCTCGATGTGAAGCAGGAAGTCGTCGACAAACCCGGTGCGCCAGCATTGAAGATCGACAAGGGCGCGATCCGCTTTGAAGACGTGCATTTCGCCTATGATGCGAACCGCCCGATCCTAAAGGGGATCAGTTTTGAAGTTCCGGCAGGAAAGACGGTCGCGATTGTCGGGCCGTCGGGTGCGGGCAAATCCACGATCTCGCGGCTTCTGTTCCGCTTCTACGATGTGCAGTCAGGAACGGTTTCCATCGACGGGCAGGATGTCCGTGATGTCGCGCAGGAAAGCCTGCGCAAGGCCATCGGCATGGTGCCGCAGGATACCGTGCTGTTCAACGATACGATAGCCTATAACATCCGCTATGGCCGCCCCGATGCAACGAATGAAGAGGTGGAAAAGGCGGCAGAACTCGCGCAGATTTCCAGCTTCATCAAGCATTTGCCGGAGGGCTATAAGTCGATGGTCGGTGAACGCGGCCTCAAGCTTTCGGGCGGTGAGAAACAGCGTGTCGCCATTGCCCGCACGATCCTGAAGGCTCCGCCCATCCTCATCCTCGATGAGGCGACTTCGGCACTCGATACGGCAACCGAACAGGAAATCCAGTCCGCGCTCGACATTGTCAGCCGGGGGCGCACCACGCTTGTCATCGCGCATCGCCTGTCGACCGTTATCGGCGCTGATGAAATCATCGTCCTGAAGGATGGCCTGATCGCCGAAAGAGGCACGCATCGCATGCTGCTCAAGCACAAGGGGCTTTATGCTTCCATGTGGGCTCGCCAGCGCGAGGCCGATGAGGCGGAAGAACGTCTGCGCCAGGTGCGGCAAAGCGACGAACTGGGCGTCGTTACGCGCGGTGTCCCGGCGGCGGAATAGTCGGTTCGCGGGGTCGCTCGGTATATTAGGGCGCGATCACGTGCCCTAACAGCCGTGAATAATTTGCGAAATGGATTTTGATTCCGGATAGGATGAGGTAAATAACGGCCAAACTCAAAGGAAGAGCGATGAGCCTTACTGACACTATCCGCAATACTTTCGTGCCGATCCATCGGGAAGGCTATCCGTTTATCGCGGGCTTTTTCGTGGTTTCGCTCATTCTGGGCTGGCTCTGGGACCCGCTGTTCTGGATCGGTATGGTGCTGACCGTCTGGTGCATCTATTTCTATCGTGATCCCGAGCGCGTGACGCCAATGGACGATGATCTGGTCATCAGTCCCGCCGATGGCAAGGTTTCCTTTGTCGGCCCCGCAGTGCCGCCAGCCGAGCTGGACCTTGGCGCCGAGCCGCGTATGCGCGTGTCGGTTTTCATGAATGTGTTCTCGGTACATATCAACCGTTCCCCCGTGCGCGGCAAGATCGAGAAGGTCGTGCATCGTCCGGGCAAATTCCTCAATGCGGAACTGGACAAGGCTAGCACGGATAACGAACGCAATAGCGTGCTGATCGAAAGCCCGCATGGCAAGATCGGTGTTGTCCAGATCGCTGGCCTCGTTGCCCGGCGCATTGTTTGCTGGTCGAACGAGGATGACGATCTGTCCGTTGGCGAACGGTTCGGCCTGATCCGCTTCGGATCGCGGGTCGATGTCTATCTGCCGGCAGATGCGACCGTTCGTGTCGCGGTTGGCCAGACGGCAGTCGCCGGTGAAACCGTGCTGGCCGATTATGGCAGCGGACGCGGTGAGCCAGTGGTGCGGATCGCTTAAGCCGATGGAAGCGCCTTTTCCGCCTTTTGAGCCCAACGGCCGCGTGGATTCATCGCGCGGCCCGAAGCTGTCGCAGATACCCCTGCGTATCGTCGTTCCCAATGTCATCACAGTTCTCGCCATCTGTGCCGGTCTGACCGGTATTCGTCTGGCCTTTGAAAACCGTTTCGAGCTTGCCGTCGTGATGGTGCTCGTAGCAGCCTTTCTTGACGGCATCGACGGGCGTGTGGCCCGCATGATGAAGGGATCGTCCAAGTTCGGCGCCCAGATGGATTCGCTCGCCGACATCGTCAATTTCGGCGTAGCGCCTGCTCTGGTGCTCTATGCCTTCATGCTTGATCAGGCGCGTTCCTTCGGCTGGATCGCGGCGCTTCTCTACGCCATTGCCTGCTGCCTGCGGCTGGCACGTTTCAATGTCATGCTGGAAGACCCGAACCGCCCGGCCTGGCAAAGCAACTATTTCATAGGCGTGCCCGCACCTGCAGGCGCAATGCTCGTCCTGCTGCCGGTTTATCTCGGTTTTCTCGGCCTGACCCCAACGCGGGCGCTCGCTTTCGGTGTGGCGGTCTATACCGTGGCCATTGCGTTTCTGCTGGTAAGCCGCCTGCCGGTTTATAACGGCAAATCGGCCGGCAGCCTTGTCCGACGCGATATCGTCATGCCGCTGATCCTGTTCGTGGTTGTTTACGTCGCGTTCCTGATGAGCTTCACCTGGCAGACATTGAGCATCACGGCGCTCGCCTATCTCGCTTTCCTTCCGTTCAGTCTGGCAGCGTGGAACAGGCGTGAAGCTGCTGACAGAAAGGCTGCTGAGGCGGCCAGCGACGAAGAGGACGCGTCGTCAGAGGAAAACTGATGGCAACGCCCGTCTGATGAAACGAACGCGCTCCTCGACCGGTGATTTCGGGAGGAGCGCGATCTCATATCCGAGCCGCCTGTAGGTTTTGTCCATTGCATCGAACGTACGCACGGCTTCATCGAAATCCTGCTTGCGTTCCGTATCCTGCCCGAAGATTTCGGCCCATGGCGGTGCCAGGAACACGGTACTGTTGTATCTGATCCGGCGGGCGGCCTCCTCGATATGCTGTGGCACGGGCAGGTCGCACAGCGTCAGATAGCCGATCACATCGGGAACGCCGCGGTCGAAGAAAACGGTACCAGCCTGTTGTTCTGCCATGGCGTGAGAGCGCATCTCCCAACAAAGCATCAACTCTGCAAAGAGTGCGCGATCACTCCACGGGAGGGCGCTGCCGCCGATTGCGACCTGATCCTGGATAATGGCGCGTCCGGCTTCAACGGTGCGGGAAAAACCGCCCTTTTCGAGCGCATCGATCAGTGTGCTTTTGCCTGATCCCGGTCCGCCGCTGATGATGATGAAACGCTGGTGATCTTTAATCATAAGTCCTCCAATAGCAAAGTGAATGCGCGCGAAGACGGTCCGCGCGTGACGAAGGGTCTGAAAGTGGGAGAATTGGCCGCTGAAAAAGGAGCCGTCAGGTGGCTACCGCGTGTCCCGAAAAGTGTGAAACGGTTTTCGGGCAAGGTGGACGTCAAAAAATCACCGATCTGATTCAATCGGATCGTGACGCGGTAGGTCAATAAACAAAATAGAACCGGCCTTGCAGGGAAACAAGGCCGGAAAAAGAAATCAGCTCGGCAGATGGTAGTCCAGGAAGCGATCCTGGCGCACATCGAAGAGCTTGCCGGTGACATCCAGGGCAGGATCGGCAAGCTTGACGATCTTCTCTGCCACCGACTGCGGCGTCGGCAATGTTTCCGGATCTTCGCCCGGCATGGCCTGCGCACGCATTGCCGTGCGGGTCGCTCCCGGATTGACGGAGTTGACCTTGAGCTTCATCTGCTTCGTTTCTTCGGCCCAACTGCGCGCCATGACTTCGACGGCAGCTTTCGAGGCAGCGTAAGGTCCCCAGAAGGCCCGGCAGGTGTGCGCCACGCCGGATGAAAGCAGAATGGCCCGTCCCGCATCCGAAGCACGCAGAAGCGGATCGGTGGAACGGATGAGGCGCCAGACGCTGGTGACATTGACGTTCATGACCTTCTCGAAAGTCTTGGCTTCGACGTGCCCGATCGGGGAAATCGTGCCCAACACGCCCGCATTGGCAACCATTATGTCGAGCTTGCCCCAGCGCTCATGAATGGAGCCGCCGAGGCGATCGATGGCTTCCATGTCGGTAATGTCGAGAGGCACCAGCGTGGCGCTGCCTCCGAGTTTACGGATATCATCGTCCAGCTCTTCCAGTCCGCCGACCGTGCGTGCGACCGCGATGACATGCGCGCCGCGTTTTGCCAGTTCGAGCGAAAGAAAATAGCCAATACCGCGCGATGCGCCTGTCACCAGTGCGATGCGGCCCGTAAGGTCGATACTCATCTAGTCCCCATATGTCATTCAAACACAAGAAACAGGCGGCCTTTTGAGCCGCCTGAGTGGAAGGATTTTGCGATCAGCCGTTGCTGGCGAGGAGAGACAGCGTATGGACGTTGCTCTCGCCTTCCTGATCGAGGAGACGGGTCGGATATTCACCCGTGAAGTAGTGATCGGTAAAGGCAGGTGCCTTCGGATCACGTGGTTTGCCGCCGACAGCCTTGTACAACCCGTCGATGGAAAGGAACGCAAGGGAATCCGCGCCGATATAGCGACACATGGATTCGAGGTCCTTGTGCTGGTTTGCCAACAGCTTATCGGCATGGGGGGTGTCGATACCGTAGAAATCCGGATGGTAAATCATTGGACTTGCCACGCGGATATGCACTTCCTTGGCGCCTGCATCGCGGATCATCTGCACGATCTTGACGGAAGTGGTGCCGCGCACGATGGAATCATCCACCAGCACGACGCGCTTGCCTTCGATCATGGCGCGATTGGCCGAGTGCTTCAGCTTGACGCCAAGCGCACGAATTTGCTGCGTCGGCTCGATGAAGGTGCGGCCCACATAATGGTTGCGGATAATTCCATATTCGAACGGAATGCCGCTGGCCTGCGCGAAACCAAGAGCGGCAGGCGTGCCACCATCGGGCACCGGCACGATCACGTCGGCTTCGATACCGGCTTCCTTGGCAAGCTCCATGCCCATGTTCTTGCGCGCGACATAGACGCTGCGACCGCCGACGACGGAGTCGGGGCGGGCGAAATAGACATACTCAAACAGGCAGAGCCGTTCCGGCTGCGGGTTCTCGGGCTTGATGGATTCCGTGGTTATGGAGCCGTCCTTCTGGATCTCGCAGATGATGACTTCGCCGTTTTCGACATCGCGAATATATTTCGCACCGATGATATCGAGGGCGCAGGTTTCCGAGCAGAAGATAGGCTTGCCATCAAGCTCGCCCATGACGAGCGGACGGATGCCGATGGGATCGCGCGCGGCGATCAGTTTTGTGCGGGTCAGCGCCAGCATGGCATAGCCGCCTTCGACCTGCCGGATGGCATCGACGAAACGGTCGGAGGAGGATGAGTGGCGCGAGCGGGCAATCATATGCAGCACGACTTCGGTGTCGGAGGTCGCCTGGAAGATCGCGCCCGAAGCGATCAACTGCTTGCGCAGCGTAATGCCGTTGGTGAAGTTGCCGTTGTGGGCAATGGCGATGCCGCCGACTTCCAGTTCCGCGAACAATGGCTGCACGTTGCGCAGGATCGTCTCGCCGGTGGTGGAATAGCGCACATGGCCGATGGCGCGGTCGCCCGGCAGGCGGTTCAGCGTTGCCGCGTCGGTGAAATGATCGCCGACGAGGCCCATGTGGCGTTCGGAATGAAAACGGCGGTTGTGATAGGAAACAATGCCGGCGGCTTCCTGCCCGCGATGCTGGAGGGCATGCAGGCCCAGCGCCGTCAGCGCGGCAGCGTCCTCGTGGCCAAGAATGCCAAATACGCCGCACTCTTCATGCAGGGTATCTTCATCCAGCATGAAGGAGGCATTTTCAGAAGAATGGCTGGTCATTGCCGCAAGGCCTTTCGATTGCAGAGGCAACTAAAGCATGTTCCGGAAAAGGGAAAACCGGTTTTCCGATTTACGACATGCGTAAAGACTTCAGGCGCCTCTCTATCACAAGATGGCTTTTTGTTAAAAGCGAAGAGTTCATCGATGCGTCGATATGATCTCATGAACATCAGTATCGCATGACGCTCACGAATAATCTCGCAAATTCCCGCCTGAAATATGATCGCGGATGCAAAATGACAATGTCTGAACGTCGATATGGCTGTTTTGCATTGACCATGTTTATTTCCGGAATTGAAAAAGCCGTCAGCGGGGCTGGCGGCTTCTCCATATCTCGGAACGGCTTATTGCTGTGCAGGCGTATCGTCCGGAACCGGCGCTTCTTCCTGCTCGCCGGAAGCGGGAGCAGTCTGTTGAGGCTTGAATTTTTCAATCATCTGGTCGGGATTTGCTGGCAGAAGGTCGATCAATTGTTGGCCGAACGAATCGAGCATCGGCTTTGATTTCGCATTCGTTACCCAAGCTGGCTGGTTTGTCGGGACGAGCCAGTTGAAGAACAGCATGGCGACGACAACGAGAAGCACCCCGCGTACACCGCCAAACAGAAAGCCAAGCGTGCGGTCGAGTGCACCGATACGGCTATCGATGATGAAATCGGCGATCTTCATCGTAATCAATGACACGACAATCAACACCACGAGGAAAACCGCGCCAGCGGCTGCAATCTTCGCGATGGTTTCGTTGTTGATATACGGTTGTACGAAAGGCAGAACTGGTTGGTAGAATAGATAAGCTGCAGCGGCAGCCGCAGCCCATGACACCAGCGACAGCACCTCGCGGGAAAAACCGCGCACCATCGCCAGAATGGCTGAAACCAGCGTTATCCCGAGCAGAATTCCATCAAGCATGGTTATCGGCATTCTGGCCTGTCCTCAGTTATTATGCGCAAAATGATCCATGCGCAGGGCAGTCAAAGATGCTGAAGTTTATCACCGGAAGGTTGACAGATTCTTCCAGTCATAAAACTCCAGATTTATTGCTTCTTTCCGGAGCCTGAAGCCGCGATGCGCGCAACAAGATCGGGCAAGGCGGAAGTTTCCATGAGGCGGAAGCTGCGATCTTTCCAGAGTTCGCCACTGCCACCGGGCACTTCTGCCTGCCGGAAGCCGAGTTTCTCCGCTTCCTTGAGCCTCTGTACCGCATGCGTTACCGCACGAACAGCACCGGAAAGGCTGATTTCGCCGAAAT
The DNA here is from genome assembly GCF_000182645.1 of Brucella intermedia LMG 3301. Lineage (NCBI taxonomy): Bacteria > Pseudomonadati > Pseudomonadota > Alphaproteobacteria > Hyphomicrobiales > Brucellaceae > Brucella > Brucella intermedia. Next base: position 538,552 of record NZ_ACQA01000001.1, read on the forward strand.
AAACACAATCTGGCGGAAGGGCAATACCGGCCATGGATGAAACAAGTGCAGCAGCCACAGCTATATCCGCAGCAGGCTCGCTGATACGATAACCGCCCGCAACATTCAGGTAGACATCGTGCTGGCCGAAACGAACGCCGCAATGCGATTCGAGAACGGCGAGGATCATGGCAAGCCGTCCGCCATCCCAGCCGACGACCGCACGGCGGGGGGTGCCGAGCGAGGAGGGGGCAACAAGCGCCTGTATTTCCACCAGGACCGGACGCGTGCCTTCCATGCCGGCGAAGACCGCCGCACCCGGAGCCTTCGCATTGCGCTCACCAAGGAAGAGTTCGGACGGGTTGGACACTTCGCGCAGGCCCCCGTCGGACATCTCGAAGACGCCGATCTCGTCGGTCGGACCGAAACGGTTCTTCACCGTGCGCAGGATGCGGTAGTGATGCCCGCCTTCGCCTTCGAAATAGAGAACGCCATCGACCATATGTTCTACCACACGAGGCCCGGCGATCTGGCCTTCCTTGGTGACATGGCCCACAAGCACCACAGCGGCGCCCGTCTGCTTGGCATAGCGGATCAGCGCCTGCGCGGAGGAACGCACCTGCGTCACGGTTCCCGGTGCGGAATCCGCCATGTCGGTCCACAGCGTCTGGATCGAATCGATGATGACGAGATCGGGCCGTTTGGTGTCTGAAATGGTGGCGATAATGTCCTCGACATTGGTTTCGGCGGCAAGCTCCACCGCTGACGATGCCACACCCAGACGCTGCGCGCGCAGCCTGATCTGGGCGACGGCTTCTTCGCCCGAAACATAAACGATGCGATGGCCGCGATTGGAAAGGGCGGCGGCTGCCTGCGTCAGCAAGGTGGATTTGCCGATCCCAGGATCGCCGCCGATGAGAAGAGCGGAACCGCGCACGAAACCGCCGCCTGTCACGCGGTCAAGCTCGCTTATGCCGGAAATGATGCGTGGCGCGTCTTCTATGTCGCCGGAGAGCGAGGTCAGCGCCACGGCGCGTCCCTTGCGCTTGGACAACATGGCGCCGGGTCCGGAGCCGATGCCGCTATTGGTGCCTTCCTCGACAAGCGTGTTCCACTCGCCGCAGGAGTCGCACTTGCCCGCCCAGCGCGAATGGACCGTGCCACAGTTCTGGCAGATGAATTGAACGCGCGCCTTGGCCATCAGACGCGTCCTTTGACTTGGGAAAACTTATTCATACTGCTCCGGCAGATAAGAACCCTCGGCCAGATCTGCAAATCGCGTGAATTCAGACTGGAAGGCGAGTTTGACGGTGCCGGTCGGACCATGACGCTGCTTGGCGATAATCACGTCGGCGGTGCCGCGCACCTTTTCGAAATGCTGCTTCCATTCCTCGTATTTCGGATCGAACTCGTCACGCGGCTCGAGGTTCTTGACGTAATATTCCTCACGGAACACGAAGAGCACCACGTCGGCGTCCTGCTCGATGGAGCCCGATTCACGAAGGTCGGAGAGCTGGGGGCGCTTGTCGTCGCGGCTTTCCACCTGACGGGAGAGCTGTGAGAGCGCGATGATGGGAACGTTGAGTTCCTTGCCCAGCGCCTTGAGGCCGGTAGTGATTTCCGTGATTTCCTGCACGCGGTTCTGTGCGGAAGCTTTCGATGAGCCGGTCATCAGCTGCACATAGTCGATGACGAGAACGTCGAGGCCGCGCTGGCGCTTCAGGCGACGCGCGCGTGCTGCAAGCTGGGCGATCGAGATACCGCCGGTCTGATCGATATACAGCGGGATTTTCTGCATCACCTGCGAGCACGCGACCAGCTTTTCGAAATCGGTTTCGGTGATGTCACCGCGGCGGATTTTCGAGGAGGAAACCTCCGTCTGCTCGGAAATGATACGGGTTGCGAGCTGTTCCGCCGACATTTCGAGCGAGAAGAACCCGACGACACCGCCATTGACGGCCTTCATCGAGCCGTCGGCCTGCTGTTCGCCTTCATAGGCGTTGGCGATGTTGAAGGCGATATTGGTGGCAAGCGAGGTCTTGCCCATGCCCGGACGACCAGCGAGGATGATCAAGTCCGAGGGTTGCAAGCCGCCCATCTTGGCGTCAAGCGAATGAATGCCGGTCGAAACGCCGGAAAGATGGCCATCGCGCATGAAAGCGGCGTTGGCCATGTCCACGGCAGTCGTCACCGCGTCCTTGAAGGGCAGGAAGCCACCGTCATACCGTCCCGTCTCCGCCAGTTCGAACAGGCGTCGCTCGGCATCTTCGATCTGTTCCTGCGGCGCCATGTCAACCGGCGCGTCATAGGCAACGTTCACCATGTCTTCGCCGATGCCGATCAGCGCGCGGCGCGTCGCCAGATCGTAAATCGCACGACCATAGTCTTCGGCGTTGATGATGGTGACGGCTTCGGTGGCGAGGCGCGTCACATACTGGAATATGGTGAGATCGCCCACCTTGCCTTCGGTGGGCAGGAAGGTCTTCATCGTCACCGGATTGGCCATCTTGCCAACGCGGATGAGATCGGTGGTGATCTCATAGATGCGACGATGCAGCGGCTCGAAGAAATGGGTAGGCTTCAGGAAGTCCGATACCCGGTAAAACGCATCATTATTGATCAGAATGGCGCCGAGCAGCGCCTGTTCCGCTTCAATATTGTGGGGTGCTTCGCGATAGAGCGCGTCTTTCTGCTCCCGCGCGTCGTCGAGTTTGCGTACCGCCGCTTCCGCCATGATTCCAAATCCTGTCCCTGATGCAACCAGCTAGCCCTCAAGCGATGCCAAACGCAACGAAGCTTCGGGTGATTCCAGCTGGAAGAGACAAGCTATACCATGATTCACACTGATCCACAGTTTCGATCTCGGTTTTGTCAGTCCGCTGTTGACGCGGACCGACTCTCCGATTGGCGGGAATGGTTTCAGGCGTTCATACTTTTCTTGACCGCCCGCACCTCGCTATTGGCTCCCTTGGGAGCACTGTCGAGACGTTTAAGGCGTTTTTCTTCGGCCTCGATATAGTTGCGGGTCAGCGGAACAGATTCCTGCTTGTGGGCGATCTGGATGTGGAACACCATCATGTTCTGCCAGCGGAACGCGCTTTCCGATGCGGCCAGATAGAATTCCCACATCCGGCAGAAGCGCTCGTCATAAAGCGCTTTGGCCTTGTCGCGATTGGCCATGAACGCCTCTCGCCATGCTTTCAGTGTTTCGGCGTAATGCAGCCGCAGGATTTCTATGTCGGTGACATAGAGTCCAGCTTTCTCGATATGCGGCAGAACTTCCGAAAGCGCCGGAATATAACCGCCGGGGAAGATATATTTGCGGATGAATGGATTGGTCGCACCCGGCCCATCGGCCCGTCCGATGGCGTGCAGCAGAAAAACACCATCCGGCTTCATCAGCCGCGCGACATGCTGGAAATATTCAGCGAAATGCCCCACGCCGACATGTTCGAACATGCCCACCGAAACAAGCCTGTCAAACTTGTCGTCGATGTTGCGATAATCGGTCAGCTCGAATTTCGCCCTGTCGGCCAGCCCCTCATCCCTTGCGCGCTGGTTGGCGATGGCGTGCTGCTCTTCGGACAAGGTTACGCCTGTGACATTGGCCTTGAGGTGGCGAGCCAGATAAAGCCCCATGCCGCCCCAGCCGCAGCCGATATCGAGAACCTTGTCGCCCTCCTTTACCAGCATCTTGGCGGCGATGTGGCGTTTCTTGGCGAGCTGCGCTTCGGCAAGCGTGGCGTTCGGCGGATCGAAATAGGCGCAGGAATACTGCTTGTCGGGATCGAGAAACAGGTCGTAAAGCTCGCCCGAGAGATCGTAGTGACTTTTGATATTGCTCGACGAACGCGAAATCGTGTTCATCTGCTGGAAGCGGCGGAAGAGCACGCGCAGTTTTCCGGCGGCTTTCATCCATGGCTCGGTCGCTGCCGTCGGCCCGGTGTTTTCGAACACCACCTGAAGCAGCGTATAGATATCGCCTTCCAGGAAATCGATCTCGCCATCCATGAAACATTCGGCAAGCTTCAGTTCCGGGTCGAGCGCAACGGCGCGCTCGGCGTGCTTGGTCTTGAACTGAACATGAACCGGCGCGCCGGTCTTGTCGCCATACTGAAATCGCGACCCCTCCGAATCGGTGACCGTCAGGTCACCGGTTTTAATCATATGCGAAAGAACAGTACGCAACATTCCATACATCGGCCCCATCTCCTCTCCAGGATTGAAGCGAGTGCACGTCCATGCGTTTGCATGGCAGGCGGCGGTGCAAGGTATCAGAGCCGCTCTGTCATCAGATTTCAGGCAATATCCCAGTCGGTCAATCGGCCTTGGGAAAGCCCAAGCAACGCAGACGTTTCCGTCGGCACCCTCTGCAATCCAACACTAATGAACAGAATAGGGAGTTTTACCGATCTGAAAAGAGAAAATGCCCGGCGAAGGCCGCCGGGCATGATCATATAAAGTTTACCACGATGGGAATGAGCGACGCTTGGCCGGGCATTCCCACGGATAATAGGTGGCTAATTAAGCCTGATCTTCAGCTTCGTCTTCGTCGTCGAAAACTTCTTCCGACAGAGGCTGTTCTTCGATGCCGTAGATGGCTTCGATCGAGGTCAGGTCTTCACCCTTTGCCTGACGTTCGGCTTCTTCAGTCGAACGGGCGATGTTGACGGTTACCTGAACCTGAACTTCCGGATGCAGCGAAATCGAGACTTCGTGCAGGCCGATCGTCTTGATCGGGTGGTTCAGTTCAACCTGGTTGCGGTGCAGGGTAAAGCCGTTGGCCGAAATGATTTCGGCAATGTCACGGGTCGAAACGGAACCGTAGAGCTGGCCGGTTTCACCAGCCGAACGCACGACGATGAAGCTTTCGCCATTGAGCTTTTCAGCAACGGCACTGGCTTCGTTCTTGCGTTCCAGGTTCTGGGCTTCGAGCTGGGCGCGCTGGCCTTCGAACTTCTTCTTGTTGGCTTCGTTGGCACGAAGAGCCTTGCCCTGCGGGAGCAGGAAGTTACGGGCATAGCCATCCTTGACCTTGACGGTTTCGCCCATCTGGCCGAGGCGGCCAATGCGTTCCAGAAGAATGACTTCCATTGGAGTTTCCTTTCGAGTTTCTGATCGGGTTTACTGACTGTCGGCGCCAGGCATTTTCGAAACCGGCGCGCCGCGCGAAGTGTCGAAAAGTCCGAGAACCATGAAGATGAAAAGCAGGAATGCGAAAAGTATGATCGCAAAGTAGGCAAGCCACAGCGCCACCGGGCGCCAGACCTTGCCGCGTGTGCGAAAATGCATGATGGCAAGACCTGACATCATGAAGCCTGCGCTGAGAGCGCCGGCGATGACGGTCGCAATCAATCCGGGCGCCGCCGGGAAGAAATGCGACCGCAAGAGCGACCGCGAAGACAAGCAAAGCCGGGCGCGGCATGCGCAGCGTCGCGGGCCAGTCGTCACGCGGACGGCGCAGGCGACCCGACATCGAGATCAGGCGCTGCGCCAGATAAAGATTGCCAACGAGAATAGCGAGGCAGGTTGCCGGCTGGATTGCAGGCAAGACGACCATCAGGAGCGCGGTCACATTGTCCCGAATGTCTTCGCTGGCCGTGAACTGGGGATCGGCTTCCGCAAGTTGGTCGATAAGGGTGCTAGCGAGTTCGCGCGCCATGTCCGGGCCGAACCCAAGAATGGCGCCGATGACGATGAAGCTGAGCGCCACCATCAGGGCAAGGCGGAAGATGATGTCCGACAGCGGATACCAGACCAGAATATCCTTCGGTCCGCCGAGTTCTTCCGCTGGCCGTGCGAGGCCGGAAAGATACGCTCCCGTCGCCGCAGGTACGAAGCTCGTCAACGCCATCAGGAGTGCTGCGATCGGAACAGCGACTACGCCGACGGCAACCGTGGCGGTGGCGGCGGCAACGATACCGGCGCTCGACCCCCAGCCAAGGGCAACGACGAAGATGGGAAGCGGTGTCAGGAAATAGAGAACCATGGCCATGGCGGCGGCCATCGCGCCACCTTGCATGATGACGCCGGACGACATCAAGGCCGAGGCAAGCCCCGCCAATATGCCGATACCGATAATGGTTCCATTGAATTTCATCAGTTTCGCTGTCCTGCTCCGGTCTGGCCGGTTCGTGCAGTTAGAGGACCCTGCCCCAACTCGGGTTTTTGGTACATCCGCTACGCCCATCGCAACGGAGGAAACGGGAGGAGGCGAACCACCTCCCGAATTCGTGTTCTTACTTCACAACGTAAGGCAGCAGGCCGAGGAAACGGGCGCGCTTGATCGCCTTGGCGAGTTCACGCTGCTTCTTCTGGCTGACGGCCGTAATACGGGAAGGAACGATCTTGCCGCGTTCGGAAATGTAACGCTGCAGAAGCTTGATGTCCTTGTAGTCGATCTTCGGTGCGTTTGCGCCGGAGAACGGGCACGTCTTGCGACGGCGATGGAAAGGACGACGGGTCGGGATCTGATTGATATCAACCATGATTATGCTCCTTCACCAACTTCGTTGTCGCGCGGGCGACGCGGGCCGCGATCACCGCGATCGCCACGGTCGAAACCACCTTCACGGCGGCGCGGACGATCATCACCATCGCGTTCGCGACGGTCGTCACGGCGGGTGAGCATGGCCGACTGGCCTTCTTCATGTTCGTCAACGCGAACGGTGAGGAAACGAAGAACGTCTTCGTTGATACGCATCTGGCGTTCCATTTCGGCAACGGCTGCAGCCGGAGCGTCGATGTTCACGAGCGTGTAATACGCCTTGCGATTCTTCTTGATGCGGTAGGTGAGGGGACGCAGACCCCAGCTTTCGACCTTACCGACCTTGCCGCCATTAGCTTCGAGGACACCCTTGTACTGTTCGACGAGAGCGTCGACCTGCTGCTGGGAAATGTCCTGGCGGGCAAGAAGCACATGTTCATAAAGAGCCATTGGCTTTGCCTTTCTTCTGTTACAACATGCTAACACCAGCGGCTAAGCCTCTGCGACTTCTCTTGATCCGGCAGGCCGGAGAAGAAAGGACGCGCAACTTGAGACGGTCGAGAGCGGAGACACGGGAGGCAGAAGCGCTTATGACTTCTACGGACAATAGCGCAATTAATTGCACTGTTTGACCGGCCCTCCGTTCAGCCCCCAGCTGGTGCCGAGCAATGAACGGGCGGCTATTACGTGTTTTTCCCCGGCTTTGCAAGGCGCAAACGACACAAAAACCGGGAAATACTTGACTTTGCTGCCCGCGCTGGGGCACATCGCGCCAAATTGTGCAATTAATTGCAAAGATGAAAGAGGTTTTCATGGCGGTAGCATTCACTTTTCCCGGGCAGGGCAGCCAGGCTGTAGGCATGGGCAAGGCTCTGGCAGAGCAGTTTGCAGAAGCGCGTGCTGTTTTCGAGGAAGTGGACGCGGCACTGGGCGAAAAGCTTTCCGCTACCATGTTCGAGGGACCGGAAGACGTACTGACGCTGACCGCTAATGCCCAGCCTGCGCTGATGGCGGTCTCGATGGCCGTGCTGCGGGTCATGGAAGCGCGCGGCTTTTCCCTGAAGGATAAGGTTTCCTACGTCGCCGGGCATTCGCTTGGTGAATATTCCGCGCTTTGCGCGGCAGGAACATTCTCGCTTGCCGATACGGCACGTCTCCTGCGCATCCGAGGCAACGCGATGCAGAAAGCCGTTCCCGTCGGCGAAGGCGCCATGGCGGCCATCATCGGTCTGGAGCATGGCGACGTGGAAGCTGTCTGTGCAGAAGCAAAATCCTCGGGCTCGGTCCAGATCGCCAATGACAATGGCGGTGGTCAGCTCGTTATTTCCGGCTCCAAGGCTGCGGTCGAACTGGCTGCCGGGCTGGCGTCCGAAAAAGGTGCCAAGCGCGCCATCATGCTGCCGGTGTCCGCGCCCTTCCATTCGACTTTGATGGGGCCTGCCGCTGACGCCATGCGCGAAGCGCTCGCTTCGGTCGAAAAGCACAATCCAATCGTTCCGCTTATCGCCAATGTGCGCGCAGCGCCCGCCACCGATGCCAACGAGATTGCCGATCTACTCGTCGAGCAGGTCACGGGTCAGGTGCGCTGGCGTGAAACTGTCGAATGGTTTGCGACCAATGGCGTCACCACGCTTTATGAAGTAGGTTCGGGCAAGGTTCTGACCGGTCTGGCGCGCCGCATCTCGAAGGATGTGGCTGGCGTGGCTGTCGGTTCGGCTGAAGAAATCGAAGCGGCGCTCGCCGCCCTCAACGCTTAAAAGGGACTTCGCATGTTTGATCTGACTGGCCGCAAGGCTCTGGTAACCGGCGCAACCGGCGGCCTCGGTGAAGCGATTGCCCGCGCACTTCATGCGCAGGGCGCAATCGTGGGCTTGCATGGCACGCGTGAGGAAAAGCTGAAAGAACTTGCCGCTGAACTTGGCGACCGCACCTTCATCTTTCCGGCCAATCTTTCCGACCGCGAAGCTGTAAAGGCCCTCGGCCAGAAGGCCGAAGAGGAGATGGGCGGCGTCGACATTCTGGTCAACAATGCCGGGATTACCCGCGACGGGCTCTTCGTTCGCATGAGCGACGAGGACTGGGATGCCGTGTTGAACGTCAACCTGACGTCCGTCTTCAACCTGACGCGCGAACTGACCCATCCCATGATGCGCCGCCGCAATGGCCGCATCATCAACATCACCTCCATCGTTGGCGTCACCGGTAACCCCGGCCAGGCGAATTACTGTGCATCGAAGGCAGGGCTGATCGGCTTCTCCAAGTCGCTGGCGCAGGAAATCGCAAGCCGCAATGTTACAGTGAACTGCATCGCTCCGGGCTTCATCGAATCGGCCATGACCGACAAGCTGAACGAAAAGCAGAAGGATGCGATCATGAGCAATATCCCCATGAAGCGCATGGGCGTTGGGGGCGATATTGCTGCTGCCGTCGTCTATCTGGCAAGCGATGAGGCAGCTTATGTGACCGGCCAGACCCTGCACGTCAATGGTGGCATGGCCATGATCTAACCCTCCTTCTCCCCTCGATTATGGTATAAAATGCCTTAATACGGGGGGTGGAGAAGGAAAAGGCGCTTTGCCTTGCTCAAGAAGCATGGTAATGCGCCCATCGAGAATTGCGGCATTCTGAGTAGAAGCGCTGCGATCCTGTTCCGAAAGGAATATCCACAGGATGACTGTCCGGGCGGCTTCGCTCGAAACTTGGCAGACATCTTATAACTTGATTACAATCCTGCATGCCGCTAACCAAGGCAGAGCAACAAACACACAGGTCGAGGTTCCGACATGAGCGATACCGCAGAGCGCGTCAAGAAAATCGTTGTTGAACATCTGGGCGTAGATGCCGACAAGGTCACGGAAGGCGCAAGCTTCATCGATGACCTCGGCGCAGACAGCCTCGACACGGTCGAGCTGGTCATGGCTTTCGAAGAAGAATTCGGCGTTGAAATTCCTGACGACGCTGCCGAAACGATCCTCACGGTCGGCGACGCTGTGAAGTTCATCGACAAGGCTTCTGCCTAATCTGAACTTGAGCATTGGGCTGGGGTTCTCGCGAATCCCGGCCCTGCTTGTCTTTGGCTGTTTCTTTCGTATTCACGGTCGAAACGCACATGCACAAAGGTCCGTTCGAGGCCTGTTGTGAATCTGTCCGAACGCTGGTCGAGAACGCGTTCGATATGGCAGGCTCCGGTATTAACAATTGGAGCACCATCCCTTTCAGTCAGGCCCGGACATATGTTCTGCCGGTTAAAGCCTGCGGGGCGCGGTGCTTGTGACATAACAGAATTTTAAGGGGTGGATATGAGGCGTGTCGTCATCACCGGTCTTGGTCTGGTGTCGCCGCTTGCCAGCGGTGTCGAAGAGACCTGGAAGCGTCTTATTGCCGGTGAAAGCGGTGCTCGCCGCATCACGGAATTTGAAGTTGATGATCTGGCCTGCCAGATTGCCTGCCGCGTCCCGGTTGGCGATGGCACCAATGGCACCTTCAATGCCGACCTCCATATGGAGCCGAAGGAACAGCGCAAGGTTGATCCTTTCATCGTTTATGCCGTCGGCGCTGCCGATCAGGCGCTGGACGACGCCAACTGGCATCCAGAAAGCGACGAAGACCAGGTTCGCACCGGCGTTCTTATCGGTTCCGGCATCGGCGGCATCGAAGGCATCGTCGAAGCGGGCTATACGCTGCGCGACAAGGGTCCGCGACGCATCTCGCCATTCTTTATTCCCGGCCGTCTGATCAATCTGGCTTCCGGCCATGTTTCCATCAAGCACAAGCTGCGCGGCCCGAACCACGCGGTCGTCACCGCCTGCTCGACCGGCGCGCACGCCATTGGCGACGCTGCCCGCCTGATCGCTTTCGGCGATGCGGATGTGATGGTCGCTGGCGGTACGGAATCCCCGGTAAGCCGCATCTCGCTTGCAGGCTTCGCTGCCTGCAAGGCGCTCTCCACGAAGCGCAACGATGACCCGACCGCGGCATCGCGTCCTTATGATGAAGACCGCGACGGCTTTGTCATGGGTGAAGGTGCGGGCGTTGTGGTTCTTGAGGAGCTTGAACACGCTTTGGCGCGCGGCGCGAAGATCTATGCCGAAGTCATCGGTTATGGTCTTTCCGGCGATGCTTACCACATCACCGCTCCAAGCGAGAACGGCGAGGGTGCGCAGCGCTGCATGGAAATGGCCATCAAGCGCGCCGGAATCACGCCGGACCAGATCGACTACATCAATGCGCATGGCACTTCGACCATGGCCGATACCATCGAACTGGGCGCTGTCGAGCGCGTGGTTGGCGACGCCGCGTCGAAAGTTTCGATGTCTTCGACCAAGTCGTCCATCGGTCACCTGCTGGGTGCTGCTGGTGCTGCCGAGGCGATTTTCTCGACGCTTGCCATCCGCGATAACATCGCGCCTGCGACGCTCAATCTGGACAATCCTGCGGTCTCCACGAAGATCGATCTGGTTCCACACAAGGCCCGTGAACGCAAGATCGATGTGGCGCTGTCGAACTCCTTCGGGTTCGGCGGAACCAATGCTTCGCTGATCCTGCGCCGATATTCCTGATCGGTATTGCTGAAATAAATCTCGGAATCAAAAAACGCGGGGATTTCTCCGCGTTTTTGCCAAAATATAACCGGATGCGATGTTTAAAATTGTGAACACCGGTTAGTGTGGTCGCAACTCCGAAGAGTTTCATCCGCTCTGACGAAATTAAGTGCATAGCCGTTCTGGGCGGCATTCGACGGAAATGTCGGAAGCTGCGCCAAAAAAGATAGACGGAGCTTTTCGTATAGTTTGGCTGAACTATTCAGGGCTCTGGACCGAGGTGATTGAGTGAATTCAGAGGCACCATCCGGAACACCGCCCGCGGACGAGCAGCCCACGGGCGCGACGCAGGAAACGAACGCGACTTCAAAGCCGTTCGTGCCGAAATCTGCGTCTGAAGCTCTGCGCCCCGAGCCGGGAACGCCGCCGCCGCGCAAGCGTTCACGCCATGCGCGCAGCCAGATCGTGGTGTTCATGAACTTCATGCTGTCGCTCGTCGTGCTCGTTCTGCTCGGCGCGTCCGCCTTGTTCTATTTCGGCAAGATGCAGTTCGATGCTCCGGGTCCGCTTGCTGCCGAGACCACATTTCTTGTCAAGCGCGGTGCCGGCATTGCCGAAGTCTCCAATAGTCTGGAAAACCGTGAAATCGTCAGCGATGCGCGCATCTTCCGCTATGGTATGCGCACGCTCGGACACGAAAATGATCTGAAGGCGGGCGAATACGCCATCCCTGCCGGGGCGACGATGCGCGATGTGATGAATATTCTCATCAGCGGCAAGTCCATCATGTATCCGCTGACCATCCCGGAAGGTCTGACGGTGAAGCAGATTTTCGACCGTATTTCGGTTGATCCGATTCTTGTCGGAGATATGCCGAAGGACATGCCACCGGAAGGCTCGCTCTTCACCGATACGCTGAATTTCACTCGCGGCACGACGCGTTCGGAAATCATCGACCGTATGATCGCCTCCCAGAAGAAGCTCGTGGACGAAGCCTGGGCAAAGCGTAATCCCGACCTGCCGGTCAAGGACAAGAACGAATTCGTGACGCTGGCTTCCATCGTGGAAAAGGAAACCGGGATCGCGTCCGAGCGCCCGCATGTGGCCTCGGTCTTCGTCAACCGCCTGAAGAAGGGCATGCGCATCCAGTCCGATCCGACCATCATCTATGGTCTGTTCGGTGGGGCCGGCAAGCCGTCTGATCGCCCGATCTTCAAGTCGGACATCGAAAAGCCGACGCCTTACAACACCTATGTGATCAACGGTCTGCCGCCGACGCCCATTGCCAATCCGGGCAAGGCGGCACTGGAAGCTGTTGCCAACCCGCTGGATACGGAAGACCTCTATTTCGTCGCCGACGGAACGGGTGGCCACGTGTTCTCAAAGACGTTGCAGGAGCACAACGCCAATGTTCGCAAGTGGCGCTCCGTGGAACAGCAGAGGAATAGCGGCAACGTTCCAGATCAGAGCGCGGGACAATAGAGCGGCCTCTGGTGAGTTTGTTTTAACCGAAGCCGGCGGCAGATGCCGGCTTCGGTTCGGTTTTTGAGTAAGTCCGCACCTCTGCGGACATGAGTTGAGGGGATGGAACGCATGGCGCTCCAAAGCATGACCGGATTTGCACGCCACGCCGTGCAGCACACCGTGGACGGCGGAGACGTGCGCATTGTCTGGGAGGTGCGTTCCGTCAACGGCAAGGGGCTCGACCTCCGGCTGCGTCTGCCGCAAGGTCTGGAAGCGGCGGAACACCCAGTCCGCTCGATGCTGGCACGCCATTTTTCACGCGGGAATTTTCAGGCAAGCCTCAGCGTAGAACGCAGTGAGGCTCAGGCCGGTTTCACCATCAACCAGGCGATGCTCGCCGAGGTCCTCAAGCTTGGTGCGGATTTGCAGGCCAGGCACGGTCTCGCGCCTGCGAGTGTTGATGGCATTCTTTCGCTGCGTGGCATCATCGATCAGGTACAGGTGGCTGACAACGAAGATGAACGCGGCGTGCTGGAAGCGGCCATCGTCTCGAGCTTTGAAGAGGCGCTCAAGGCAATTGCCGATGCTCGCAAACAGGAAGGCAAGGCTCTTTTCACCATTCTGTCCGCGCATGTCGATACTATCGAACGACTGACCGAGAGTGCCCGCCGTGACCCCTCGCGCAGTACCGATGCGATCAAGGCCCGTCTTGCGGGGCAGGTGGCCCTCCTGCTGGATGCCGCGCGTGAACTCGATGAAGCGCGGCTCTATCAGGAAGCGGCGTTTCTGGCGACCAAGGCCGATATTCAGGAAGAACTTGACCGGCTGGAAACGCATGTGGCGTCCGCCCGCAAACTTCTTGCTGACGGCGGCCCCATCGGGCGCAAGCTCGATTTTCTTTCACAGGAATTTAATCGTGAAGCAAATACACTGTGTTCCAAATCGAACGCGGCGTCGATCACAGCCATCGGTCTGGAACTGAAGGCGGTCGTGGATCAGTTTCGCGAACAAGTACAAAATCTGGAGTAACAGGTATCATGGCCATCTCTTCGGTTGAAAATGGCGTCGCACGCAGAGGCTTGATGGTGGTGATCTCATCGCCCTCCGGGGCGGGAAAGTCGACCATCGCCCGGCTTTTGCTGGAAGACAAGAAGATGAACCTCTCCTTGTCGATCAGTGTGACGACGCGCCAGCGCCGCCCGAGCGAGATCGAGGGGGTCCACTACCATTTCAAGACCATACGCGAATTCGAGCGTCTGCGGGACAATGACGAACTGATCGAATGGGCCGAAGTTCACGGCAATTTCTACGGCACGCTCCGTGAAACTGCCGAGATTGCGCTGGCCGACGGTCAGGACATGCTCTTCGACATCGATTGGCAGGGCGCAGACCAGTTGCAGGCAAAGATGCCTGCCGATGTGGTCTCTATCTTCATCCTGCCGCCGACCATGCGCGAACTGCAGCAGCGCCTGAACCGCCGCGCCGAAGACACGGCGGATGTCATCGAGACACGCTTGCAGAATGCCCGCTTCGAAATCCAGAAATGGGTGAAGTACGATTACATCGTCATCAATGAAGACCTCGACCGCTCCTTCGCCGCGATCAAATCTATTATCGAGGCCGAACGTCTTCGCCGCGATCGCCGTCCGGGCCTGTTCGATTTCGTAACCGGTTTGCTGGAAGAAGAGCCGGGCGTCTAAGACGAGAACCGGCTTTTACGAAAGCCTGATGGTTATTCTGTCGGTTTCGTTTGCGAGGCGGATGAACGCTTCGAGAAACGGTTGACCGCCGCGTGTTTTCAACTTGGCGAGCGCATCGACATTCTGGAAAACGAGTTCGCACTCTCCCGGCCAGCCGGGACCTTGCCATTGCACTGCGTCGCAGAACGAGTCCAGTGTGTAGCCGAAGGCTTCAGGATTTTCCGCAGGAACGGCGGAAAGATAACGTCGCCAGAGTTCGTCAGCGCTCTCTATTCCTGTGCAATCAATTATGTAGACGGGCAGCATATCAGCCTAGCAGGATCAATAGGCCATCCACCATGCCAAGGACGAGGATGAGCGCTCCCATGGCGATGGCTGTCACGACCAGGACCCGTCTCTGCCGGTCACGCTTCTCCGTTCGCTTGCCCGTCCAGTCGTAGGGCGATTGAGGCATTTCTCTCTCCAGATCGGCGCGGCATTGAAAGTCGCCATGCAGCCGTATCCGTAACCTGCACTTTACCGCTCTTATCCGCAAGCAAGATGAAGCTAATAAATATCTGCGCTCGCATGGCGTGAGGGCATGGCTATACAGCCGTGCCGCCCACCGTTACCTGATCCATGCGCAAATGCGGCTGGCCGACGCCGACGGGAACCCACTGGCCTCCTTTTCCGCAATTGCCGCTGCCAGTATCGAGTTTCATATCGTTGCCGATCATCGAAATACGCTGCATCGCATCCGGGCCGTTGCCGATCAGCATCGCACCCTTGATCGGCGCGCCGACCTTGCCGTCCTCAATCATGTAGGCTTCCGTGCAGCCGAACACGAATTTGCCGGATGTGATATCCACCTGGCCGCCACCGAAGGAAACGGCGTAGATGCCTTTCTTCATGGAGGCGATGATCTCCTCAGGCGACTTGTCGCCTGAAAGCATGTAGGTGTTGGTCATGCGTGGCATGGGTGCATGAGCATAGGATTCTCGGCGCCCATTGCCGGTTGCTTCCATGCCCATCAGGCGCGCATTCTGGCGGTCCTGCATGTAGTTGACGAGTTTGCCGTCCTCGATCAGCACGGTGCGATTGGTCGGCGTGCCTTCATCGTCGATGGTGAGAGAGCCGCGACGCTCGACGATCGTGCCGTCGTCGACCACCGTCACGCCTTTCGATGCAACCTGCTGGCCGAGGAGACCGGCAAAAGCGGAGGTCTTCTTGCGATTGAAGTCGCCTTCCAGCCCATGGCCAACCGCTTCATGCAGCATCACGCCCGGCCACCCGTTTGCCAGAACGATGTCGAATGTGCCTGCGGGGGCGGGGATGGCCTCCAGATTGACGAGCGCCTGCCGAAATGCCTCATCGGCGGCATGCTGCCAGCTTTCAGTCGTGACGAATTCGCCAAATCCCTTGCGTCCGCCAACCGTATGAGAACCTGATTCCTGGCGGTCGCCATTGCCTGCCACCACCGAGACGCTCAACCGGACCATGGGCCTTATATCGCGCACGAAGTGACCGTCGGCACGCAATATTTCGACCTGCTGCCACGATCCTGCAAGCGAAACGGAAACCTGTCTCACCTTCGGGTCCTTGGCGCGCAGATAGGCGTCGATCTGCTGCAACAGTTGCACCTTGGCGTCAAAGGTCGGGGAACCGATGGGATTTTCGTCCGTGTAAAGATGACGGTTGGTGCCAGCAGGCGCCGCCGAATAACTCCCGCTGTAGCCCTTGAGGGTTGCGGAAACCGCATCGGAAGCGCGTCGCAAGGCGGCGATAGACAGATCACCCGCATGGGCATAGCCGATGGCTTCACCAGCGACCGATCGCAACCCGAATCCCTGATCCTGATTGAAGGAGCCGGTCTTGAGGCGGCCATTGTCGAAAACGAGAGCCTCCGCCTCGCGATATTCCACGAAGAGTTCGCCATCGTCGCTGCCTTTCAGGCTTTGGGCGACAAGGCGCTCGATATCATCGCGGCTGGCGTCGAAACTGTCGATCAGGCTTTTCATAAAAATAAATCCTGCAGCATGTGTTTGCTGCAGGATGTAAGCCTTAAATCGGTTGAGAACAACCGGTCATCGCAGTTGTGATCAGGGCAGGGCGTCGAAGCCTTCGCCGAAGCCCTTCAGATCGACGGGAATGCCAACCCCTTCTTCCGGTGTCTGGAAGACGATGAAGGTCGCAGCCTTGCCGGAGCGCAACGTCTTGAGAAGATCATCCTCAAGGATCACCTCGGCGTAGCAGCCGTCTTCGAAGCAGCGGACGAAATAGGCGCGACCAATGTCCTTGCCGTCGACATTGAGGCCAAGGCCATTGGGAAGCAGGACACCAAGCGGCGCCAGAACACGAAGAATGCGGGCCTTGTTGTCAGCCGTCTTGAGAACGACAACCGAAAGGCCGAGTTCCGGACGTTTTGCAGCGACCACGTTCTGGATCAGCGCGCACTGTTCCGTCTTTGCACCAGCGGGCGTGTCACAGAGAACGGACCATGCGCCGTGCTGCGACTTGAGCTTGCCGCTCTGCTGCGGGCTGGACGGAGCCGCCTGCGACTGCGCAGCCGGTGCCTCCTGTGGGGTTTGTAACTGCGCCGGTGCCTGCTGGGCAAGCGAAGGAAGCGTAGCAATGGCAAGCGCCATGCTGGCGCCCGTTGCTAGTGTTGCGAGGCGCTGGCTGATCGTGCGGCGGGCAAGCATGCGAAAAGTCATGAAATCTCCAGATCGAATCACCGGGACGTTAACGCGCTGCATTGGCCATGAAAAGCGCCGCGACCGGCGTTTCTCTGTCCTGGCCATCATAGCAACGGTGATACCGTCTGTTGCATCGATTGTCACGCGGCACGTTAAAGGAAGCGTCTTGTCAAATCATGGCTTCATTAAGGGTTTCGTGCGGTTTTCCAAAGTTTTCGTGGTGGGCTGGAATAACTCCGCCAGGCCGAATAATCCGGGACATTCGCAATTCTTCGCGCGGCTGCGCGCAAAAATGCCGCACAGGAACATATTCGCCTTCCTTGCGGTGTGCGCTAAGGTGTGGTTTGAACGCCGACGGGGGATGCGGCCGTCTTTAGCGTCCGGCGTCCAGCTCGAAAGGGCGAAAAGGGAGAGAGTTCTGGTGGATAAGATTGTTGCCACAACGAAGGGCGCCTTCGGCGGCGCTCTTGCAGTGCTGTGGACGACTGGTGCCGCTTTTGCGGATCAGCCCCGTCCCTGGGAATGGAGATTTCAGGACGCAGCGACTGGGATTGCCGAACAGATTCATTGGTTTGAGCGTTATACGCTCTGGTTCATTATTCCGATTACCCTGCTGGTTCTGTTTTTGCTGGTTTGGGTCGTGCTTCGCTTTCGCGCAAGCGCAAACCCCGAGCCGTCCAAAACCAGCCATAATACCGCTATTGAAGTGATCTGGACCATCGGGCCCGTGATCATTCTTCTGTTCCTGGCGGTCCCGTCTTTCCAGCTTCTGACGGCGCAATATTCGCCGGAAGATCCGACGCTGACGGTGAAGGCCACAGGATACCAGTGGTACTGGGGTTACGAGTATCAGGTCGATAATCCGGTGAGCTTTGATTCCCTCCTTCTGAAGGATGGTGATCGCGCCGCTGCCGGCAAGGAAGACAAGTCCCGCTATCCGCGTCTCCTGGCCGTCGACAACGAAGTCGTGGTTCCGGTTGGCGAAACGGTTCGTCTTCTCGTAACTGCTGCCGACGTCATCCATTCTTGGACGATCCCGGCCTTCGGCGTGAAGATGGACGCTGTCCCGGGCCGTATCAACGAAGCCTGGTTCAAGGCGGACAGGGAAGGCCTTTACTACGGTCAGTGCTCGGAGCTTTGCGGCAAGGATCACGGCTTCATGCCAATCGCCGTGCGCGTTGTCTCCAAGGAGCAGTATCAGACCTGGATCGCCGCTGCGGGATCGGATCTGAATGGCGCCAACAAGGCGCTTCAGGCCGCTGTCGAAGGTGGCGCAAACGATAAGGTGGCTGCGGCGGGTCTCTGATCCCGAACGCCAAGACTGTTGAAAAACGGGAGCGAATTCCATGGCTGGCACAGCAGCTCACGAGCATGGTGCCCACGACGACCACAAGCCTCACGGCTGGGTTCGTTGGGTATACTCGACCAATCATAAAGACATCGGTACCCTGTACCTGATTTTTGCAATCATCGCCGGTATCATCGGCGGCGCGCTGTCCATCGCGATGCGCGCCGAACTCCAGGAGCCGGGCATCCAGATCTTCCACGGTTTGGCGCAGATGGTTTACGGTGTTGAGGGCGATGCGGCTCTCGATGCCGGCAAGCATATGTTCAACGTGTTCACCTCGGCACATGCCCTGGTCATGATTTTCTTCATGGTCATGCCTGCGCTGATCGGCGGTTTCGCCAACTGGATGGTGCCGCTGATGATCGGCGCGCCGGACATGGCTTTCCCGCGCATGAACAACATTTCGTTCTGGCTGCTGCCGCCTGCGCTGCTGCTGCTGCTCATCTCGCTGTTCATGCCGGGTCCGGCGGGCGGCTGGGGTCCTGGCGGCGGCTGGACGCTGTATCCGCCTCTGTCGACTTCGGGTCAGCCCGGACCGGCCGTGGACTTCGCCATCCTGGCAATCCACATCTCTGGCGCATCGTCGATCCTCGGAGCGATCAACTTCATCACCACGATCCTCAACATGCGCGCGCCGGGCATGACGCTGCACAAGATGCCGCTCTTTGCCTGGGCCGTGCTGGTGACAGCGTTCCTGCTTCTGCTTTCGCTGCCGGTTCTGGCAGGCGGCATCACCATGCTGCTGACCGACCGCAACTTCGGAACGACCTTTTTCACGCCCGATGGCGGCGGTGATCCGATCCTCTACCAGCACCTGTTCTGGTTCTTCGGGCATCCGGAAGTGTATATTCTGATCCTGCCGGGCTTCGGCATCGTCAGCCACATCGTGTCGACCTTCTCGCGCAAGCCGATCTTCGGTTACCTCGGCATGGCCTACGCCATGGTCGCCATCGGTGTCGTCGGCTTCGTCGTCTGGGCGCACCACATGTATACGGTCGGCCTTTCACTCGACACGCAGCGTTACTTCGTGTTCGCCACGATGGTCATCGCGGTTCCGACAGGTATCAAGATATTCTCCTGGATCGCGACGATGTGGGGCGGCTCGATCACCTTCCGCGCACCGATGCTGTGGGCGATCGGCTTCATCTTCCTGTTCACGGTCGGTGGTGTGACGGGCGTTCAGCTTGCCAATGCCGGTCTCGACCGCGCGCTGCATGACACCTACTACGTCGTGGCCCACTTCCATTACGTGCTGTCGCTGGGTGCGGTGTTTGCGATCTTCGCGGGCTGGTACTACTGGTTCCCGAAGATGAGCGGCTACATGTACAATGAGTTCACGGCGAAGCTGCATTTCTGGGTTACCTTCGTTGGTGTGAACCTGGTCTTCTTCCCGCAGCACTTCCTTGGTCTTGCTGGCATGCCGCGCCGTTACATCGACTATCCGGATGCCTATGCAGGCTGGAACATGGTGTCCTCCTACGGCTCCTATATTTCGGGCTTCGCCGTCCTGATCTTCCTCTACAATGTCTTCGAGGCATTCGCGAAGAAGCGTGAAGCCGGTGCAAACCCATGGGGCGAGGGCGCAACCACGCTGGAATGGCAGCTGTCGTCGCCGCCTCCGTTCCACCAGTGGGAACAGCTGCCGCGCATCAAGTAATCGTGCGATGGGGCGGAGTCGGGAAAAGACTTCGCCCTTCTTTACAAAATGTGCTATGGGCGGGCGGCATTCTGTTCCGCCCGTCGCCGGTAGCCGAAAAAATCGGCCATCAAACAGGGCATTTCCGGCGGGAACAGAATGGTTTCCGGGAGGACATTGTTATGATGGTGCGGTCTGCGCTGTAGGGGCGCGGGTTCGGACCGGTGAACTCGAGGTTTTTGAAGTTAAAATGTCTCTGGTGGAAAAAAACGCAGGTACCGATGACGCACTCGCTCTCTCAGAGGCGACCGCGCGCGATTACCTTGTTCTTTTGAAGCCCCGCGTGATGTCCCTCGTGGTCTTCACCGGGCTGGTCGGTCTTGTGGTCGCGCCGGGACATATGAATCCTGTCCTTGCCGCCATCAGCATCTTGTGCATCGCGGTTGGCGCCGGCGCATCCGGTGCGCTGAACATGTGGTACGACGCGGATATCGATGCGGTGATGAAGCGTACGCGTAACCGCCCCATTCCTGCAGGCGTTATAGCACCCAATCAGGTGCTGGCGTTTGGGCTGACGCTTTCCGCATTCTCCGTCATCACGCTCGGCCTCATGGTCAACTGGCTGGCGGGCGCATTGCTGGCGTTCACGATCTTCTTCTATGCCGTCATCTATACGATGTGGTTGAAGCGCTCGACGCCGCAGAACATCGTTATCGGCGGTGCCGCTGGCGCATTTCCTCCGATGATCGGCTGGGCCGCCGCGACCGGCGAAATCACCTGGGACAGCTTAGTCCTGTTCATGATTATCTTCCTGTGGACGCCGCCGCATTTCTGGGCGCTGTCCCTGTTCTCGTCAACTGATTATGAAGCGGCGCGTATTCCGATGATGCCGAACGTAAAGGGCGAGCTTTCAACCCGTCGTCAGGCGCTGTTCTATTCCATCATTATGGCTCCGGTCGGCGTCCTCCCTTGGGTGCTCGGCTTTGCAGGGCCTGTCTATGGCGCGGTTTCCACGCTGCTCGGACTGGCTTTCCTTTATTATGCATGGCGCCTGTGGGCTGCCGGATCGCAGCCTGCAATGCTGGCGGCCGCCCGCAAGCTGTTTCGCTTCTCGCTGCTTTACCTGTCGGGACTGTTTGCGGTGCTGCTTGTTGAAACACTTGCGGTCAAGGCACTGGCTGCCTTTGGAGTGCTCTAATGGATAAGGCCGTACAGAAGCCGGTGGACAGCGAATTGGAACTGATCGTTCCAACGGAACAGCAGAAGAAAGCCCAGCGCAATCGCTCTTGGGGCTTGGCAATCGCTCTGGCGCTGTTCGTGCTGCTTGTCTATGTCGGCACGATTGCGAAACTGGGAGCCAATATTCTGGTACGGCCTCTCTGACAGGCTGTTCCGGGAGGAAAATTGGAGGGGAATATGCCTGATCTGCACGAGAAGGATCAAAAGTTGAGGAAGCAACAGCGTTCAAACGCGACGATTGCTTTTGCTTGCCTGTCTTTCTTTGTCTGCATGATCGGTGCAGCCTATGCCTCCGTGCCGTTGTACCGCATTTTCTGTCAGGTGACAGGCTATGGCGGCACGACGCAGCGCGTGGAGCAATATTCCGATACCATTCTCGACAAAACGATCAAGGTGCGTTTCGATGCCAACACAGCCAATGGGCTGCCATGGGATTTCAAGCCCGTGCAGCGCGAGGTCACGGTTCGCATCGGCGAAACGACGATGATCAAATATGAAGCGCGCAACCTGTTCGATGAGCCGACCTATGGCCGCGCGAGCTTCAATGTCGCGCCGGGCCGGGCCGGAGCCTATTTCAACAAGGTCGAATGCTTCTGTTTCACGGACACGACCCTGAAGCCGGGCGAAGACATGGAAATGCCAGTTGTGTTCTTTGTCGATCCTGAGATCATCAACGATCCCGATCTGAAGGACGTGAAGACGATCACGCTATCCTATACATTCTTTCCGATCGAAAAGCCGAAGCCGGTGGCAAATGCCAAGGCCGAAACTTCAAGCAACGGAAGCTGACACTGGTGCGCATTCCGAAAATTGTGAAACGGTTTTCGGACAAGATGGGAAGAATTGAAAATATCGAGCGTTTCGAAGGGTTCATGAAGAGAAACGCTCTCGCGGCGCATAATGCCGCAAAGACAAAAGAATGAAGCGGTTTTATTCTGATACGAGATACCGCTTGTCACAGACAGACTTGCTTGGAACCCCTTCCGGGGTTTAAGCATGAAGGTACGAGAGAGGAGCCCCTAAGGGGATTTACGGGGAGAGACATGGCTGACGTCCATCAGAAAAATCACGACTATCATATTATCGCGCCCAGCCCTTGGCCGTTCCTGAGCTCCGTGGGTGCATTCGTGCTTGCCGTAGGCGGTATTGCCTGGATGCGTTACATCAATGCCGGTGAGTTGCCGTTCTTTGGCCTCAACGTGGTGACGCCATGGATTTTCTTCATCGGCCTCGCGATTGTGCTCTACTGCATGTACGGCTGGTGGTCGGATACGATCAAGGAAGGACATGAGGGGCACCATACCCGTGTCGTATCGCTGCATCTGCGCTACGGCATGATCATGTTCATCGCTTCGGAAGTCATGTTCTTCGTCGCCTGGTTCTGGGCGTTCTTCGATGCGAGCCTGTTTCCGAACGAAGCGCATCAGGTAGCACGCGCCACCTTCACCGGCGGTGTCTGGCCTCCGAAGGGCATCGAGGTTCTCGATCCCCTGCATCTGCCGCTTTACAACACCGTTATCCTGCTGCTCTCGGGCACGACGCTGACATGGGCACACCATGCTCTGCTGCACAATGACCGCAAGGGCATGATCACCGGTCTGGCGATCACGGTTGCTCTCGGTGTCCTGTTCTCCTTC
Organism: Brucella intermedia LMG 3301; assembly: GCF_000182645.1. Classification (NCBI taxonomy): domain Bacteria; kingdom Pseudomonadati; phylum Pseudomonadota; class Alphaproteobacteria; order Hyphomicrobiales; family Brucellaceae; genus Brucella; species Brucella intermedia. The sequence continues at coordinate 561,258 of NZ_ACQA01000001.1, forward strand.
GTGCAGGCCTATGAGTACATTCACGCTCCGTTTGCGTTCAAGGACTCGATCTACGGCGCGACCTTCTTCATGGCGACGGGTTTCCACGGTTTTCACGTTCTCATCGGCACGATCTTCCTTTTGGTCTGCCTTGTGCGTGCCATTGGGGGTGACTTCACGCCGAAGCAGCATTTCGGTTTCGAAGCCGCTGCCTGGTACTGGCACTTCGTTGACGTGGTCTGGCTGTTCCTGTTCTTTGCCATCTACGTATGGGGTGGCTGGGGCGCGCCGATGCACGGCGGCTAATCCGTAGGATCAGCAGTTTTGGAGGCGGCCTTGGCAACATGGCCGCCTTTTGTTTATTGAATGATGCAAGGGGAAATCGGATGCCGGACCAGAATACTTATCCCACGGTCGACCCCATCAAGAGCGGCGTCGCTGGCCGCTGCCCGCGTTGCGGCGAGGGGAAGCTGTTCGATGGTTTCCTGAAAGTCGCTCCGCGCTGCTCGGCTTGCGGGTTGGACTATTCTTTTGCCGATTCCGGCGACGGTCCGGCGGCGTTCGTCATCCTCATCATCGGTTTCATCGTTGTCGGTCTTGCGCTATGGATGGAAGTCAACTTTGGACCGCCGCTCTGGGTGCATTTCATCCTGTGGGTGCCGCTTGCGATCATTCTCAGCCTCGTGGCCATGCGGTGGGCAAAGGGCATTCTCATCAATATGCAGTACCGCAACAAGGCAGCCCCCGGCCGCATAGACAGCCGGCAGGATGACGGGAAATGACCAAACTACAGCAGTCACGCCGCTTTCCCTGGGGTATTGTGATCGCCTCTGCCATAGCGCTCGTCATTTTGCTGGCGCTCGGCACATGGCAGGTAGAGCGTTTGCAGTGGAAGGAAGCGCTGATTGCATCGACCGAGCAGCGCATTCACGAGCCACCACTGCCGTTGTCGGAGATGGAAAAGGTCTACAAGCAGGAAGGTTCTATCGAATATCGTCCGGTAACGGTCTCCGGCACTTTCATGCATCAGGGCGAGCGGCATTTTCTGGCCACCCATGAGGGGGCCGCAGGCTATAATGTCTATACGCCGCTGATGCTGGAAGACGGACGTTTCGTGCTGATTAATCGCGGCTTCGTTCCATATGAGAAGAAAGACCCTTCAACGCGCATTGAAGGACAGATTGACGGCCCGGTGAATGTTACCGGGTTGGCGCGCGATCCCTTGTCGGCGAAGCCGGGCTTCTTTCTCCCCGATAATGATCCGTCCAAGAATATTTTCTACTGGAAGGATTGGACGGCCATGGCGGAAAGTGCCGACTTGCCAAATCTGGATGAGGTCGTGCCGTTCTTCATCGACGCCGACAGCAAGCCCAATCCGGGAGGATTGCCAGTCGGCGGTGTGACGATCATCGATTTTCCCAACAACCATCTGCAATATGCCGCGACATGGTACGGTCTTGCTCTGGCCTTGATAGGGGTTGTCGGGACGTGGCTGCGGCGTTATCGAAAGGCCAGTAGGGGTTGACAATGGGCGCGTTGCGGCCCAACTCCGTGAAGGTCCGTTGATATCGGTCTCTGACGGCCTGCAAATGGCGCGGTTTTCGCTTCCGGTGCTCGTGTACCTTCAGGTACATTCCGCTCCGGTTCTCAAACCACATCATTTTCGGCTCCTCATAGACCGAATCTCAACAGGCCTTAGATGTTAAGCCATGCCGAACTAGCGAGCATACTTCATGACCGATCAGCGACCACCACTGGAAATCCGCCTTTGCGGCCCCCGCGGCTTTTGCGCCGGGGTTGACCGGGCAATCCAGATCGTCGTGCTGGCGCTGAAGAAATATGGCGCGCCGGTCTATGTTCGCCATGAAATCGTACATAACCGCTATGTGGTCGAGGGCTTGCAGTCTCGCGGCGCGATTTTTGTCGAAGAACTGGATGAGATTCCTACAGAACACCGCGATCAGCCGGTGGTCTTTTCCGCCCATGGCGTGCCGAAGTCCGTGCCAGCGGATGCAGAGGCAAAGAACCTCTTTTATCTCGATGCAACCTGCCCCCTTGTCTCCAAGGTGCACAAGCAGGCCATGCGCCATCAGCGTCTTGGCCGCCATGTGATCCTGATTGGTCACTCTGGCCATCCTGAAGTGATCGGAACCATGGGGCAATTGCCCGATGGCGCGGTAACGCTGATCGAAACGGTCGAGGATGCGCGCAACTGCCATTTCGATGACGAGAACAATCTCGGTTTCGTGACCCAGACGACGCTTTCAGTCGACGACACGGCTGGCATTATCGAAGAATTGCAGGCCCGTTTTCCAAACCTTTCGGCTCCGGCAGCGGAATCGATCTGTTATGCCACGACCAACCGGCAGGATGCGGTGCGATCCGCCGCCCCGGGCTGCGATCTGTTTCTGATCGTCGGGGCGCCGAATTCTTCCAATTCCAAGCGTCTTGTCGAAGTGGCGGAGAAGGCCGGGGCGCGCATGTCGATGCTGGTTCAGCGTGCGGCCGACATCGAATGGGACCGCATCGACGATATATCGGTCGTGGGCCTGTCGGCAGGAGCTTCAGCACCTGAAATCATCGTCGATGAGATCATCGATGCCTTCAAGGCCCGGTTCAATGTGAAGATCGAACTGGCCGAAACCACGGTTGAAACCGAGAACTTCCTTGTGAATCGCGAGATTCGCGATGTGGAACTGACGGTGCAGGACATGGCATTCGTCAACGGAGAGCACCGGGTGGTAGGCATTCCAAAATTAATGCCCAAGATCATACAAGGGAAATAAGCGGCATGGCCGTCTATACGGATATCAATGAAATCGAGCTTGGCTTCTTCCTGCAGCAGTATGATATCGGCACATTGACATCTTACAAAGGCATCGCGGAAGGGGTGGAGAACTCCAATTATCTTCTGCACACGACTTCGGGCTCGTTCATCCTGACGCTTTATGAAAAGCGCACCAATCGGGAAGACCTGCCGTTCTTTCTCGGCCTGATGCAGCATCTGGCTAGCCGCGGGCTTGAATGTCCGCAGCCGGTGGTTCGTCGCGACGGCACGACAATCGGCGAGCTCGCCGGGCGGTCGGCTGCTATCGTTACTTTTCTCGAAGGCATGTGGATGCGCCGCCCGACGGTCGAGCATTGCGAAGCTGTCGGCGAAGGACTGGCCCATATGCATCTGGCTGGCGCTGATTTCTCGCTGCGTCGCCGCAATGGCCTGACGCTTTCCGACTGGCGGCCGTTGTGGAATTTGTCGCGTGAACGCGCCGATAGGGTGGAACCGGGTCTTGTCCGCGAGGCGGAGGCTGATCTGGATTTTCTGGAGGAAAACTGGCCCGCCGATCTGCCGCAAGGCGTGATCCACGCCGATCTCTTCCCGGATAATGTCTTTTTCCTCGGCGACAGGCTTTCCGGGTTCATCGATTTCTATTTCGCCTGCACTGATATTCTGGCTTACGACGTTGCCGTCTGCCTGAATGCCTGGTGCTTTGAAAAGGATTTTTCCTTCAATCGCACCAAGGGCGCAGCGCTTCTGCGCGGCTATAATTCCGTTCGCCCGCTATCCGTGGCGGAAGCCGATGCGCTTCCGGTTCTGGCGCGTGGGGCGGCTATCCGCTTCATGCTCACCCGGCTTTATGACTGGCTGAATGTCCCGGAAGGCAGTTTCGTGGTCAAGAAGGACCCGATGGAATATGTGCGCAAGATGCGCTTCCACCGACAGATCGAAACCGCTGCTGAATACGGCCTGGAGCCGCAAGGAGCAGCGGCGTGAAGCGGATCGAGGCTTTTACGGATGGTGCCTGTTCGGGCAATCCCGGCCCCGGCGGATGGGGCGCAATCCTGCGCTGGAACGGCAATGTCAAGGAACTGAAGGGCGGCGAAGCCGACACGACCAACAACCGCATGGAGTTGATGGCAGCCATCTCGGCGCTTTCGGCCCTGAAAGAACCGTGCGAAGTCGATCTCTATACGGACTCCGTCTATGTGCGCGACGGCATTTCCGGCTGGATCGAGGGTTGGAAGCGCAATGGTTGGAAGACCGCCGCCAAGAAGCCGGTCAAGAATGCCGAATTATGGCAGGCGCTCGATGAAGCGCGAAAGCCGCACAAGGTCAACTGGCATTGGATCAAGGGCCACGCCGGGCATCCGGAAAATGAACGCGCTGACGAGCTGGCCCGGGCCGGCATGGAGCCATTCAAATATGGCGGACGTAAATCGCTGAAAGTGCAGTGAATTTGCAGAATAAAGGCGGCGTTGTCGCCTTTTTACTACGAAAAACACGATGGCTCGATCCCTTCATCGTTCTCTGGCTTTTTTCTCTGCTTCCTCAAGGGCACGATCCAACTGTGGGTCGGCTCCGCCGGCGTAGGGTAAGGAACCCTCAACGATGACATCCGGCACTACGCCTTGCCCTTCCAAAACATGCCCATCCGTACGGAGTGCCTGGACCGCCACGTAGAGACCGCCCCCATCCGGGAGCGGAAAGAGCGATCCGCCAGCCACAGCCCCCGCTGTCCGGCTGCCCACAAGCAATGCCAGTTTATCGCGTTTGGCGACATAAGACATGACTTCGGCTGCGCTGCGTGTATGCTGGTCAATAATAATGATAAGCGGCTTACCCGCCGGCATGACTGGATGATCGAGCCACTGCTCATTCTTTTGCCCTTTGGAACTCATGACAACGCGCGGCCCGAAATAGGTTTCGAGAATATCGATCCCGCCACCGCCAATGCGCCCTCGCGCATCGAAAACCACTGCGCTGACATCCGCGAATTCACCATTCAAAGCGGACCTCAAGACTTCCGCCGGACCGCCGGTTTCCGCGCGGGTGAGCATGGTCCAGCCACGTAAATAGCCGATCTTGACGCCGCCGCGTTCAATGATCCGCACACTCTTTTCCGTGGCAGTGCTCAACATCTGCAGGGCGTCACCGCTGAGCAGATCTACTGTCCGGCTTTCGATAGGCCCGCCAGGCGTCCGGCGAAAGTGTACGATTGCAGTCTTGGCTTCAGCTTCTGTTTTGTCGTCTGGCCAGCGGGCGGCAAATACTGCCTGGCTCGGCTCTACAAGTTCGTCGCCCTCCTTGAGACCTGCTTTTTCTGCCGGGCTTCCGTCAAGAATATTGTCGATGAATACGCGACCATCCACCTTCTTTGCAAAAATGCCTGCTCCGCGCAGGAGCGGAAGCCCGCCGTGCCGTGCAGTGACCTCTTTGAAACGTTCAAGCTTGCCATACACCGAATAGAGGATAGCGAAATCCGGGTCTTTCGGTGCATAATAGGCGGTGTGAGACGTTTTTAACGCTGCCGGAAGGCTCGCTGCTATCGCCCGAAATTGTTCGTCGTCTTTGACAATTCCTACTTTGACATGGGCTTCTTGACACATCTTGTCCCAGTCGAGTCCAGCCATTTCTGGATCGAAAAACTCGGTCCGCAGGATCGAACATATGGTGTCGATGGTCTCACGCCGTATTGAGATATCGTCAGGAACGTCTGCGGCAAATGCAGGGGACATATTTGCAAGGAATGCAAATACAATTAATGCATGGCGAAATGCAGTCATGATTAATCCATTGAAATATATATAAGAATTAAAATAATAAGAATATTGTATGTAAAGGGCCGCTATTATCTGTCGGGTAAGACACCGGCTCAAATCAATTCAGATTTTTGAGCCGATGTCCTGTCATTCTGCTTTTAAGCATGTCTCCCAAAAGCCGGTTCCCGCTCTGGGAGGATATGCTCCAGCCTAAAGCTGTTCGAGAATGGCTGACGCAGCCGACGTCACGGCCTGTCCAGCCTGTTCCTCGATGTTGAGGGCTTTGACCACACCATCTTCCACGATTGCCGAATAGCGCTTGGAGCGAATGCCGAGGCCGCCAGCGGTCGCGTCGAGCTCAAGTCCCGCAGCCTTCGTAAAGGTGGCAGAACCATCAGCCAGATAGAGTATCTTGCCTTCGCCACCCGTGCTCTGCGCCCATGCGCCCATGACGAAGGCATCGTTCACCGCAACAACGGCGATCTGATCCACGCCCTTGGCGAGGATTGCGTCGCGGTTATCGAGATAGCCCGGCAGATGGTTGAGGCTGCACGTCGGCGTAAAGGCGCCCGGTACCGCAAAGAGAACGACTTTTTTGCCCTTGAAGACTTCATCGGTCGTCATTTCCTTGACGCCGTCTGCGGTCTTTACCTTGAAAGTCGCTGCGGGCAGCTTGTCGCCAACTTTGATAGTCATTTAATCTCTCCTCGGGGCAGGGGCCGTCTGTTCCACTGCCTATTGTCAAATTTTATCGCTCCGCGAAGCGCGGACGGCATAGTTAAACCGATAACAGGTCGCCGGACAATTTCAAAAACAGCAGGAAGGCTAATCCAGTGTCACCTGTCCAGAAACGGCCTTACCATTCTGCACAAGGGTATAGTCGATGATGGCATTGTCCGCCTTGCCCTGCACCTTTGCGGTAAAGCGGCCCTTTTCGACCGCGATGGTATCGGAAAGCCTGACCGTGTCGCTGGCAACGAACAGCTCCGATGGAGCGGTGGGATCTGGAACGGCCAGATCGAAGACGGCGTTCTCGCCGTCGCGCTTCACGCCGCTTATGCCGAATGCCGAGCTCGCCGGGGTCGGGAGCCGGTCGAATGCGGTTTCGATGATCGTGCGGGCAGCTATCGCCTGGGGCGAGGACTCTTGTTGATCACTATCAAGGGGAAAGTCGAAGGTGGCCTGCACCGGGACGCAGATTTTCTCGCACACTCCGAGAAAAACATGGCCCTTCAGCCGCTTGTCGGCCGATGTCAGGTTAAAGACTATCGGCAGCGAAACAGGCTGTTTATATCCGATGCCACCTGCATCGTCTCCCTCAAACCGGACCGGCGCAGGGAAGTCGATCTGCGCTTTTGCGTTTCCGTCGATGTTAATCTGGGGTGGAACGCCCGCATCGCCGGGATTGCGCCAGTAGGTTTTCCAGCCGGGCTGCAACTCGATCTGCAAGGCACCGCGCCGTTCCCCGCGGGCCGCATTATCAGGGGTCTTGTCTTCGATAATGACACGAACGCGCCCGCCGGGCGTCTCGGTCCACTCGGAGGTCGAGGCCAGTGCTGGCAATGTCAGTAAGGCCAGCAAAAGTGGGGCGAAGGTAAAAGTTCGGGTGTGCATCGTTGAAAGATGGAATGAAAAGATGGTTGCTTCAAGTCCAATATTACCGGATCGCCGGGCGCGGTAATCGCTTGTACGGCCTGCCACCTGGCAATCGAGCTGGTTCCGCTTCGAATTCCGGGCTCGAAATAAATGGCCATTGTTATTTTGCGCAGTCTTGCTACCTTCATAATCATGACCATTCTCAAGACGTCGAACAAGGAGCAGGGTTTTCTAAACGGGCAGTTCCTGCTTGCCATGCCTGGAATGAGCGACGAGCGTTTTGCCCGGTCGGTGGTCTATATCTGCGCGCATTCTGATGAGGGTGCCATGGGCTTCATCATCAATCAGCTTCAGCCGGTCGAATTCCCCGACCTCTTGCGCCAGATCGGGGTCATCGATGACGACGAACTGATTATCCTTCCGGATCGTGCGCAGCATATGATGGTGCGCAATGGTGGTCCCGTCGACCGCACACGCGGATTCGTGCTGCATTCGGACGATTACATGGTCGATTCCACCATGCCGGTTTCAGAGGATGTCTGCCTCACTGCAACGGTCGATATTCTGCGTGCCATTTACGGGGGCAGTGGGCCGTCGCGGGCCCTGATGGCCCTTGGATATTCCGGTTGGGCGCCGGGCCAGATCGAAGTGGAACTTGCCGAGAATGGCTGGCTAACCTGTGATGCGCCGCTCGACATGCTGTTCGACAGCGATATCGAGGGCAAATATTCGCGTTTGATGCTCCATATGGGTATCGATATGGCACGGCTGGTTTCCGACGCAGGACATGCTTGATGGAATAAGGCAGTAAGGCAGTAAGGCAGTATGTTAAGGGAATAGGGGAGTAGGGAGTAGGGGAATATGTTTTGCTTGCGGACGACCGCAACGCACATATCCTTCTCTGCCCTACTGCCCTACTGCCCTACTGCCCTACTGCCCTACTGCCCTACTGCCCTACTGCCCTACTGCCCTACTGCCCTACTGCCCTACTGCCCTACTGCCCTACTGCCCTACTGCCCTAATCAAGCCGCTGCGGCATCCAGTTGTTCGCGGATCATGCGAGTTGCCTCGTCGCGGCTGGTGGGCTGACCGAACATGAAGCTCTGCACATATTCGCAACCCATCTGGCGAAGCTGAAGCGCGTCGCTTTCGCTCTCCACGCCTTCCGTTACCACGGCGAGCCCGAGATCGTGCGCCATGCTCACAATCGAGCGTAGCAGCGTGGCTTTTTGCGGCTGGTCCCCTTTCACGAAGGACCGGTCGATCTTGATGATATCGAACGGGAAGCGCGTCAGATAGGCGAGTGAGGAATAACCGGTTCCAAAATCATCGAGCGACAAGCCGATGCCCATCGCCTTCAGGCGAGCCAGGACATGGGTGGACTGTTCCGGATTTTCCATGAGGACGGATTCCGTCAGTTCAAGCTTGAGGCTGCCCGGATTGAGATGGATGCGGGAAAGCACCGAGCGGACATCATTGATGAGGTCCTGGCGGATGAGTTGCGTCGAGGACAGGTTGACCGAAACGAAAAGGTCGAGCTTCGGGAATTGCTCCTGCCATGCAAACAGATCTTCCGCGGCCCGTTGCATCGCGAACAGGCCAAGCTGGATGATCAGGCCGGAGTTTTCCGCAATTGGAATAAACTCCGAAGGCGAAATCGCGCCGCGACGTGGATGCTCCCAACGCATGAGCGCTTCGAAACCGGCAATCGTGCCCTCGTCAAGCTTCACGATGGGCTGGTAGACAAGGCTGATTTCGTCGCGTTCAAGTGCGCGCCGCAGATCGGATTCAAGCTGCAGCTTGTCGCTGCCGATGGCTCTGAAGGCCGGACGGAATGGCTCGATGCGGTCACCGCCGAAACGCTTTGCCTGATACATGGCAAGCTCGGCGTCCTTCACGAAGTCTTCCGCAGTTGTCGCCGTTTTCGTCCAGGTGATCAGACCTACGGATGACGTCAAAACGATTTCGCGCTTTGCATAGGCAATCGGCGCGCGCACGGCTTGACGCAGAGCTTCGGCGAAGGATGCGATGCGCCCCGGGTCGCTTTCAGAGGCAAGCAGCAGGCCGAACTGGTCGGACGAGAGGCGCGAGAGTGTATCCTGCGGTTTCATAAGGCGTGCCAGACGGCGCGAGATCGTCAGAAGGATAGTGTCCCCCGCCGACATGCCCAGGCTGTCATTGACCTGCTTGAACCGGTCTATGTCGATAATGAAGACGGTCGGATGCAGGTTGCTTTCCCCGCGCGCCATATTCATGACGTTGCTGAGACGATCGAGGAACAATTCCCGGTTCGGGAGGCCGGTCAGATTGTCGTGCACGGCATCGTGCAACAGGCGTTCTTCCGCCTTTTTCTGCTCCGTCACATTGACGAGTGTTCCAACGCAACGCACCACTTCGCCATCCGAACCGATGACCGGGCGCGCGCGGAGTGCATACCAGTGATAATGGCCATCATTGGCACGCAGCCGAAAAATCTGGCCGATGCGTCCGCGCCGGTTTTCCAGAATGGCATCAAGCGTGGAGCGGAAGCGGTCGCGGTCGTCGGCGTGCATGGCGGGAAGCCAGTTGCGCACCGGGCCTTGCAGGCTGTTGGCCCGTATTGCCAAGATAATTGGCGATGTCCGGCGTGGTCACCACGCGGTCGCGCGGCACGTCCCAATCCCATACGATGTCTCCCGCACCAATGACGGCGAGAGCCTGCCGCTCCATATCCGACAGAAGGCCCTGCTGCAGTGCTCCGCCAGCAAAGGCATGCTGCATGACGGTAAAGCCGATCAGAAGAACGATCAGGACAAGACCGCCGCCGAGCGCAGGCTGGACGATATCATTATCGAGCCTGCCCGAAACCGTCATCCAGGCGCCCAGCAACCATATGAGAGTGAGAAGCCAGGCCGGTATCAGCATGACGGCGCGATCATATCCCTTGACCGCGAGATAACCGATGATGGCGACGCCGGACAGAACGGTCAGCGCCAGCGAGATGCGCGCAATACCGGAAGCCACTGGCGGATCGAAAACGGCAACCCCCGCAAGGGCCAGAAGGCCCAATACCCAGGTCACGGCGCCATAGCTGAAATGGTCGTGCCAGCGGTTGAGATTGAGATAGGTGAACAGGAAAATAACGAGAGAGGCGGCAAGCGCCACTTCGGTGCCGGCGCGCCAGATCTGCTCATTGCCCGGCGTTATCTCCATCAGCTTGTTCCAGAAACCGAAATCGACGCAGATATAGGCCAGAACGGCCCATGCAAGCGCGGCGGTGGCCGGGAACAGGGAAGTGCCCTTGACGACGAAAAGGATGGTCAGGAACAGAGCCAGCAGGCCTGAAATGCCAAGGAGGATACCGCGATAGAGCGTGTAGGAATTAACCGCGTCCTTGTAGGCTTCCGGCTCCCAGAGATAGAGCTGGGGCAGATTGTGCGAGGACAGTTCTGCTACGAAGGTGATGACGCTGCCCGGATTGAGCGTGATGCGGAAAACGTCCGCATCGGCGCTGGGCTGGCGGTCGAGCGCAAAGCCTTCGCTCGGCGTGATGGATGCAATGCGTGGAGAACCAAGATCGGGCCAGATGACGCCGGAGCCGACGAGACGGAAATGAGGAGCAACAATCAGGCGGTCGATCTGTTCGTCGGTTGGATTTGCGATCGAAAAAGCGGCCCAGTCGCCGGATGCCTTGCTGTTTTGATCGGCCTGCACTTCGATGCGGCGGACGATGCCGTCAGGACCGGGGGCCGTCGATACCTGCACGCTTTCGCCTTTGTTGCGCAGAAGCTCGACAGCGCGGGAAAGGTCGAGGGCGGTATCTTCCTTGGAAATCTTGATCGGTTCGATGGCCGATGCCTGGATGACCGAAACGGCCAGAACAACCATGAGTACGAGAAACCGCACACCGGCAAAAAGCCACTTATCCGCAAAACCCGTCACGAGCGTCCAACCTTGCCATTGATCATGCGGCTATCCGTCATACGTTTGTCGCTTTCTATAAGGGCAAAAAGCAGGTGATCCTGCCAGAAGCCATTTATCTTGAGATAGGAACGCAACAGTCCTTCTCTCTCAAATCCGGCTTTTTCGAGAAGCCGTATCGAGCGCACATTATGAGGGATACAGGCTGCTTCAATCCGGTGCAACCGGAGTTGGTCGAATGCGAAGGGGATAACCAGCGACAGGGCTTCGGTCATGTAGCCTTTGCCGGCATGGGGCGCGCCGCTCCAATAGCCGATCATGCCGTTCTGCCCGACACCGCGCCGGATATTTCCGAGCGTTATGCCGCCGACGAGCGTGTTGTCACCATTGCGAAAGACAAAAAATGGATAGCCGGTTCCGGCGGCTATTTCATCCTGAAAGCGACGCATGCGATGGCGAAAAGCGCTCTTTGTCAGGTCGTCGTCCGGCCAGGTCGGCTCCCACGGCGTGAGAAAGGCACGGCTTTGTTCCCGCAGGCTGGCCCAACTGGCGAAATCGCTCATCATCGGCTCGCGCAGATAAATGCGCTGTCCACGCAGGACGGTCGGATTGCTTCTACGGAAGGGCAGGCCGATCATGACGGGTTAGGGGAGTAAGGGGGTAGGGGAATAAGGGAGTAGGAAAAACAAAATGCTCAATGTCACATACTCCCCTATTCCCCTACTCACATATTCCCTTAAACAGCGATTTTCCTCGCATGTGCGCTGGTCGACAGTGCGTCCGACAACCCATCGAAGCTCATCAGTCGTCCAACTGGACCCACGCCGGCGATGGTGGGCTTGCTGTCGAGGAACAACCGTCCGGCCAGATCGGTCAGCCTTTGAGGTGTAATCAGCGAGAGACGGTCCATCAGTTCACTGTTTTCGACGGGACGACCATAGAGCAGGAACTGGCGTGCGACCTGTCCGGCACGGCTTGCAGCACTTTCCTGCGACATGAGAAGGCTCGCACGATATTGCGCGCGGGCGCGGTCCACTTCTTCCAGGCTGATGGAGTCAGCGGCCTTGTGCAGTTCATCGATCAGAACCGGGACGAGTTCGACCAGTTCGTCGCGGCCCGTTGCAGCGTGAATTCCGAACAGTCCTGTATCCGAGAAGCCCCAATGGAAGGCATAGACGGAATAGCAGAGCCCGCGTTTCTCACGCACTTCCTGGAAGAGGCGCGAAGACATGCCGCCGCCCAAAACCATGGAAAGAAGCTGCGACGCATAGAAATCACGCACGTGGTAGGCGCGTCCCTCGAAACCGATCAGAACCTGAGCATCCATCAGTTCGCGATTTTCACGAAAATCGCCGCCGACATAATGAGCGAGGTCGAGCGTAGGTGCCGTATTGTGGGCGCGAAAACCGCCAAGACGTTTTTCAACTTCCCTGACGAATGCATCGTGATCGACGCCGCCAGCAGCGGTCACCACCATGCGGTCGGCGCTGTACTGTTCGTCCATATATTGGCGAAGGTCATCGGAGGTGAAAGACATGACCGTCTCAGGCTCGCCGAGAATGGCGCGTCCGATTGGCTGATGACGATAGGCTGTTTCGGTGAAGCGGTCGAAGACGATATCGTCGGGCGTGTCGTGCGCCGCGCCGATCTCCTGCATGATGACCTGCTTTTCGCGCTCCAGCTCTGCTTCATCGAATTTGGAGGCGGTCAGGATATCGGACAGAATGTCGATGGCCAGCGGCACGTCATTGCGCAGAACGCGCGCATAATAGGAAGTGGTCTCGACGCTGGTGGCGGCGTTGATCTCGCCGCCTACATTTTCGATATCCGATGCAATTTGCCAGGCTGTGCGGTTCTCGGTTCCCTTGAACGCCATATGCTCAAGAAGATGAGCAATGCCATGCCTGTCGGCAGCTTCGTTTCGTGCCCCGGCCTTGACCCAGATTCCAAGCGCCACGCTTTCCACGTGGGACATCGTATCGGTGGCTATCGTCAATCCGTTGGAAAGACGCGTTACTTCAACACCCATAAGCAAACTGCTCCCTGCATTCCCGCTCTGGTTCTCGTCTCGGAGCCGGTCTTTTTAAGCTCTCGAATGGCGGCGAACGTATTCTTCCACGATTTTCAGGTCGTTGTGAAGAACTGTGAAGCTTTCTTTTCGTTGCATCAAGTCCGAAAGCCATGCAGGGAGCTGCGGTTCGACGCCGCTGGCTGCCTTGACGGCATCGGGGAATTTGGCCGGATGCGCTGTTGCAAGAACAACCATCGGCGCTTCACTGGACTGGTTTTCGCGAGCCACCTTCACACCGATTGCCGAGTGTGGATCGAGCAGATAGCCGTCCGCTTCAAGCACGGATTTGATTGTCTCCGCAGTTTCATCGACAGTCGAGCGCCCGGCGGAGAACTCGCTGCGGATCGCCGACAGGGGTTTCTCAGAGATCGAAAAACCACCGGACTGTTTCAGCCCAGCCATCAGACCACGCAGAGCCGCAGCATCGCGTCCGTGCGCTTCAAACAGCAGGCGCTCAAAATTCGAGGAAATCTGGATATCCATTGAAGGCGAGGTGGTCTGTGCGACACCGCGCATTTCATAGGCGCCGGTTTCGAGCGTACGCGAGAGAATGTCATTATCATTGGTGGCGATGATCAGCCGGTCGATGGGCAATCCCATGCGCTTGGCGACATAGCCTGCGAAAATATCGCCGAAATTGCCTGTCGGCACGGTGAAGGATACGGCGCGATCCGGTGCGCCAAGGCTCAGCGCCGCCGTAAAATAATAAACAACCTGGGGCATGATGCGCGCCCAGTTGATCGAGTTCACACCCGAAAGCGACAGCGCATCACGGAACTGAAGGTCGTTGAACATGGCTTTCACAAGGTTCTGGCAATCGTCGAAATTGCCTTCGATGGAAAGGGCATGGACATTGGAAAAACCGGATGATGTCATCTGGCGCTGCTGCACCGGCGATACGCGGCCGTTCGGGAACAGGATGAAGATGTCCGTATTGTCACGTCCGCCAAAGGCCTCGATTGCCGCGCCGCCCGTATCCCCGGATGTGGCCCCGACAATGGTGGCCCGTTCGCCGCGCTGTGCCAGGACATAGTCCATCATGCGGGCCAGAAGCTGCATGGCGACATCCTTGAAGGCGAGCGTCGGGCCATGGAAAAGTTCGAGCACGAATTCATTGGCCCCGGTCTGAACCAGCGGGCAGACCGCATCATGCCGGAAAGATCCATAGGCTTCGTGCACCATGCGACGGAAATCCGAATGCGGGATTTCGCCATCGACAAAGGGAGTGAGCACCGCCAGCGCAATATCCACATAGGATTTTCCGCGCAGATCGCGGATTTGTTCTGGCGAAAACTGGGGATAATCCTGCGGCAGATAGAGACCGCCATCCCGGGCTAGACCGGCGAGCAATGCATCGCTGAACCCCAGGACCGGCGCTTCCCCACGCGTGCTTACATATTTCATTTCTTGGCCTTCATTTCGGATCGGCGCGGTTTTGAGCCGCGTAATGCAATAGAGCCTCCCTAAAAAAGCCGCAAGGTTTTAAAGCATGTTGACGGGGATGGGGGTTGCTCTCCGGAGCAAAAAACGGGAAAACGTCATCGCGCTACACGCATGCGTGATGTAGAAGACAGGTTGATCAGTGCAGGGAAGCCCGCTTTATGCAAACAGCACCACAGAATCGTTCATCGTTGTTTCCAGTCTTTGCAACGGTTTTGCTCGCAGCCCTCGCAGGCTGCACGACCAGTGGCACTGATAAGGCCGCCGACGGAGCTTCAAGCTCCTCAATGACCGCGTCCGCTGCTTCCGGCGATCAGCGCGTCAAGGAATCCGAGCTGCGCGCCTTCTGTCCCTCGGTCACGCTGCGCGACGGCACAGCCTTCTTCAGCACATATGAAAAGGGCGGCGATAAGGACCCGGCACGGGTGATCTATCAGGCGGCGCTGACCGATACGACCCGCGCCTGCCAGTATGGCGCCGGGACCATGACGATTGACGTCGCGGCGGCGGGCAAGGTTGTGCCGGGGCCAAAATATAAGAGCGGCACCATCACCATGCCGATCCGTGTTGCCGTCCGTCAGGGCGATCAGGTCATCTATTCCAAACTGCACAAGCAGGCGGTTACGGTAGCGAACGCGGGTACCGCGACGCAGTTCGTGTTCAACGACAAGGCGATCACCGTACCGATGGCGGATCAGAAGAATATCCAGATTTTCGTCGGTTTCGACGAGGGTCCATACAACACGAAGTAAAGCACTGAAACCGGTGCGCCGGTTTGTATTTCGGCGCACCGTTTAATCTGATATTTATAGACTTTTTCATATTGCTGCCAAAAGCCCGCAGATTTAATTAGAAAGCACTTAACTATTGCCGATATGGCGATGTATTCAGTTTTAATATAACATTAATGACAGTTTCACATGTATTCATATCAATGTTTGTTTCATGTTATGGTTTTCTGACGTCAGGGATCGCCACGTCTTAGACGGATAGAAGTGATAACTCACCAGCTACGCCACGATTATTTAGGGGCGAGGGTCATATGCGATTTGATCGCAGTAAATTATTAAAGCCTGTTCCGCTTATTTTGCTTCTGTTGCTGTTTCTCGGTGCGGCTCTCGGCCAGTGGATGGGAAACAGATTTCGCATTGTCGATGAAGAGCGGCACATGAATATCTACATGTCCGCATTGCTTATGCATGCAAATCGACTGGCTGTTTCTGCCCGTGAAACAATCGAAGCAGCCAATCTCTCGCCCTATGAAATGTGTTCTCCGCAAGATATTGCCTATCAGCGCAAGCTGGTTTTTTCTGCCTATCATATCAAGGATATAGGTCGGCTCCGTGATGATCGCCTGATCTGCTCGACGCTTCTCGGCGATGTCAGCGAGCAGCCAAAGCGTTCGCCTGCCGATATTAATTTGCGGGACGGCACCTATGTGTATGGCGAAGGATCGCTGATGACACCGGGCAGCCGAGGCTTCGTGATAGGCAGGGGCGAGGCGAATGTGATTTTGAGTTCGGCTGCATTCGACCTGCTGCAGTCACGGCAATACAGCTTTGCCGTCTATATGCGCGATGCCGAACGCAAGCACTTCGCGCGCCTCTATGATTATCAGGCAGGTGATTTTCCAGTCCCGGATTTCAAAAATCACCGCGGCGAATACGAGGTGCTCAGCGACGCAATCAAGGAATATCGTTGCGACGACGAAGTGGGTATCTGCGTTGCTCTCAAGGCGCAGTTGGATAATTCCAGCAATTCCGCCCGATGGAAATCCTTCATGGCGACAAGTCTGGGACTGCTCGCGGGGGCGACCCTTGGCCTTGGCTGGTTCGCCTACCACAATCACGAACGCCCTTTGGCTTCCATGCTCAACCAGGCGCTCAATGCCCGCCAGCTGGAGGTGGTCTATCAGCCGGTGGTCAATGTAGAGAACGCCGAACTCACCGGCTTTGAAGCCTTGCTTCGTTGGCAACTGCATACCGGTGATATGATTCCGCCCGACGTATTTATCGCCGAGGCAGAGGAAAAGGGCATGGTAGGTCGGGTGACCGCTTATGTCGTGGATCGGGTTATGGACGATATGGGGGATTTGTTGCGCCTCAACCGGAATATCCAGATCAATATCAACATCACTGCAAGCGATGTTCAGGCGGCCGCCTTTCAGAAAAATATCCAGGCGAAATTGGCTGGCGCGGGTGTCGATCCCTGTCAGATCGGTCTTGAATTGACCGAACGAACGGCCGTGGATTTCTCCAAAGCGTCGGAGGGTATCAGGCAGCTGCGTGAACAGGGGCACAAGATCTACATTGATGATTTTGGAACGGGCTATTCAAGCCTTTCCTATCTTGGCGAGCTGCATATCGATGCGATCAAGATAGATAAGGCCTTCACGCGCACCGTCTGTGCGGATGGTGACATGGTGTCGATCGTTCCAGAGATCATATCGATGGCGCGGCAGCACAATCTCGGCATCGTGATTGAAGGCATCGAAACGGAAGCGCAGGCCGATTATTTTCGCAAAATGACCACGCCGATGACTGCGCAAGGCTGGTTTTACGGCAAGCCTATGCCAGCGGGCGATGCGGCTGCGCTTCTGATGGGCGGTTTGCCCAAAGCCAGACGGAAGCGCGGCAAAGCTTTTCAGGAAAAAGCCTGACTGAACCGATGCTGTGGATAAAGGAAGACCGATAAAATTCTAATTAAATGCAACTGCCTGCGTGAAATGAATGGCAACAGGTTTCGGCTAGTGTGTTCTCATGAAACAGAAATATGAACGCATTCTTGAACCGACGGACACCTGGGCGATCTTCGATACGTCCTCCGGCGAGCCCGTCATCATGGGAACCCGCTTGCTGATCGGCCTCTCTGAAAGTGAAGCCGAAGAGCTTCTGGCAATTCTCAACGCCCCGCCCAAGGGGCGCAACAAGCAAACCGCCGCCTGACGGAAGCCAGGCGTCGGACTATCTCATTCAGGCATCGGTCCAGACGGACAGGGCTTCGATGACACTGGGCAGGTCTTTGTGGCGATGGATGACGGTTTCCGCCCCCGCATCTGTCAGCTTGTCGGCATGTCCCGGATAGGTGTGAGCGCCGCCCGTAAAGCCGATCACACGCATGCCAGCGGCGCGTGCGCCCTGAATGCCATGCGCGGAATCTTCAATCACGATGACGTCCTTCGGATCGACACCGAATTGCTTGGCTGCATAAAGAAACACGTCTGGTGCGGGCTTGGTCTTTTTGGTGCCTACTTCCTTCGCTGAAAAGATATTGGGCGCAAACAGCTCGTAAAGACCGACACGTTGCAACATGCTTTCCAGCCGATGACTGGTCGAATTGGAGCAGATGCACTTCGGCAGCTTCAATGCCGATACCACTTCCACGATATCTTCAACGGCCTGAACTTCATTCTTCAGCTTTTCGTCCAGAATCTTTTCGGACTTGTCGAGAAGCGACGCTGAAAGCGGAATCCCGGCCTCGCGCTCCACAGTCAGAAGAATATCCTGCCACGTCAGACCCGCAAAACGTTCGGCCATCTCATCGGCGGCAATCTGATAACCGGCTTCGGTGAGAAGTGTGGACTCGACTTCCGCGGCGATGATTTCAGAATCTACCAAAACGCCATCGCAATCGAAAATGATGAGGGACGGGGCCGCCATGATCATAGCCTTCTTATTGGGAGGAGTGAGCACCGGCAGCAGCCGGAACACCGGGTTGAGCTACACCTTTATGGCGAAGCCGTCAAATTGGAGCCTTTCCGGCGAGAGGGTGAAGCATCCATGCGGCGCATTCGGTCCAGGGGCCGATTTCCATCCCGCTTCTGTTTTCATCCCGTTCAGACCTCACCGGACACTTCGCGACGGCGCCGGTCCAGTTCTTCGCTATAGCGGCGCAAGGTGTGCGCTTCACTGAGGAGGCCGAGCACCTTGCGCTCCTGTGCGTTGTTCACCACGGCAAGAGCTTCACTTTCTGCCCGGTCGAAGCGGACGACAGCTTCCTTGGCGTTCATCTGAGGCAGCAGGAATTCATCCTGATATTTGAGAAGCTCGCGGATGCTGTGTTCGCCATCGGATGTATCGAAGCTGTCGGCGTAAACTTCCGGAACTGGGATCATGCCGACATACCGTCCCTCGGCATCCACCGCGATCACCCGCTGGGTCGATCCGAGCGGGAAATCGTGGCGGAATGTTTCGATATCGGTATCGATCAGAACGGTCCGCACGTCATGGCGCATCATCCGGTTTACGGTCAGGTCCCGTATCCATCCGATATCATGGGCGGACCGGATGGCCTCTCCACGCAGATGGAAGCGCCATGTGGCGAAGGAGTAACCGAAGGTCTTTCGCACCATCAGCGAGGACGAGACGACAGCGCCGAGCACGAGCATGGAAATCGGAAAATCGCCGGTAAGCTCCAGTGCCAGGAAGGTCATAGTCATAGGGCCGCCCACGACTGCGACGGCAAGCGAACTCATGCCGATAACGGCATAGACTTCGGGTGCGAGTGCCAGACCGGCCGGCAATACCGCGCCTGCCAAGGCTGCAAACAGCTTGCCCGTCAGCGCACCGAGAAACAGCGATGCGAAGAACAGGCCACCGCGAAAGCCGGACCCGATGGAGACGGCGGAAGCGAGCGATTTGGCAAAGATCAGGAGCAGGAGTGCGGGAATGGTGATGTTTGCATTCAGGTCGAGGTGGAGCGCTCCGTGGCCCGAGGCCAGAACCTGCGGTGATAGGAAGGCGATCATTCCAACGATGGCGCCGCCGATTGCCGGGGCCATCACATTGGGCACCACGCTGCGCCGGGCGACTTTTTCCACAAAGGTCACGCCGCGCATGATGAGGATGGCAATGCCTGCCGAGAAGAAGCCGAGTACAAGCGCGGGAACGTAATCACGTGGCGTGATGTCGTCGATCTGGCCGATATCGATGATGAAGGGCGCGCCGCCGATTGCCTGCGTTACCAGAGCGCCGATGATCGCCGCCACGACGACCGGCGTCAGCGTGGCAATC
Organism: Brucella intermedia LMG 3301; assembly: GCF_000182645.1. NCBI lineage: Bacteria > Pseudomonadati > Pseudomonadota > Alphaproteobacteria > Hyphomicrobiales > Brucellaceae > Brucella > Brucella intermedia. Next base: position 580,794 of record NZ_ACQA01000001.1, read on the forward strand.
GAATAGACGCCGATGATAAGTTCGAATGCGTAGAATGCCCCGGTCAAAGGTGCATTGAAGGCGCTGGCGATGGCAGCCGCGGCGCCGCAGCCGACCAAAGTCCGCAGATCCGCGCGGCGAAGCTTGAGCGCCCGACCGATGCGGGAGGCGAAACCGCTCGCAAGCTGCGTATAGGCTGCTTCCAGTCCGACCGATGCACCGAAGCCGTTGGCAATCAGGTTCTGCCCGACAAGGATAAAGCTGTCCGTGAGCGACAGGCGCCCACCATGGAGCGCATTTGCTTCGATAGGGTCCACGATGGGCCGCTTGCGCCATCGCGCAAGAACCCAGATCACGATCCCCATCAGGATGCCGCCGGCGAGCGGTGCAATATAGGCGCTCGGTTGCAGCGATGCAGCCGAACTGAGTTTTTCGCCGGGCTCAAGCGCGAAGATCGCCTGGTGCATCCATTGCGAAATACTGCCTATGGCGGCAACCATCAGCCCTGAAATGATACCGATCGCGGCACCGGCGATGACGAGGCCTATTTCGCTGCCGCGAACCAGCGCACGCATGCGGAAGGGTACGAATAAAACCCGCAAATACCGGTTATGCCGCAGTTCAGCGATATTCATCATAAAAACACCGGGCAAGCGGGCGGCTGGCATGCCCGCCACGCAAATTCAGAAGTTGGCTGCCGATTATAGGCAAAAAGGAATAACCAAGCCTTATCAAGGGCAAGCGGTCGCAAACAGCATTGCACAGCGATCGCGGCGTTAAGATGACAGACGGCAAAATGTTCGGGGCAATAGTGCGTGAAAAGCCCGGAACTGCGGACTTTCCCTCTCGCTTAAGAAAAGATTTACGATTTCAATTACTTGGCGTTAACTGCATATTTACCCTGCCCGGTAACCATAAGGACAAGTTTTTGCGTCCACAGGTAATCGAGTATCCCATGTCTCTTGTACGTCTTGCGCATGAGTTGCCCATTGAGGCTCCGCGTACCGCCTGGCTTGACTCCATCATCAAAGGTGATTGCGTCGCTGCTCTGGAACGCCTGCCGGATCATTCCGTGGACGTGATTTTCGCCGATCCGCCATACAACCTCCAGCTTGGCGGCGATCTGCATCGTCCCGACCAGTCGATGGTGAGCGCGGTTGACGATCATTGGGACCAGTTCGAAAGCTTCCAGGCCTATGACGCGTTCACACGCGCCTGGCTTATGGCTTGCCGCCGCGTCCTGAAGCCGAATGGCACCATTTGGGTCATCGGTTCCTACCACAATATTTTCCGCGTCGGCTCGCAGTTGCAGGACCTGGGCTTCTGGCTCCTGAACGACATCATCTGGCGCAAGACGAATCCGATGCCGAATTTCCGTGGCCGTCGCTTCCAGAACGCCCATGAAACGCTGATCTGGGCCTCGCGGGACCAGAAGGGCAAAGGCTACACCTTCAACTATGAAGCGATGAAGGCCGCCAATGACGATGTGCAGATGCGCTCGGACTGGCTGTTTCCGATCTGCACCGGCTCGGAACGCCTCAAGGACGAAAACGGCGACAAGGTTCACCCGACCCAGAAGCCGGAAGCGCTGCTTGCCCGCATTATGATGGCGTCCAGCAAGCCCGGCGACGTCATTCTCGATCCGTTCTTCGGTTCCGGCACGACCGGCGCCGTTGCAAAGCGTCTTGGACGTCATTTCGTCGGCATCGAGCGCGAACAAAGCTATATCGACGCGGCAACGGCGCGCATTGACGCCGTTGAACCGCTCGGCAAGGCCGAACTCACCGTGATGACCGGCAAGCGGGCCGAACCGCGAGTGGCGTTCACCAGCGTTATAGAAGCCGGTCTTCTTCGCCCCGGCACGGTGCTTTCCGATGAACGCCGCCGTTTTGCTGCAATTGTGCGGGCCGATGGCACGCTTGCCGCCAATGGCGAAGCCGGTTCGATCCATCGCATGGGTGCGAAGGTCCAGGGCTTTGATGCCTGCAACGGTTGGACTTTCTGGCACTACGAGGAAAACGGCACGCTGAAGCCAATTGACGCTTTGCGCAAGGTCATCCGCGACCAGATGGCGGCTGCGGGAGCTTAGAGCATTTCCAGCAAAAGTGTGAACGGTTCTGCGTTTGGATAATGCGATAAAACAAAGAGTTAGAGCGGTTCCGGCGATTCTGTCAGAACAGGAACCGCTCTAGAACGCGTTTCGAACTGCCTGCCCCGCGTTCTTATTCATATCGGACGGCCTCCAGCATAGTCTGATAGTGAGGCGCCCGAAGCATAGGCTTCGGGCGTCTTCGCTGTTTTCGTCTGATGGGGAATTCCGGGTCAGAAAGCGAGACCCAGTGCTTTCAAGTCAGCGGCCAGCTTGATCGCACCAGTAAAATGCACGGCCTGCCAGCCAGCCCGCCTGGCACCTTCCACATTGTGCATCGTGTCATCGATGAAAAGCGTAGCTGCCGGGTCGAGATCGAATGACGCAACGTGATGATCGTAGATTTCCCGGTCCGGTTTAAGCATGCGGATGTCGCCCGACACGGTGACGCCCCGGCTTTCAGTCAGAAATGGAAACCGCCCCTGCGCTTCCCGGAACGTATCGGAAGCAAAATTCGTCAGCATGGTGACGTCGTGGCCGTTCCCGATGAGGCCGCGCAGAATTTCGACACTGTCCTCATAAGCGTGCGGCACCATGCGGTTCCAGTTTTGCCGGAACGCACGGATGTGATCGCTTTTCTCCGGGTATGCATCAATCAGCAACGCCTCAGCCTCATGCCAGGTTCTCCCGCGATCCTGTTCGATATTCCATGCGCCGGTACAGATATTCTCCAGGAACCAACGCCGTTCAGTCGCATCGGGAATAATATCGAGATAGGCGAGTTCGGGATCGTAATGGATAAGAACCCTGCCGATGTCGAAGACGATGTGCCTGACGGGACTGCTCAACGGTTTTTCCTCTTCCCTTTGAAAGCTTCTGGTATGGCAGCGGTGATCGCCTTTTTCATGACTGTTGGCAATGCCTCGTCTGAAAGCTCGGTCGGGAGGGACCACCAGCCGTCGCTGGATGCAGCCTTGCTGACATTTTCCGAACGATAGACGGAGAGCCGCAGTTCGAAATGCGTGAAAACATGCGTAATCGAACCGGAAGCTGTCCATTGCGCGGGGAACGGAGCCGCATCGATAGTCGTATCGCCATCAATGCGAGCGGTCCATGGGCTACCCGGAACTTCGGTCATCCCGGCGAGCAGTCCTTCATCCTTCCGCTTGCGCAGGAAAACCGAACCATCGTCGGCAATGGCAATGAATGCCGCGCCCGTGCGAATTGGCTTTTCCGCTTTGGGCGCCTTTACCGGAAACTCTTCCGGGTCGCGGGATTTGAGCGCCATGCAATCGTCATTGAGCGGACAGATGGCACAAGCTGGACGCCGCGGCGTGCATATGGTTGCGCCCAGATCCATCATCGCCTGCGCAAAATCCCCGGGCCTGTCGATGGGAGTCAATTGCCCCATGAGCGCGCGGATTTCCGGTTTTGCTGCAGGAAGGGGCGTATCGATTGTGTAAAGCCGTGAAATCACACGTTCCACATTGCCGTCCACAACTGCGACCGCTTCGCCAAAGGCGATTGCAGCGATTGCGGCCGAAGTATAGTCGCCGATGCCCGGCAGTTCCTTCAGTGCTGCGGCGCTGCCCGGAAACTTGCCGTCATGCTGCCGGACCACGGCGTCGGCGCATTTTTTCAGGTTGCGTGCACGCGAATAGTATCCAAGCCCGGCCCATGCTCGCAGAATATCGTCTTCACTCGCCAGCGCCATGGCCTGAACAGCGGGCCAGCGTTCGATGAACTTTACAAAGTAGGACTTGACCGCCTCGACTGTTGTCTGCTGAAGCATGATCTCGGACAGCCACACGCGATAGGGATCTGGTCTGATGCCGGAAGCCTGTTCGGATGGGCTGATGCGCCACGGCAAGACGCGGTGGTGCCGGTCATACCAGTGCAGAAGCTTTGTGCTTTGATTGGAAGTGGTGGAAGTCAGCATGAGAACGGCATCGGTTAACAATTGGGCGTTATTCTGATTAGAGCATTTCCAGCAAAAGTGCGAAGCGGTTTTGCGTGGGATAATGCCTGAAAGCAAAGAGATAGAACGGATGCGCTGTTCCGCTTCACAAGAGCCGCTCTAATGCCTTAATTTTACACTTCATAGAAACAATGCTGTGCATATTAAAGGCTTAAGCATAGAAATCTGCCGGGGTCTCCAGGCAAGCTTCCTTGGAAAGAGAATAAGTGAACCAGTCAGTACCTGTCTATGTCATCAATCTTGCGCGGTCCCGGGATCGCTGGGACAGGTTGAAGTCCAACGCCGATGCTCTTTCAATCGAACTCCGGCGCGTGGAAGCCGTCGAGGGAAAGCTGCTGTCATCGGAGGAACTGACGGATTTCGATGAGGCAGGGTTCCGGCGCTGGCACGGCAAAATCGCAATGCCGGCAGAAATTGGCTGTTACTTCAGTCACATACGAGCATTGGAAATCATAGCCGATGCGCCGGAGCCTTTTGCCGTGATTGTGGAAGATGACATCGTTTTTACACCTGAGTTCAAACCCTTTCTAACGCATTTGACAAAGGCGGCAGGCTGGGACGCAGTGAAGCTTGTCAATCACCGAACCGCTGCTTTCCAGTCTTTCCAGCGCATTGATAGCCAGTTTTCAATTGGTCGCTGCTTGCATGGACCGCTGGGAAGTTCCGCAGCTTATGTCGTTACCCGTGAAGGCGCCTCGAAATTGCTCAAGGCGCTTCGCCCGATGCGGCTTCCTTATGATGTCGCTGGAGTGCTCCCCATTTCACCGGACAGGTCGGCTAGTTTGATTTAGCCCTGATGAACTGCCGAGGGGAAGCCATCTTGAGCGCGGAATGTGGATGGATTTCATTATAGTCCTCGATCCATCCGTCGATGAACTGGAGCGCTGTTTCTGCGTCCGGTAGTGCTGCGATGCGAATATAATCCCGCTTCAGGGTTTTGACGAAGGCCTCCGACATGCCGTTCGACTGCGGGCTGGCGACCGGCGTGAAGCAGGGTGTCAGATTGAGTGCTTGCGCAAACAGCCTCGTGTCCCTCGCGGTGTAAGCAGAGCCGTTGTCCGAGAGATGCTCGATTGCATGTGGGGCTCTGGTTCCATTGAAGCGTTTCTCGACCGCCTCCAGCATCATGTCGCGCACGTCTGAGCCGGAGATGCCCGCGTTGGCGACCGCCGTCCAGGCAATGATCTCGCGGTCGAAGGCGTCGATGATGAAGGCGAGACGGATGACCTCGCCGTTCCAGCAGGTGAACTCCAGCCCATCCGAGCACCAGCGCAGGTTGGAGCGCATGACCATGACCTTGCCATCGTGGAGGCGGCCCTTGCGAACGGCTGTGTGCTTTTCCAGCAGCATGGCGTGGTTGCCCATGATGCGATGGACCCGTTTGGCGTTGATGACAGGCTTATCGGCGGCTCGCCTTTCGCGATTGAGGAGCGCGGCGATCCGCCGATAGCCATAGGTTGGCCTTTGATCTACCAGCCTGCGAATGATGGGCAAAAGCTCTGCATCCTCGGCCTTGTGATAGGAGCCGCGCGGCTTCGATCTGCCTTTCAGCCGCTCGTTGAGGTTGGAACGGGATACGCCCAGCGTGTCTGCGACGGCCTTCATCGCGAACCGTCCTTCGGCAACAAGATCGGCCGCGATATCCGTTTTTTTGAGTCTGCTTTGGACAAGGCTTCCCGAAGGATTTCGACCTCCATCGTCTTGCGGCCGAGCATGCGCTCCAGCTCGCGGACGCGATCTTCCAGCTTCTTCACTTCCGAATTGCCGACCACCGGCTCGTCAGAATCCACAGCTGCAGCACCTCCCTCGCTCAAGAGCCTGCGCCACCGATAAAGCAGATTGGGCGCGACGCCATGGCGGCGAGCGGTGGACGATACCGTCTCGCCTGGTTCGAAACTCTGCTCAATGATTGTCAGCTTTTGCTCGGTTGTCCACCGCCTGCGGCGAACATCACCCGTCAGCAATTCAACGTGTCGATACTCGTTAGACATAAGCCTATACCCAAGCCTGTGCTTGAGCCTTTCTGCTTATGCCGACTGTCCGGTCGAAATGGGGGGCAGTTCAGTCGCACTGGAAAGAGGATGGGCTGGTGCTTATCAGGTTTTTACAACCGACAAGCCGGTCGTCGAATTTTCGGACATGGCCACTTCTACTATCGCTCAGGGGCGCTCTGTTTACGCCAAAAAGCGTCTGCCGGCATACAAAAGGATAAGCACCCTTCTGTTTCGAGCGACAGACTATGTCAGACGAATCGCTTACTCTTTTGACCGGAAGAGCTTAAGAGAGGACAGAGTTTGAGTTTTTTTAAGAAGTCTTTTCTCCTGCGGCGTCGGATAGATTCCGGGGTACTGGCAGCCGCATCGGCGGCCATGCCCATTCGCGTCGGGCTCGGACCACTGATACTTTTCGTATTTTCTTGCATCGGTATTTATCTCGCCTGCGGACGTCATGCGACTACGCGCATGTTCGCCAGGAAGTTCTATTTGTTCATAATCTTATATGCTGTCTGGTCGTTGGGCCTGATCTTGTTTCGGGGGGAGCCTTTCAACGACAACCGGCAGATCGGCTACACGCTGCTGATCGCGATTTTTGCTTTTGCCGGTTCGGGAATGGTGCTTGTCCGGGACCCGCTCCGGGCCTATGTCCTTGGCGCGCGTGTTGGGACGCTGCTTGCCCTGATTATCGCGCTCTATCTTTCCGTGACCGACGGGGGGCGCATCGGTGTCGGCGGCAATCAGGCTGTCTTTGCATTCGTGGCCGGGGTAGCGGCGATATCCGCCGCCATTCCTTTACGTAAGGCTTCGCGTTACTTGCCGAACGGTCCGCAGTGGCTGGTATTGGGGTCTGCGGCGGTTCTGACGTCCGAAACCCGGGCAGTCATCGTGGTCTTGCCGATTTTCGCGGCCGTGGAAATTCTCATCTTCCTGAAGCGTTTCAGTATCCGGCAGCAGGGAACTGCCTATGCGATACTGTTTGCAGCAATAGCTGCTCTCGTCGTGGTGGGCCCCGTTGGCAGCATCATTTCCAAACGTTTTTCCGGAATGATCGAATATTACGATACCGGACACGCCGCTGACTGGGAGGACAAGGTTTCGGCGGATATTCGCGAGGTCATGTGGAGGAGTGCGTCGAATGTTATCGCCGCCCATCCTCTCGCAGGTGTCGGTTCCTATTCAAAGATGGACTATGTGAGGGCCGAGGCGGGCGACAAGGCGTCGATGCTTGACGGCTTCCGCCATGTCCATAATACGGTACTCGACGAGTTGCTGAATGACGGTATTGTCGGTCTCATCTTCATGGCCTGTGCGTTTATCTCCATCTTCGTCTATTTGTGGCGAACAGCCGATAGCTGGGCAATGCGGCGAGCCTTGATCTACTTCGCCCTTGTGTGCGGCAGCTACGGCATGCTGCACAATCCGTTGTTGCACGAAGTGACGATATCCTCGACCATGTTCTTCCTCGCGGCGCTCAACGCGGCTGCATCAAGGCGCATCATGGCGGCACGGCGCGCCGGACTCACCTCATATGTTTTGGGAAAGAAATCACCTGCATGAAAGCGATTGTAACGGGCGCTGCCGGGTTCATCGGGTTCCATACTGCGCAGCGACTGCTGGACGAGGGCTGGCAGGTTGTTGGCATCGACAATGTAAACGATTATTATCCGGTCGCGTTGAAGGAAACGCGGCTTTCGAAGCTTCACATGCGGGATGGGTTCCGGTTCGCGAAGGCGGATATTTCCGACGCCGCAGCGCTCACGGCTGCAATCGGCTCCGACCGTGATGCGGATGTCATCGTGCATCTCGCTGCCCAGGCAGGCGTACGTTATTCCATTGAGAACCCCTCGGCCTATATCTCCGCCAATGTTCAGGGACAGGTCACGGTTTTCGAAACCGCGCTGCGACTGGAGAAGCGGCCGCCGGTGGTCTATGCCAGTTCGTCGTCGGTCTATGGCGCAAACGAAAAAGTGCCGTTTTCCGAGAGCGATCCAGTCGATCATCCTGTATCGATCTATGCCGCAACAAAGCGCTCTGGCGAATTGCTGGCTTACTCCTATCGTCACGTGCATAAGCTCCACTCTGCAGGTTTGCGCTTCTTCACGGTCTACGGCCCCTATGGGCGTCCCGACATGGCGCCGTGGCTGTTCACCTCGGCGATCCTCAAGGGCGAGCCGATCCGCGTGTTCAACAATGGCGAAATGCAGCGGGATTTTACCTTCGTGGACGATATCGTCAGCGGGGTGGTCGGCGCGGTGCGACGCATAATCGACAAGCCGGAAGATACGGCGCCCGTCTATAATCTAGGCAACAACCGGCCTGTGATGCTCAACGATTTCATCGCCGCGATCGAGAAAGCGACCGGCAAGCAAGCCGTCCGCAAGCTCGAACCCATGCCCGCCGCCGATGTGCCGCGCACCTATGCCGACATCACGCTTGCCGCCCGCGACCTTGGCTTTAGTCCGAAAACCACGCTCGATCAGGGTATTCCTTTGTTCGTGGAGTGGTTTCGCGGCTATAATGGAGCGCGATGAGCGAACAAACATCCAGGCGCGGCTTCAGGCCGCTGGCAGATATGGCTTCGGGTCTGGTCGATCCGATGCTGCAGAAACGCGCCGGTATCAATCTCGCCTTGCTTCAGTCATGGGAAGACATCGTCGGTCCCGCCATCGGCGCAACCTCGCGCCCACTGCGCATTATCTGGCCGCGCCGTCTCCATGAGGACGATCCGTTTTCTCCTGCAACGCTGATTATTGCCTGTGAAGGGTTCGCCGCTCTTCAGGTCCAGCACGAGACAGGAGAAATCATCAGCCGTATCAATGGGTTTCTCGGTTTCTCCGCGGTCGGGCGCATTCGCATCGAGCAGAAACCGCCGCTTATTCCGGCCAAGCGACGGGTGAAGCGTCTGGCGCCGCTCGGGCCTGCGGATGAGCGCCGTATCGACAAGGCGACGGACGCTATTGAAGACGATGCGCTTCGCGCAGCGCTTGCCCGCCTCGGCAAGAACATTCTCGCTGAGAAGCGGACCGCTGGCCGAAAGGACGGCAAGGGGAATTGAATTCTGCCGTCCGCCATAAATTTGATGCAAGCTTTCAGCAGTTTGCAAGAGGCGCCCCAGTTGATTGTCGCAAATATGAAGACAAAAAATGCAAGGTGCTGACTTTCATGTGAACGCTGTGGGTCTAGCGAAGTGCGACTTGCCGCTTTAGATTGTATGTCGAAGTCAACTATTGAAACAGGACTGGATGATTCGGATGCCTGCAGCGTTTAATCGCAGACACGTTATTTCTCTTGCCGGAGCGGCGGCTGCCGGTCTGGCTTTTGCCGGTGGCGCGAATGCGCAGCAGCGTAGTCCGGAAGGCACAGTCGATGCAGCCAAGATTGCCGAACCCGGCAAGCTCAAGGACATGGTCTACGGCAAGGCGGACGCACCGGTCACCATCGTGGAATATGCATCGCTGACCTGCCCGCATTGCGCCGATTTCACCATCAACACCTTTCCGAAAATCAAGGAAAAATATATCGATACGGGCAAGGCACGGCTCATCTTCCGTGAGTTCCCGTTCGATCCGCGCGCGACTGCCGCTTTCATGCTGGCGCGCTGCGCACCGGAAGACCGGTACTTCCCGATGGTCGACGTTTTCTTCAAGCAGCAGCAGCAATGGGCGACAGCCGAAGACGGCGAAGCCGCTCTCCTGCAAATTGCAAAACTTGCCGGTTTTACACAGGAGTCGTTCAAGGCTTGCTTGACGAACCAGCAACTTCTCGATGATGTGAGAGCCACGATGGAGCGTGGATCGAAGGATTTCGGTGTGAATGCAACGCCGACGTTCTTCATTAACGGACAAAAATACGCTGGAGCGCTTTCGGTTGACGAAATGTCGGCAATCATCGACAAGCTTCTCTGATCCGTTTTTCAGATCGAAAAGCGGGCGCTCCCTTGCGCCCGCTTTTTGCGTTTCTGGGACGATAGCGGGAGGCGTTTGCTGATGCGCTTCTCCAAGCTTCGTCTTGTCGGCTTCAAATCCTTCGTCGAGCCCATGGAGTTTGTCATCGAAGGCGGGCTGACCGGTGTTGTCGGTCCGAACGGTTGCGGCAAATCCAATCTGGTCGAAGCGCTGCGCTGGGTGATGGGCGAAAACTCATACAAGAACATGCGCGCTTCCGGCATGGACGATGTGATCTTCTCGGGCTCCGCCACGCGGCCCGCGCGCAATACGGCGGAGGTCACGCTTTTCCTCGACAATTCGGACCGCAGCGCGCCGGCAAGCTATAATGATGCGGATGAGTTGCAGGTTTCCCGCCGCATCGAACGCGAATCCGGCTCGGTTTACCGCATCAACGGCAAGGAAGCGCGCGCCAAGGATGTGCAGCTTCTCTTCGCGGACCAGTCGACAGGTGCTCGTTCGCCGTCGATGGTCGGGCAGGGCCGTATCGGTGAGCTGATTCAGGCAAAGCCGCAGGCCCGTCGCGCGCTTCTCGAAGAAGCCGCTGGCATCTCAGGGCTGCATACGCGCCGCCATGAGGCCGAACTGCGCCTTCGTGCCGCCGAAACCAATCTGGAACGCCTGGATGACGTGGTGGGCGAACTGGGGAGCCAGATCGAAAGCCTGAAGCGTCAGGCCCGTCAGGCAAATCGCTTCAAGGCCCTGTCCGCAGATATCCGCCGGGCGGAAGCCGCACTCCTGCATCTGCGCTGGTCACAGGCAAAGATGCAGGAAGGCGAGGCGCAAAGCGCACTGGCGCAGGCGACTTCCGCCGTTGGCGACATGGCGCAGGCGCAGATGAACGCTGCAAAGGCACAGGCAGTTGGCGCGCACAAGCTGCCCGAACTGCGTGAAGCGGAGGCCAAGGCCGCGGCTGCGTTGCAGCGCCTCTCCATTGCCCGGACCCAGCTGGACGAGGAAGGCGAGCGTCTTCGTGCTCGCCGGGCAGAATTGATAAAGCGCCTCGAGCAGCTTTCCGCCGATATAGCGCGCGAAGAAGAAATGATGCGCGAGAACGCCGATATTCTGGCGCGGCTCGATGAGGAGGAGCAGGAACTGATCGCTTCTGCCGAGGAATCCGGCAAACGCGATCAGGAATTGCATGCGTTGTTCCAGGAAGCGGAAATTCGCTTGCAGGACAGCGAGAATGCATTGTCCCGCGTGACGGCTGAGCGTGCCGAAGCGGCTGCGGAACGTGTGCAGATCGAGCGGGCCCTGAGGGAAACCCGTGACCGTCGCGACCGCCTGGCCGTTCAGATGGAGGCGATCGAGCGCGACATAGCTTCGGTTGCGGAGCAGATCGGCGGCTTGTTCGATCCGGCGGAAAAGCGCATCGTGGTCGACCGTTGCGCGGAAGCGCTGGCCACTGCGGAAGAAATGGTCGCCAGCGCGGAAGAGCTTGTCGCTAACGCACGTGAGGCGGAAGCCGCCAGCCGTCAGCCTTTGAGCGAAGCCCGCACTGAACTGAACCGTATCGAAACGGAAGCGCAGACGCTGGCCCGCATTCTGAATGCCGGTGAAACGGGGCAGTTCCCGCCAGTGGTGGAAGAACTACGCGTTGAGAAGGGTTATGAAGTCGCACTCGGCGCAGCGCTTGGCGAAGATCTTGATGCGGCCAGCGATGAACACGCGCCGGTCTATTGGGCTTACAATCCTGCAACCGATGCCGATCCCGCTTTGCCGGAGGGTGTGATGCCGCTTGATCGGCTGGTGGAAGGGCCGCAGCAATTGCGCCGCAGGCTGGCACAGGTTGGCGTTGTTTCGGATAGCGATGGCAAACGCCTGCAAGCCTTGTTGCAACCGGGCCAGCGGCTGGTGAGCAAGGCGGGTGCGCTCTGGCGTTGGGACGGTTATACGGCGAGCGCTGATGCGCCGACACCCGCGGCCCAGCGGCTGGCGCAAAAAAACCGGCTGGCGGAACTCGAACAGGAAGCGGTTGCAGCCCGCAAGCGTGCCGAGCAGGCCGAACAGGACGTGCAGCGCACCGAGGCGGGTCTTCGCGAGGCCATTGAGCAGGAGCGTGTCGCCCGCGATCAATGGCGCGCAAACCAGCGCAAACTCGATGAAGCGCGCGAAGCCCTGGCTGCCGCCGAACGCGCCGCAGGTCAGCTTGCGACACGCCGTGCGGGTCTGGAAGACAGCAAGGCGCATCTCACTGAAAATCTCGAAGAAGCGCAGATGCGCGTCGCGGAAGCCGAAGATCGGCTTGGCGAAATGCCGGATATCGATGCGATTGGCGAACGGCTCGCCGCATTGAGCAGCGAGGTCATGGCGGATCGCGCGGCGCTGGCTGAGGCGCGTGCTGCCTATGAAGGGCTGCGTCGCGAGGCCGATGCCCGCAAGCGGCGGCTGGAAATGATTGCGCTGGAGCGCCGCAACTGGAAATCCCGCGCGGAAAATGCCGGCCGCCATATAGATGCATTGAATGATCGTCGGGCGGAAACGGCGGACGAAGCTGAGGCGCTTGCGGAAGCGCCTGACGAGATCGAGAGCCGTCGCCGGGCGCTGTTGAACGAACTTTCGCAGGCTGATGCCCTTCGCAAGCAGGCGGGCGATATTCTGGCCGAGGCGGAAGCCGCGCAGGCGGAACTCGACAAGACGGCTACCCTTGCCATCCAGCAGCTGGCGGCGAGCCGCGAACAGCGTGCGCGTGCCGAAGAACGGCTTGCGGCGGCTGAAGAGCGGCGCAAGGATGCGGAAGCCCGCATCGCAGAAGCCTTGAACTGTCCTCCGCATGAGGCTATTCGCCAGACAGGCTTGAAGCCGGACGAAGCCTTCCCTGATCCCGATCAGCTGGAACGTCAACTCGAGCGGTTGAAGATCGAGCGAGAGCGGCTTGGCGCAGTCAATCTGCGCGCTGATGAAGAGCAGCAGGAATTGTCCGGACGTCTCGATACCATCGTCTCCGAGCGGGAAGACGTCATTGAGGCGATCAAGAAACTGCGCCAGGCAATCCAGAGCCTCAATCGTGAGGGACGTGAGCGCCTGCTGGCTGCATTTGACGTTGTGAATGTGCAGTTCCAACGCCTGTTCACGCATCTCTTCGGCGGCGGCACGGCAGAACTGCAACTGATCGAAAGTGACGATCCGCTGGAAGCAGGCCTTGAAATTCTCGCCCGCCCGCCCGGCAAGAAGCCGCAGACCATGACGCTGCTTTCCGGCGGTGAACAGGCACTGACGGCCATGGCGCTCATCTTTGCGGTGTTCCTAACCAATCCGGCACCGATCTGCGTGCTTGACGAAGTGGACGCGCCGCTCGATGACCACAATGTCGAGCGCTACTGCAATCTGATGGATGAAATGGCGGCTTCGACCGAAACACGCTTCGTGGTCATCACCCATAACCCGATCACCATGGCGCGCATGAACCGTCTGTTCGGTGTCACCATGGGCGAGCAGGGCGTGAGCCAGCTCGTTTCGGTGGATTTGCAGACGGCGGAACGCCTGCGCGAAGCGAGCTAAAGCATGTCTCCCGAAAGTGGGCACCGGTTTCGGGTTAAAGACATGCGATAAAACAAACAGATGGAGCATTTCCAATGGTTCATGAAAAACAGGAAATGCTCTAGATTTTCTCCAGCAAAGGCGGTTAACCAGTTTTCGCCGGAAAGAGTTCAAAAGGCCAATAGAGCAGTTGAGCGGGGTCAGTTTGAGTGAACCCGCTTGCCCATTTTCAATGCTGATTACAGCCGTTCCAATCAAGATTGGAGCATTGGGGCCGCTGTAACTCTTTGTTTTTACGCATCAGCCTGTGCAGCGAAGCGGGGCCTGGAATCAATCCAGTGGACTGATTTCCCCGCACTTCGCACTTTTGCTGCAAATGCTCTAACGTGCCTTGTAGCTCACGCTCATTTTTGCATCTGACAGTGCGCGGGGGGCGAGCTTTTCGGGAGACAAATCGCTCAGACCGATTGGAAGAGGTGTTTCAAAGCTCAAATCTAGTGCGAAATAGCCAGTCGGATTAGGCATGTCCTGGATGAAGCGCAGCAATGCCTTTTTCGATTCTGCATCAATCTGGCTGTCGGGCATCGCCTGTACTGCCGCACTTGCCACAGTGATGTACTGAGCGATTGCCGTTTCCGGATCTGCATCATCGTTTGACCAAGCGCGGAAGACCACGTTGGCGAGAGAGGGCACAATCAGGCTCTCCCATATTCCCTGATTATCAAGACGCAGGTGCAAACGGGAAAGGGTCGCTGTCGGATTTGCCGCCAGTTGACCGATGGATGATTCGGTCGGCAGGTTGAATTCACCTGAAATGGCGACCTTGCCCAGCCTGACATTGCTCATCTCGGCATTCTGGATGTGCAGATAGCCGTCTTTCGGATCGAAACGGTAGGAAGCTGTAAAGTCAGACGGCGTTTGCTGAACAGAACTTATGAACTTGGTCAGTTTATCATCGATCTTGAGGGACAGCCGCACACCGTCAATGGCCAGACGCGCCCATTGCGGTGGGCTTGAAGCCATATCCGGCGTGTCGGACATAAAGTCACGAAGCCGGTCGCCTTCAATCTCTAACCGGTCAAACGCCCAACTCATCAGATCGCCGGAGCTGAACAATGCGTTTGAGATCACACAACCATCATGGCTATCCCGAACAGCAAATCCTTTGCCTTTCTCGACAATGCTCATGCCTTTCAAGAATTCCGCACAGCGGCTGAGCGGCGCATCTTCTTTCAAAGGGGGCGTGGTTTCAGAAAAGGCGGGGGCCGCAATAAAGGACAATAGGATAGAGGGCAGAATGAAACGCATTTTACCAATTTCTGTCAGTGTGAATCATATTGAACGCGCTTCATCATTGTCATGGAACCAACCCTGTCAACCTTGCTGGCATCGCTCCTTGGCAGGCTACTTGTCGCTCCAGACCGCAAGTTCGTTGCCAGCAGGGTCGGTGAAATGAAAGCGACGTCCGCCCGGGAAGGCAAAAATGGGTTTCACAATCGTTCCACCCGCTTCTGTCACGGAAGCCAGCGTTTCTTCCAGCCTTGTGGCATAGAGGACGGGCAATGGCTTCGCGGTGGCCTCTCTGTCGGCATCAAAACCGCCGTCCAATCCTTCTGAAAAGGCGGAATAGGTTGGGCCGTAATCGACAAAAGACCAGCCGAAAGCGCGCGCGTAGAAGCTCTTGGTCGCATCGAGCGATCCGTTTCCAGCCGGCATTTCGAGATAGTCGAGCTTTCCTGTGATACGCATTGCATTTGTCCATAATGTTCATTTTTTGTTCCAATTTGACCGAAAGCTGCGCGTTTTGTCAAGGCGCAGGAGCAAGACTAAATTTTTGGTTCCGTCTAGACAGGGCTTATAAAAGCGTTTTGCCGGCATAGTGCAAGCCAACGCGCGTTGATGCTGCCTGTTGTCTCGGCCAGTTCCATCAGCTCGAAGAAACTTTGATTAGCTGTTGATAGCTGTGCACGAACCGCAATTGCTAGTCAAAACTGGGTTTTCCGCGAGCGGTATTGAACCGGGGTACAATCTGGATTCCGCGCGATTAGATTTGCGAGTGTGCTCTCTGCTTGTCTGTTGATACATAAAGAAACTCTGATTGAAGTAACTGTATGAATATCGCCATGTTTGCGTATTTGGATGGTTTGTAAGTTCAATCAGTAGTGCTCAGAAGTGGCCGCATTGCCAGAAAGAACGCTACCATTTGACTATATAGAATATATATAGTCTAATCGCGTCAATGGTCAACGTTGGTGACGTTTCCTATGAGATTTTCTTCGGACTTTGTCTGGGTGGAGCCCACTCGCTGGCGTTGTCATGTGAACAGGAGAACGTTGTGGCAATCATGTTCATGCGAGCACAGATGATCGGCAGGGGAGCGGGACGCAACATCATCTCGGCTGCCGCCTATCGGCACCGCACCCGGATGAGAGACGAACAGACCGGAACATTGTTTAGCTATCGCGGCGGCGACGATGATTTGGTCCATGAAGAACTGGCGCTGCCGGAAGATATTCCAGCGTGGCTGCAGACTGCTATCGAGGGGAAAACGGTGGCTGCGGCAAGCGAGACACTGTGGAATGCTGTCGATGCATTTGATACGCGGGTGGATGCACAACTCGCCCGTGAGTTGATCATCGCGCTGCCGGAGGAACTGAGGCGGGTGGAGAATATCGGTTTGGTTCAGGAGTTCATCCGGGACAATCTGACTTCGAAGGGTATGATCGCTGACTGGGTCTATCACGATAAGGGCGGCAATCCTCATATCCACCTGATGACCGCATTGAGGCCGCTGACGGAAGAAGGGTTTGGTCCCAAATATATGCCGGTTCGCCGACCCGACGGGAAGCCACTACGTGAGGTAAAATCAAATCGCCATAACGGGGATATTGTTTATACGTGTTGGGCCGGCAACAGGGAGACAATGAAGGCGTGGAAGATCGCCTGGGCGCAAACAGCCAGCCGTTATCTGGCACTTGCTGGCCGTGACATCCGCCTTGACGGTCGTTCCCATGCCGAACAGGGACTTGACGGGATTGCCCAGAGGCATCTGGGACCCGGAAAGTCGGCGATGATGCGCAAGGGCGTCGAGATGTATTTTGCACCTGCCGATCTGGCGCGCCGACGCAAAATGACCGCCCGGCTGCTTGCCGATCCAGAGCCTCTCCTCAGACAGCTTGGCAATGAGCGCTCCACCTTTGACGAGAAGGATATCGCAAGGGTCATCCACCGCTATGTCGATGATCCGGCAGACTTTGCCAATATCCGTGCACGACTGATGGCCTCTCCCGATCTGGTGCTCCTCAACCCGCAGCAGGCCGGCCCGATGACTGGCTCGATGACTGGTCGTGTGAATGGCCGGGTGACTGGCGAGACAAGGGAACCGGCAATCTTCACCACCCGAAAGATCCTGCGCACCGAACATGACATGATGCGTTCAGCCGATATCCTGTCTGGGAGGAAGGGTTTCGGGATTTCGGACGCTGGGCGCGCAGGCGCAGTGCGTTTCGTCGAAGCGGACAATCCACTGAAGCCGTTCAGGCTGGATCCCGGGCAGATTGAAGCCATTCAGCATGTAACGGGCGACAGCGGTATCGCTGCTGTCGTCGGTCTTGCCGGTACGGGCAAGTCGACATTGCTTGCAGCTGCGCGCCTTGCCTGGGAAAGCGGACATCATCGCGTCCTGGGCGCGGCACTTTCCGGCAAGGCTGCCGAGGGGCTGGAGGAGAGTTCCGGTATCAGGTCGCGAACGCTTGCCGCGTGGGAGCATGCCTGGAATAACGGGCGCGATCAGCTGATGCGCGGTGACATCCTCGTCATCGACGAGGCAGGCATGGTCTCCTCGTTGCAAATGGCACGTGTGCTGGATGCCGCAGAAAAGGCTGGCGCAAAGGTTGTTCTGGTCGGCGATGCCATGCAGCTTCAGCCGATCGGGGCCGGTGCGGCTTTCCGGGCAATATCGGAGCGGATCGGTTCCGCCGAACTTGCCGGTGTGCGCCGGCAACAGGATCAATGGGCACGCGATGCCTCAAAACTGTTTGCTCGCGGGAGGACCGGGGCGGGGCTGGAAATTTACGCCAGACGCGGGCATCTGGTCGAGGCGGAAACCCGGGATGCACTGATCGGGCGTCTGGTCAGGGACTGGACGGATGCACGGCGGAAACTGATCACGCCATCACAGCCGGGACGAGGCGTGCAGCCCGGGACGGGGATTGCAGCATCAAATGGTGGTGGCCAGTTGCGGGGTGATGCGTTGCTGGTGCTGGCGCACACCAACAGGGATGTCCACAGGCTGAATGAAGCCTTGCGCAAGGTGATGCGGGAAGAGGGAGCGCTCGATGGCGCGCGCAGCTTCCGGACAGAGCGGGGCATGCGGGAGTTTGCGGCAGGCGACCGGATCATCTTTCTCGAGAACGCCCGTTTCCTCGAGCCGCGTGCAAGAGGAAACAGTCCGCAATATGTCAGGAACGGCATGTTCGGCACGGTGGTCTCCACCGGCAACGCGCTCCGCGCGCCGCTTCTTTCTGTCCGGCTCGACAGCGGCGGCGAGATTGTTCTCAGTGAGGACAGTTATCGCAACATCGATCACGGCTATGCCGTGACCATCCACAAGTCCCAGGGCGCGACTGTCGACCGGACCCTTGTGCTTGCCAGCGGCATGATGGACAGGCATCTGACCTATGTGTCCATGACCCGTCATCGTCACAGGGCTGATCTTTATGCTGCACGCGAGGACTTCAGGCCCCGACGAGAGGACAAGGCCCCTGTTGACCATGCGAAGGGTATTACCGGCGAACTGGTCGAAACCGGGGTGACAAAATTCCGGCCCGGGGATGAGGGTACGAATGATACGCCCTATGCTGATCTGAAGGTTGAGGGCGGGAAGATCCATCGCTTCCGGGGTGTCGGTCTGCCGGCAGTCCTGTCGGCTGCGGGAGCTTCCAGATGTGATACGGTCACGCTTCGCAAGGATGGCGTGGAGACCGTGAAGGTAAAAATTGCAGTTCCTGATGCGAAAGGCGGTGAAAGGCGCTTTGAGGAGCGCACGGTCGAACGCAATGTCTGGACGGCGAAGCTGCATGAAGCCACAGATGTCCGCCGCAAAAGCATTGAAGGGGAAAGCCATACATCGGAATTGTTCCGGCAACTGTCCAAACGCCTCGGGCGCTCGGGCGCCAAAACCACGACGCTGGATTTTGCTGGCGAGGCTGGCTACCAGGCACATGTCCAGGACTTTGCCCGCAGGCGTGGCATTGAACTACTTGGCGGGATTGCCGCTGACACAGGGACAGGAGCAAGACGCCAGATGGCGTGGCTGGCGCAAAAGCGCCAGCAGGTGGCAAATCTCTGGGAGCGGGCAGGTGCGGCGCTCGGTTTGGCAATCGATCGGGAACGCAGGGTTTCTTATCATGAGAGGCAATCCGGAAGATTCCCCATGCAGAATCCGACAGCCCCGATGTCCCTGGATCGAAATTCTCCGGGTTCGTCCCGGACCCGGCCGACTGACAATATCGGGCAGGGCTCGAAAGCCTGCAACATACCGCCGCTGCTTGCCGCCGTGACAGAGTTTACGACCCCGGTCGAGGTTGAGGCGCGCGAAAGAGCTTCAAAAGCCGCTCTCCATGTTCACAACCGCTCGCTGCTTGCTGAAACAGCAATGCGGATCTGGCGTGAACCTGCCAATGCTGTTGAAACGATCGAGACACTGATCCGGAAAGGCATTGCCGGTGATCGGATTGCGGCAGCCATTGCCAATGATCCTGCGGCCTATGGTGCCCTGCGCGGCTCTGGTCGGCTGAGGGACAGGCTTCTGGCCGTTGGCCGCGAGCGAAAGACAGCACTGGAAGCCGTGCCGGATGTGCAGGCGAGTGTCCGCTCGCTGGGATCGGGCTGGGCCTCAGCCCTGAAGGCTGCAACAACAGCAATCGCCGCAGAGCGTCAGCAGATGGCAACCGCAATTCCCGGGTTGTCAGAAGAAGCCGGCGAAGAACTCCGTCGCATCACAACTGCGATGCAAAAGAAGACCGCGCGGCTTGACGTCCTCGTCGGTTCGCTCGAGCCGCATATTCGTCAGGAGTTTACAAGCGTCAGCCGCGCCCTTGATCTTAGATTCGGGCGCAACGCAATCCTGCGCGGCGACAGTGAAACCATCAGTCGCGTGCCTCCGGCACAACATTCCGTCTTCGAGGGGCTTCAGGACAAGTTGAAGATTTTGCAGCAACTAGTTCGCTTCCAAGAAAGCCAATGCGTCATGACAGAACGCAGGCAACGCAACATCAACCCGGAGCAGATTTTCTCGCGTTAAGTCGAAAGCGAGCCCCGACATCCGAGATTTTCTGTTAAAACGGTTGGGAAGTCTTCTAAGTTTGTCGACAGTTGCAAGATCTCTGGACAAGGCATTATAAATTCCAGAAAGCGAGAGACCAGCTTTGTCAGTCGTTCTCCATTTGATATAAAACCTAAGTTGCTCTCATTTTATCCAGATGTTGAGAACACAGTTGCTCTATTTGGGCGATGAGCAGGTTTGTCTGCTTCAGGAGCCAGAGCAGCGCTTCCTCAGTGATGTCAAAATGCGGCGAATAGCGCGCCTTCACATAAGCTTCGTTGACGATATTGAACCAGGCTTTGTAACGCTGTTGGTCCTGGGGCCAGGCTTTGGCAAGTTCGTTCTGCTGCCCTTCGGACAGTCGACGTAGAAATTTCAGATTGTGCGAGGCAGGTGAGTAATTCGTGGTGACCAGCAGAAAAGTTGAATAGGCTTGCTCGATCGCTTGGTGTAGCAAAAACGCCCCTTCTTTGAACCTGCCTTTCCCAAGATAGAACTCTGCACCTTCCGTAAAACTCTGTGCATGCGGTAGTCGATCATCGAAGTACTCCTTTGCAACCCGATAGGCATCATCGGGATTGGGAGTTCCCGGTTGCGCGAGCGGCTCGGGCTCGAGTTCGTAAAGCACGATGCCTTCCCGACGGATGTCCGTAAAGAAATATCGCCCTTCCTTAATTCGTGTGTTTACCTCCCGGAGCGAGTGCACGATAAAGTTCACAGGTGTTTGTACATCGCGAAGCCGCATCAACCGGTCCTCCGCTTTATGCCAATATGTTTCGAATTCGGCCAATTTTCGGTTGTTGACGATAATCAACAGATCGAAATCTGAACGGTAGCCTTTGCCAGTGTGCGGTTCGTCAACCTGTGTGCCGCGTGCATATGATCCGAACAGAATAATTTTCAGAATCCGACCGCGTTTTTTAAACTCAGCTGAACCTTCTTTGAGTGCGTCGTCGAACTCCTCAAAAAGAATCTCTAAAACACGCTGCAACTCGTGCTGCTTGACGTGGGGCAGGTGATCGATACGGTCTTTCATTAGCACGGGGTGCACCTGTCAGTTTGAAATTCGGACGAACGATTTGCGTGTCGGTACAAGATGCAAAATTCAATGAGGGGGATCAACTAAACGATTGCAAAGTTTTGACAAAGATCCCTTCATAAACTATCTGGTCAACGCTCGTCTGTTTCCAGCTACTGATATGAATAGGCGCTAATTTTGAACTCCGTTAACAATTACTTTTTTCCAGCACTAGTGAGATGAGAATCTTTGCCGGTGGGAAAAGAGTTGGCTTCTTGATGGATGGCTCTCGTAGGTGCCGTTTTTTGCTGCCTGCAAGCATTTTCGGATCACTCGGTGAACGGGATTGCTCCTTTCAATCTTCGTTACATTGAGCGTTTTAGCTTTGATTTGCATTGCCTTGGTCCCAGTGCACGTGATCAGTAATGCCAATCCGTTGTGTTCTTCTACTGGCTAAGTCCGCCTCAAATCGATTCTATTGTCGCGGCTCATCTTTTTTGGTTGGCAGTAGCCTTACGGATCGCATAAGCAACGGGAAGCAGGTTCTGGGAGTGCTTGCAATTGTTGCAAGCCGTTTATGAGCCGATCCTGCATCAAGGAGGCCATGATGGCGAAGTGGGTGTACACGTTCGGCGACGGCAAGGCAGAAGGCGCGGCAAGCGACCGTAATCTTCTCGGCGGCAAGGGAGCGAACCTGGCAGAAATGAGCAGCCTTGGTCTGCCAGTGCCTCCTGGCTTTACCATTACGACCGAAGTCTGCACCTATTATTACGATCACGACCGGTCCTATCCATCCGAATTGAACGACCAGGTTCAGGCGGCGCTTGCCCATATCGCGAAGGTGACGGGGCGCAATTTCGGCGATGCCGAAAAGCCGCTTCTGGTGTCAGTGCGCTCCGGCGCCCGGGCTTCCATGCCGGGCATGATGGATACAGTGCTCAACCTTGGTCTTAACGACGAGACCGTGCAGGCCATTGCCCGCGAGGCGCGCGATGAGCGCTTTGCCTATGACAGCTACCGCCGTTTCATCCAGATGTATTCCGATGTCGTGCTGGGTGTCGACCACGGCTTTTTTGAAGAAATTCTCGAAGACAAGAAGGCCGATCTCGGTGTCGATGTCGATACGGCCCTGACGGCAGAAGACTGGAAGGATGTCATCGGTTCCTACAAGGCGAAGGTCGAGGAGGAACTCGGACAGCCTTTCCCGCAGGACCCGCGAGAACAACTTTGGGGCGCCATCGGCGCCGTCTTCTCGAGCTGGATGAATGCGCGCGCCATCACCTACCGGCGCCTGCATAACATTCCGGCGGCTTGGGGCACGGCGGTCAATGTGCAGGCCATGGTGTTCGGCAATATGGGCGAAACCTCTGCCACCGGCGTTGCGTTCACACGCAATCCTTCGACGGGCGAAAAGAAGCTTTACGGCGAGTTCCTCGTCAATGCGCAGGGTGAAGATGTGGTGGCCGGTATCCGCACGCCACAGAATATCACCGAAGAAGCGCGAATTGCTGCCGGTTCCGACAAGCCATCGCTTGAAAAGGTGATGCCAGAAGCCTTTGCCGAATTCCTCAAGGTCGCCGATCGGCTGGAACAGCATTATCGCGACATGCAGGATCTCGAATTCACCATCGAGCGCGGCAAATTGTGGATGCTCCAGACCCGCTCGGGCAAGCGCACCGCAAAGGCTGCGTTGAAAATGGCCGTGGAAATGGCAGGCGAAGGCCTTATCACGCAGGAAGAAGCGGTTCTGCGTGTCGATCCGGCAGCGCTCGACCAGCTTCTGCACCCGACCATCGACCCGCGCGCCGAGCGTCAGGTGATCGGTCAGGGACTGCCGGCATCGCCGGGGGCCGCGACGGGTGAAATCGTCTTCTCGTCGGAAGACGCCGAACAGGCAAAATCGGAAGGCCGCAAGGTCATTCTCGTTCGCATCGAAACCAGCCCGGAAGACATTCACGGCATGCATGCGGCGGAAGGCATTCTGACGACGCGCGGCGGCATGACCAGCCACGCGGCGGTTGTTGCTCGCGGCATGGGCAAGCCATGTGTTTCGGGTGCCGGGTCGCTTCGCGTGGATTATCGCAACGGCGTCATGCTTGCGGCGGGCCAGAGCTTCAAGAAGGGCGATGTGGTTACCGTCGATGGCGGCACCGGGCAGGTTCTCAAAGGTGCGGTCGCCATGTTGCAGCCGGAGCTTTCCGGAGATTTCGGCAAGCTGATGGAATGGGCTGACCGCACCCGCCGGATGAAAATTCGCGCCAATGCCGAGACACCGGCAGATGCCCGCACGGCGCGTTCCTTCGGCGCGGAGGGTATCGGGCTGTGCCGCACCGAGCACATGTTCTTCGAGGGAAGCCGCATCGTCGCCATGCGTGAGATGATTTTGGCTGACAATGAAGAAGGGCGGCGCGTAGCGCTGGCCAAGCTTCTGCCGATGCAGCGTTCGGACTTTGTCGAGCTTTTCGAGATCATGAAGGGCCTGCCTGTCACGATCCGCCTGCTCGACCCGCCATTGCACGAGTTCCTGCCGCATACGGATGAGGAAGTGGCAGAAGTTGCGCGGTCGATGGGCGTGGATAGCGCAAAGCTTCGCGAACGCGCCGACAGTCTGCATGAGTTTAACCCGATGCTGGGTCATCGCGGCTGCCGTCTGGCTGTATCCTACCCTGAAATCGCGGAAATGCAGGCGCGGGCGATTTTTGAAGCAGCCGTTGAGGCTGGCAAGAAAACGGGCGAGCCTGTCGTGCCGGAAGTGATGGTGCCGCTGGTCGGATTGAAAGCCGAGCTTGATTTCGTCAAGGCGCGCATCGATGCTGTTGCCCAGGATGTCATGAGCGAGGCGGGCATCAAGATCGACTATATGGTCGGCACGATGATCGAACTGCCGCGTGCCGCCCT
Organism: Brucella intermedia LMG 3301; assembly: GCF_000182645.1. Taxonomy (NCBI): domain Bacteria; kingdom Pseudomonadati; phylum Pseudomonadota; class Alphaproteobacteria; order Hyphomicrobiales; family Brucellaceae; genus Brucella; species Brucella intermedia. Next base: position 604,502 of record NZ_ACQA01000001.1, read on the forward strand.
GCGCGCAGCCGAAATCGCCGAAACCGCCGAGTTCTTTTCGTTCGGCACCAACGATTTGACGCAGACCACATTCGGCATTTCGCGCGACGATGCTTCATCCTTCCTGACGTCCTATCAGCAACGTGGCGTGATCGAACAGGATCCGTTCGTGTCGCTCGATCTGGAAGGCGTCGGTGAACTGGTCGAAATTGCTGCCGAGCGCGGACGAAAAACCCGCAACAATATCAAGCTCGGTATCTGCGGCGAGCATGGCGGCGATCCGGCGTCGATTGCCTTCTGCGAAAAGACAGGTCTCGACTATGTGTCCTGTTCGCCGTTCCGGGTGCCGATTGCCCGTCTTGCGGCTGCGCAGTCGGCTGTGCGCAAGGTTTGACAATACGCCACAATTTGGCTTAGCTGCCGGAGTAATGCCCCGGTGGCCAAGCAATTTTCAGAAAACGTAATCATGTTTCGTTGTATCGCCGCGGCTGGAGCCGCCATCCTCATCGCGACCAGCATGGCCAGCGCCTATGATATCTCGCCGCAGGAGCGCGTGCAGAACAAGGCCCGCCACGACACGATCAGGGTTGTCGAACCGCAATTGCATATTGCGCGCGGCGGTGCCGCGTCACCGCAGGTGGCGTTGACGCTTGATGCCTGCATGGGCAAGACCGACCACCGTATACTCGACATGCTGGTTCAGAACCGGATTCCGGCAACGATCTTCGTGACGGGCCGATGGATAAAACAGAACCCTGCCGCCGTGGCGGTTCTCAAAGCCAATGCCGATCTTTTCGATATCGAAAATCATGGTGCGATGCATATTCCGGCCATCACCAATGAGCCCAGGATGTACGGGATCAAGACGGCGGGCTCGCTTGAGGCGGTCCAACTGGAGATCGACGCCGGTGCGACGGCAATCACGGATGCAGGAATGTCGAAGCCCGTCTGGTATCGCGATGCGACGGCCCGTTATTCGACCGATGCCGTCAAGCTGGCGGCAAGCATGGGCTACAAGATCGGCGGTTATTCATTGAATGGCGATCAGGGTGCCTCCCTGATGGCGCCTGCGGTCGAGCGCCGCATCGCCGCCGCCCTGGACGGTGACGTCATCATTTCGCATATCAACCAGCCGTCGCGTTCGGCGGGCGAGGGCGTGGTCAAAGGCGTGCTGGCCCTGAAAGCGAAGGGGATGAAATTCGTGCGTCTCAAGGAGGTCGAGACGACCATGACGCTCAACCCGGTCGCACCGCACAACCTTCACGCGGACGTTCCAAAGCAGGCGGCACCGAAATAGGCTGCATGACTGGCTCAGGCGCCGTTTACTTTTTCCTTCGGGGAAAGACTTTTCATGACGGCTGCATAGTTGCGGCCGAGGCTTTCGAAAACGGCATTCTCGCCGGTCGGCGGCTCGACTGACAATGTTGTGCCGTCATTGCGCAACGTGACGAATATGACCTGGTCCTCCGGTTGCCCGGCGATGGCAATTGCCCCGATACGTTGCGCTTCGCTGGTGTCCAGCGCCGGCATGTTGAACAGAACTTCACCGCCCACACGTTCGGCGGCTTTGGCAAGCGCGGAGTCGAAACCTTCGATCAGGACGTCGATGGCCCCAAGCGCGAACTCCAGTTCGACGGCTTCAAGCGTCATCATATCGTCTGGGGTTGTCCCGTCCGATAACGGGCTGCCATTTTGAAGGGCGCGATCCATTCCGTCCTCTCCGACGATTGCAATATCTGCCCCCATGTGCGCAATCATGCCTTCTGTTAGCGGTTGCTGCAATGCCTTTTTATTTGATTTACCTAGCTTTTTTTCACTTATTCTTAAAGCTGGTGATCTTTGCAGGCTAAGAACGCATCCCGAAAAGTGCAAAACTGTTTTCGGATATGATGCGCGTTGAACAAACAATTGCAGTCCTGATGAGCCGTAATCTGATTGAACTGCGCCCGGGGAGGGTGCTGCCCCTAATGCGATTTGCCTTGTCTATCAAGCACGCTAAACGTGTATTAGCTGTTGATTTCATAGATCGCTAAACATTGGGCCCGGTAGGTTTTGATCGCGGTCAATGCTCTTTCATCCCGAATCTTCGACGTTCTCCTCATCACAAGGGAATTGGTGTCGGAGGGCACATGAAACTGATCTGGAAAGCGGCGGTCGGCGGCGCGGGTGCGCTAGCCGCAGCCTGGCTCTTTGCGCTTTCAACGCCCCATTGGCTGACGGCCCGACAGGAAAGCGCCGTCGATGTCACCGACAAGGCTTTGATCCAAAAGGGCGAGTATGTTGCTCATGCGGGCGATTGCGCTGCCTGCCATACGGCACCGGGGGGCAAGGCTTTTGCGGGCGGGCTCGGCATGCAGACGCCGCTTGGCACGATTTACTCCACCAACATCACGCCGGACAGCAAAACCGGTATCGGCAGCTATAGCTATGCCGATTTCGAGCGTGCGGTGCGGCAAGGGGTGCGGCGGGATAATGTCCATCTTTATCCCGCAATGCCGTTCGTCTCCTATACGGTGGTGAATGATGAGGACATGAAAGCGCTTTATGCTTTCTTCATGTCGAAGGTGCAGTCGGTCCAGCAGGATAACCAGCCCAGCACCTTGCCATGGCCGACCAACATGCGCTGGCCGCTCGCCTACTGGCAGCTTTTCTTTGGAAACTCGCGTCCGTTCGAAATTGCGGCCGATACCGATCCCGTGATCGCCCGCGGCGCCTATCTGGTCGAAGGGCTTGGCCATTGCGGAGCGTGTCATACGCCACGGGGTCTCGCCTATGAAGAAAAAGCGGTGAAAAACGATCCGAAAGGCAAGTTCCTCTCCGGTTCGGTTCTGGAAGGCTGGTATGCGAAAAACCTGCGCGATCAGGATACCGGTCTCTCGACATGGGCCGAAGACGAGATTGTCACCTTCCTCAAGACCGGACGTACCGATCGCACCGCGGCATTCGGCTCGATGGCCGATGTCGTGCAGCATTCGACCCAGCATCTTGCGGAAGACGATTTGCGGGCGATTGCCCGCTACCTGAAATCGCTGGCGCCAAGCGAAGGTCGTGCACGCGAATGGCAGCCGAAGGAAGACGTGACGACGGCTGCTCTCAAGGCGGGAGACTTCACTGCGCCGGGTGCCCTGTCCTATGTCGAGCAATGTTCGGTCTGTCATCGCATGGACGGTAAGGGCGCGCCGCGCATCTATCCCGCACTTGCCGGCAACTCGATCGTCTTTGCCGACGATCCAAGCTCGCTCATTCAGGTCACGCTGACCGGAGGCAGGACGCCGGACACGCCAGCGGACAGGATGGCCTTCACCATGCCGGGCTTTGCCGATCTTCCCAACTGGCAGGTCGCCGAAATCCTGAACTTCATTCGCAATGGCTGGGGCAACCACGGGGCCGCCATAACAGAACAGGACATCGCGCGCATGCGGCGTGAAATCGCTCACAAGCCCGTCCACTATGTTCCGGAGAACAAGCAATGAAAACCAGTACGATTATCGTTCTTGGTGTGGGGTTTGCCGCGGCAGTAACGGGCAGTGCTTTCCTTTTCAATCATCTGCGGCCTTCGCTGGACGCTCCGGCTCCCAAGGCCTATGCGGTACTCGACAAGGACAAGAACCAGGTCGGAACCTATGTCATTCCCCCGGACCGGGACATTCTAAAGCAGCCGAACGCGCCCGAAATCATGCATGGCAAGCGGTTGCTCAACGAAACGGCGCGGCTTCTGCCCGACAATGTCGGCAATGGCCTGAACTGCAACTCCTGCCACATGGGGCAGGGCAAGATGGACAATGTTGCATCCTATATCAACACCAGCAATTTCTATCCCGCCGTCATGCCCCGCGCGGGCAAGGAAGTCGATCTGGTGATGCGCATCAACGGCTGCTTCCAGCGTTCGATGAACGGCAAGCCGCTGCCGCCGGATGGTGCCGATATGAGGGCGATGGTCGCCTATATGGACTGGCTGCGGCAAGACGTGAAGAAGGGCACGAAGGTGGCGATACGCAATGCCGGGCCCATCGATGAAAGCCTTGTTCCCGATCCGGTCAATGGTGCGAGAATCTACGCTGCACAATGCTCCACCTGCCATGGTGCTGACGGAGAAGGCATGAAGGACCAGTCTGGCGATTATATCTTTCCGCCGCTATGGGGCGACGAAAGCTTCAATATCGGGGGCCGGACTGGCCCGCACTTACAAGGCGGCGCAATTCGTCAAATATGCGATGCCGCCTGCCCAGAATTACAATCTGCCCATCGGGCAGGGCGGTGTGCTGACCGATCAGGAAGCTATCGACGTGTCGGAATATTTCACCCACATGCCGCGTCCTGATTTCGCCGGAAAGGTGAAGGACTGGCCGAATACGAAAAAGCCGAAAGACGCGCGCTATTAGAGCATTTCCAGCAAAAGTGCGAAGCGTCTACGCGGGGAAATCAGTTCACTGGACTGATTTCTTAACCCGCTTCGATGCGCAGGATAATGCGGCGAAACAAATAGTTAGGGCGGTTCCGGCAACTCTAGTTTTGACCGGACTCGCTCTAAACGGCGTCACCGAGGAAAAATCCCCCGCCATGCAATGCAGCAGGCGGGGCATCTGAATTTCCGCGTTGAGGTTTTGCCGAGCGAAAATCTCTCTGCTATTCATATTGCCTGAAAACACAGAGACAGGGCGCTCCCATGATTCCATTCAACGGGAAGCGGTCTGGGCCTTTTCCGGTTGAGACAGTTTTCCTGGGACTGCTGTCTGGGAGACCATATGAGAAAACTTCGCTACCAGCGGCGTCAGTCGCGCTCTGCGGTATGGTCGCTTCGGCTTGGCATTTTTGCAGTTGTTTTGCTTGCGATGGCATTTCTTCTGCACCGCTTCTGGAAGCTCGAGACGCCCGATCTGGTGCTGCTTGCCGGATTGAGTACCGCGCTCGCGGCACTGGCTCTGCTCTGCGCCGCAAAAGGCTTTCGCAATCTCTGGGTCAATGGCGACAAGGGCGGTGCGCGATCTTTCGGGGGCGGCCTGTTCGCTTTTGCCGTGTTGCTGCCGGTCGGGCTGGTGGCAGCACTGTGGTACACGTCCCCACCGCTCTACGACCTCTCGACCGACTTTGAGACGCCACCGCAATTTCCGCCCGACATGCCGTCACGCCTGCAATGGATGAACCCGCTGACGGTGGCGGTGAGCGGCGATGCGCTGACCCAGTTGACGGCCTATCCCGATGTGGTCGGACGCCGCTATGAAGCCGCCCCGGATCGTATCGCGCAAGGTGTCAGAACGGTTTTCAAGACATTCGGATGGCAGGTGATCGCGCATGATGCTCCCTCGCCGGAGCAGAGTGCAACGCGGTTTGTCGCAACGGCGCACAGTTTCATTCTGGGCCTCAAGAGCGATATCGTGATCCGGCTGCTCGATGAAGGCGAAACCACCTATGTGGATGTGCGTTCGCTGTCGCGTTATGGCAAACGCGACATGGGGCAGAATGCGGCCTTCATCACCGATTTTCTGGGCGCGCTGGAAGGTGAAGTCAACAAGGCTCCAGCCGACGTGGAATGATCAGCCGCGAATATAGATACTGTCGAGCGATGGGTGGTCGTCGGTCTTCACCTCTCCGCGTCCGACCAGATCTTCCAGATGCGCCAGCACGGACAGTGCTGCGGCACCATGCAGTCGCGGATCGGTATCGCGATAGATGGCCTTCACCATGTCGCCGATCGTCCTGTCGCCTTGCAGGACGCGCTCGAAGATGGCCCGTTCGCGCATCTTGCGATGCGCACGCAGGCCGCGAACGAAAGCAGCAGGCTTGGTGACGGCCCCGCCATGGCCCGGCAGATAGACCTTGTCATCGCGTGCCAGCAGTTTTTCCAGCGAGACCATGTAATCGCTCATGGAGCCGTCCGGTGGTGCAACAATGGACGTCGCCCAGGCCATGACATGATCGGCGGAAAAGAGAACGCCGGTATTCTTCAGGCCGAACGCCATGTGATTTGCGGCATGTCCGGGGGTATGAATGCCTTCGAGAGTCCAGCCGTCGCCTTCGATCGTGCCTCCGTCTGCCAGTGCGATATCTGGAATGAAGTCCGTATCGGCGCTTGCTTCGAGCATGTTCACTTCGCCCGCATAATAGGGGCGGGCGGGGCGATGCGCTCCCTCGGCCACGGTGCGCGCGCCAAGGCTTTCCTTCAGCCGCTGCGCGAGAGGCGAGTGGTCGCGGTGGGTATGGCTGACGAAGATGTGGCTGACCGGGCGACCGGCAATGGCGGCGATCAGGGCGTTATAATGCGCGTCATTATCCGGGCCGGGGTCGATGACAGCCAGCGTATCGGTGCCAATGATATAGCTGTTGGTGCCGTGAAAGGTGAAAGCGCTCGGATTATTGACGGTGAGGCGCAAAATGCCTTTACCCAGTTCAACCGGTTCCCCATATTGGGGCGTGAAACTGCTGTCGAAAACAAGCGCCATGGAAGCGGCTTTCCATTCTTCTTTGGTTTGATTGATGAAACGGCATAGGCCTTATATAGTCGGGTTGCAAACGTGAACAGTCACGTGCGCCGAAATCGCGTCAGGGGTCGGTTCCGGGGAGTTTTCATTCCGGTATCTGCCGCCGCGTCAAAAGTGGAGTTGGATATGCCTCATAGAGTAAAGCCTCGCGTCGCCACCGCCTCTCTCTCTGCAGAATACCTGCCCACCAGTCAACTGGCCCGCGCTTTCTGGTTTGTCGGCCTTGCACTGATCGGAACGGCCGTTCTCACGATCTCCGCCAAGATCAAGGTCGATCTGGTCTACGTCAATGTGACGATGCAGACCTTCGCTCTTTTTGCGATTTCGGCTCTTTACGGATCGCGGCTCGCCATGGCGACGGTTGCGCTTTATCTGCTTGAAGGCGTCCTTGGCATGCCTGTCTTCACCGGCACGCCGGAAAAGGGCATCGGCCTTGCCTATATGGTCGGCCCGACGGGCGGCTACCTCCTGTCTTATCTTGCTGCGGCCTGGATCGTCGGACGCGCCGCCGACAAGGGGCTGGCGCGCAATCCCTTCGCCCTCGGCGGTGCTATGCTGCTCGCGGAAGCCGTCATCCTGCTGATGGGCGCTGGCTGGATGGCCTATCTCTTCGGTCTGGAAAAGGCCATTGCCTTCGGCTTCGGCGCATTTATCGTTGGCGACCTTGTGAAGCTGGCGCTCGCTGCGTGCGGCGTGCCTGCGATGATGTCGCTTCTGAAGCGCTGAAATTTACAGTTCTTCGCATGATGAAAGCCGGGCGATTCGCCCGGCTTTTTCTTGTTTCGGTTGAAACTGCTTCGCGATTGACAGAGACCTCTTCAACAAGCTTTGTCGTTATAAGAATCTGTTTTATGTGGAGGATGACTTGCGCGTCGAAACTCTGGTGGTCGAACCGCTGACGAAAGAGGCTTTTGCGCCATTTGGCGATGTGATCGAGACGGAGGGAGCGGAGCTTCGCCTGATCAACAATGGCACAACGGAGCGCTACCATGATCTCGCCCGTGTCGAAGCCGCTGGCAGCGAGGCCCGGGTGCTCGTCAATATTTTCAGGGGACAATCGTTCGAAGCGCCCATCGATATCGTCATGATGGAACGCCATCCGTTCGGTTCGCAGGCATTCATTCCGTTGAACGGCAGACCGTTCCTCGTAGTAGTCGCCGAAGATGCTGGCGGCAAGCCCGCCCGTCCGCGTGTGTTTCTGGCGCGTGGTGACCAGGGCGTCAATTATCTGCGCAATGCGTGGCACCACCCGCTGCTGGCGCTGGAGCAGAAATCCGATTTTCTGGTTGTCGACAGGGCAGGCAAGGAGGACAATCTGCAAGAGTTTTTCTTCTCCGATGCCATCTATTGCATCGAAACGATCAAACCTGCCTGAGCATATTGAGGTAGACTTATGGGTAAACTTTCCACGCATGTTCTCGACACCGCCCATGGCAGCCCCGCAGCCGCCATGCGCATCGAGCTTTATCGGATAGCCGCCAACGGCGCGTCCGAACTCATCAAGCGCACGGTGACCAATCTCGACGGCCGCACGGATGCGCCGCTGCTCTCGGGCGACGAAATGCGGACCGGCACTTATGAATTGCAGTTCCATGTGGCCGAATATTTCGAGGGGCGCGGTGCGGAGCTGGCCAATCCGCCGTTTCTCGATCTTATTCCGATCCGCTTCGCAATTGCGGATGTCGACGGCCATTACCATGTGCCGTTGCTTGTCAGCCCCTGGTCCTACTCCACCTATCGGGGAAGCTGATCGGACTTATCCCCTCCGCCCATGACAGAAATAGACTCCTCGCATCATTCATCGCGAGGAGTTTTTCATGGACCAAACCCCCAATCTGAAATTGCCCTATATCCTGCCCAGCCAGGCGCAGAAGCATGTCACCCACAACGAGGCATTGCGGTTGCTCGATGCCGTGGTGCATCTGAGCGTCAGGTCGCGTAGCCGGACCGACGCGCCGGAAACCCCTGCCGGCGGAGACCGTTATCTGGTCGCCGCGCCCGCTTTGGGAAACTGGGCCGGCAAAGAGGGGATGATTGCCTCCTTCATCGATGGCGGATGGCTGTTTGTTGCGCCCGCTGTCGGCTGGCAGGTCTATGTCGAGGACGAAGCGCAACTGCTCGTCTTCGACGGTGCGCTCTGGAAGGGCGTTTCATCGGTCCCTGACAACCTGTCGCTCTCCATGCTCGGTGTTCAAGCGACGGCCGATGCGGTCAACCGGCTCGCGGTTTCGTCCGATGCCAGCCTGTTCAACAATGCAGGTGCGGGGCATGAGGTAAAGGTGAACAAGCAGGCGATGACGGATACGGCGAGCCTTCTCTACCAGACGAACTGGACCGGTTTTGCAGAAATGGGGCTGAACGGCAGCAACGATTTCAGCGTAAAGGTCAGCAGCGACGGCGGGCAATGGCAGGAGGCAATCAAGATCGATCATGCCACAGGCAATGTCGCCATAGGCTCGGTCTGGCCGCAGACAAAACTTCATGTTGATGGTCCCATCCGTCCCGCTCCTATACTGCCGCGGCGCTGCCTCCTGCCGGAAACAATGGCGCCGGTGCGCTGGTCTTTGTAACGCCCCCCCCCCGTCCGGCGCGGAAATGGCCTATTCGGATGGCACGAACTGGAGAAGCATTCGTAGCGGTACGATAATTGCCTAGGGCATTTTGCAGTCTGCCGGAATTATCTGGCGTCGTACAAATGCGGTAAATCAAAGCGATGGAGCGGAAGGGCGAACCTGTGCGAGCGCGTCCGCTCTGGCGGTCTCCCGAAAGCGGCAACCGGTTTGGCGCAGGGACATGCGGGAACCACGAGGCGGAACGCGGCCCCAATTTGGCCAAAAGATGTTTGTTAAGCGCCTGAAACGGCAATTGATATAGTCCTGCCCGAGGACTCATGATAACGGTGGCGAGAAATTTGAATGCTTCGCAGCTACGACGTGCGGCAAGCCGCGAAGGGATTGACTAAATTTTAGTCCCCAATCGTAGTATGAATAGCCTTATGGCGCTGGAATCGTTCCGGTATTTCTCTCCGTGGGAGAGCGGGATTACACGCGTATGAGTTTGAAATATCCATGGCAGAGACTGGCGCTTTTGCCCCGCGCCAGCAAACAGATTATCCTGATGCTGAGCGACTGCGCTCTGCTGTTGCTGAGTGCCTATATCGCGTTCGTCATCCGGCTCGGCTTCGTTTTCGTGCCGAACGAGGGACAAACGTTCCTGATTTTCATCGCGCCCGTTCTGGCAATTCCGGTCTTTATTCGCTTCGGCCTCTACCGCGCCATTATCCGCTATCTGGCGGAACGTGCGATCTGGCCGATTTTTCAGGCCACGGCCATTGCCTCGCTGTTCTGGGTTGCGCTGGTGTTCCTGATGGAACTCTACGGCAGCACGGGCCTGCCGCGCTCGGTTCCGCTGCTCTATTGGCTTTTGAGCACCGTTTTCATCTCGGCCAGCCGGTTCGGTGCGAAATGGCTTTTGCGAAGCGCTGAATCCGACAAACGTTATACGAGTTCCGCATTGATCATTGGCGTGGGCGAACCCGCGCGCCAGCTCGCAACCGCGCTTCGCAGCCATAGCGACACATTGGTTGTTGGCTTTGTCGATCCTGATGGCCAGCTCAACGGCATGGATATCGTGGGACTGCGTGTCTACGGTGTGGAAGACATTCCCGCCCTGATCGAAAACTACGGCATCAAACAGGTGGTCGTATCGGAACCGGGGCTGGAACAGAAGCAGCGTCAGGATTTTGCGCGGCTTCTTGGGCGCCTCCCAGTCAATACGCGCATTCTTCCGCCGATTGCCGATCTGACGGCAGGCAAATATCTGGTCAGCTCGCTGCGCAATGTTGAAATCGACGACCTGCTCGGACGCTCGCCGGTGCCGCCGGACGCGGCCCTGTTGCGTGAAGTGGTCGAGGGGAGGCGCATCATGGTGACGGGGGCCGGCGGATCGATCGGCAGCCAGCTTTGCCGCACCATTGCGCAATGGAACCCCGCCTCCATCGTCCTTTTCGAATCAAGCGAGTTCGCGCTTTACAACATCGACAGGCAACTGAGACAGATAGCCGGTTGCGAGATCGTGCCGATTCTCGGTACGGTGAGCAGCCGCGAATGCGTCGAGAAGGCCATTCGCGACCACAATGTCGATACGGTCTATCACTGCGCAGCCTACAAGCACGTGCCGCTTGTCGAAAAGAACCCGTTGGTCGGCATCTTCAACAATGTTTTCGGCACGCTGGAAGTGGCCCAGGCGGCTCTTGAGACCGACGTCGAACGCATGGTCCTCATCTCGTCCGACAAGGCAGTGCGGCCAACCAATGTGATGGGTGCAACCAAGCGCTGGGCCGAACTGGTCGTATATTATTGCGGTATGCTCGCCGAGCAGTCGGGAAAGAGGAAGGCGTTCTATTCGGTGCGTTTCGGCAATGTGCTCGGATCGAACGGTTCGGTCGTTCCGCTTTTCCGCGAGCAGATTGCCAGTGGCGGTCCGATTACACTGACCCATGACGACATGACTCGCTATTTCATGTCGATCAAGGAAGCCGCCGAGCTTATCGTGCAGTCCGGTGGCATCGCCGCATCCGGCGACACGGTTCTGCTGGAGATGGGCGAACCGGTCAGGATTCGCGATCTGGCAGAGAACATGATCCTGCTGGCAGGGTTGACCGTTCGTAATGAAGAGAACCCGCATGGCGATATTGCCATCGAGGTGACGGGAATTCGCGAAGGCGAGAAGATGTACGAGGAACTCTTCTACGATCCGTCACTGGCACAGCCGACGCGCCATCCAAAGATCATGCGCGCGCCGAAAGGCAACAAGGCAGCCGTGGATGTTCCAGCCAGCCTTGCCGCATTGCGCATTGCGATGGAAAGCGGCGATGTCGATGCGGTCCGCAAGGTTCTGTTCGACGTTATAACTTCCTGAAGCGACCTCGGAAATCCAGCAGCAGTACCAGCGTCGCGACGACTGCCACGAGCGGGAAGGCGACCTGCGTGATTGTGTTGTCGAGAGCGAGCAACGCAATGGCGCAGGCGATGAGAACCAGATTAAGCAGCGCCACATGACCGACGACCTTCAGCACGCTCCAGCCCGAGCGCTTCGCTGTCTGGTAAGCATGCTTGGAATGCGCCTTCAGGATATTCTCGCCATGGCTCAACCGCATCACGATGGTCGTGCCTGCGTCGAGAATATAATAAAGCGGCAGGATCAGCGCGACGACGATATGCGTTTCGCGCGCAAGCAGGATCAGCGCCGTGCCTGTAATCAACCCAAGCGGCAGGCTTCCTGAATCACCCAGAAAAATCGTGGCTGGCGGGCGGTTGAACAGCGCGAACCCCAGAATTCCGCCCGCCGCGATAATTGCGATGCCGCCGCTCTCCAGCCCGGCGAGACCAAGGGCGGCCAAAATGCCGATTCCAGCCAGCGGAATCCCTATGCCCGCGGCGGTCATCAGGTCGAGACCATCCATGAAGTTGGTCACATTGATCGCTACCATGAGCGCAATGACGATGAGCGCAGTCTCCAGCCAATGCGGCAAAAGCTCCGGCAACAGCCGGAAATCCGGTCCCAGACCGTAAACAACGAGCCCGGCAGCGATGAACTGCGACCCCAGCCGGACAATTTCCGAGAGCTCGTAGCGGTCATCCAGCCCTCCGACGATCCAGAGCAATAGCGAGGCTCCCGAAAGACAGAGCGACAGTTGAGCGCTGACTTCCAGATCCGGGGCGAAGATCAGCAACGTCGCAATGATTGCAGGAATGAGCGCCAGCCCGCCGATCTGTCGGGCCACTGTGGTATGGTTGGAACGCGAACTCATGCGGGCCGCAAGAAAGCGCTCGGGCAAGAGCCGGTTCAGCAGATAGAGACCGATGCCGCACAAGGCAGCGCTCACGAGAAATGAGATCAACAGAAACAGCATAGTGAACACCGAGAACACAGTTTTCATAGGAAGTAGCAGCTTTGAAGCGGGACGCAAATCGACGGTTTCGCTTTATGTGACGGCCAGTGGTCCTGGAGCACGTCTCCCGAAAGTGGGAACCGGTTTCGGGCTAAAGACATGCGTGAAAACTGGAGTTTGAAGCATGTCACTTGAACAGGATAAAGCGCGACATGCTCTGGTGTTGAAAACGTTCTTCACGGGGGCTGTTAGCTTGCGCGGGATTTCGCGATTAGGCGATTGCGCTCCGGTTTCGAAGCGGCTATAAGGCCGCGCAACCGATTGCTTCGGTTTGATTTGTTGGGGCGTAGCCAAGCGGTAAGGCAGCGGTTTTTGGTACCGCCATTCCCTGGTTCGAATCCAGGCGCCCCAGCCATAATGTATGATTAAGCTCACAATACTGTTTATTTTGTTTAATTTTTCCAAGAGAAATTCGGTTTTCTCAAGTTTGCGAGAAACTTGGAAGTAAGGTGGTCTTACAGGTTCTGGAAATTTGGTGTCAGTCAATCTTCTTTGATGAGGAGCGTTGTTGGAGAGTGACAAATCTCTAGCGCTGACCAGGATCCTTCGCGCTTCCCACAGGATGAGAACGCCGCCAGTATACTTGGATTCCAGAGAAACGATACGTTCACGTAGGCCACAGAGAATGTGGACATATCCCCTTTTGGTTTGACAATCGTAACCGATGTTCCCTCCCCACGTTGTCCTTGCCTATCGTTTTTGGGACAAGCCTTCCTTTGACCTTCGGCTGGATCGAAAAGCTATGCCATTAAGTGAAAGTCGCTGCTATCGGGAGTGATCGACATTCTCTGATTGATTGCAAAGCAGCTTGGTTCCAGATGTCTAGGAGAAAGCAGTTTCAAAGGGATTTGCCACGACATTCTCGGATCATTCATTAGCCGCTATAACGATCTCGAAGGTTATTGCGCTCTAGGTTCAATCGACATTCAGGATTCAATTTTTCAGTGATGTGTGATTCATAGATTTCCAGATTCGGTGACCTGGAGCCTGTTGATGTCAAAACCGAAGCGCTACGAACTGACTGCTGAGCAATGGCGTCGGGTCGGGGATTTGTTGCCCGGCAAGCCCGGAGATTTGGGTCGCTCTGGCACGGACAACCTTACTTTCGTCAATGGTGTGCTCTGGGTGCTGCGCTCGGGTGCGCATTGGCACGATCTGCTGAGCGCTACGGCAAGTGGAAGACTGTTCACAAGCGCTTCACGCGTTGGTCGAAGGCTGGCGTCTGGGAGCGGGTCTTCACCCACCTCATCGACGATCCCTACAACGATTATGTCAGCCTCGACTCGAGCCTCATGCGCGCCCATCAGCAGGCAGCCACCGGAAAGGGCGGCGGCCAAAAAGGGGGATCAGGCTCTGGGCGTTCCAGAGGAGGACTGACGACCATGACCCCGGAGTCGAGCGTCGGAGAGCAGGTTAGATTTGGTCCTTCAAACCAAAAAGGCCGCCAAATTTACGCTGCTTTGTTCACCCAATTCCACGGCAATAGTTCACCGATCCGGGTTTGCTTGTGGCCATTGACGATGGCGGTGAGCGTCGCGGTCAGATAGGCCAGCGGGTCAACGGCATTGAGCTTGCAGGTTTCGATCAGGGAGGCGATGGTCGCGCAGTTCTCCGCTCCAGCGTCATGTCCCGCGAAGAGCGCGTTCTTCCGGTTCAACGCAATGGGCCTAATGGTTCGCTCGACAGAGCACGATGATGCGCCAGCCACATCCGCATATCGGCGACTAACGGCGCTGACCGTGCCTACCTTCCAGCGAGGCGGGCATTGGCGTCGAGACCGCGCAGCTCGGCCACGCTTCGATAGAGTTCGCCGATCCGCTTCACGCCTTCCTCGGCAATCGGTGCTGTGCCGGTACGGTGATCTCGATCAGCTTACGCCGGGCATGCGCCCAACACTAGGCCAGCCGGATGTCGGGACCGGTACGATCCGAGGCGATCAAGCGGTTATATCCAGCGTAACCGTCCGCCTGAAGGACGCCTGTGAACCCTTGCAATATACGTTCGGCATGGTGTCCACTGCGACCGGGAGCATAGGTGAAGGCTACACCGGGTGGCCCACGCCCGCCCCACGGTCGGTCATCACGGGCCAGCGCCCAGAAGTATCCAGATTTGGTTTTGCGGGAGCCAGGATCGAGGACTGGCGCACGGGTCTCGTCCATGAACAGCTTGGTGGACCGCTTCAGATCGGCGATCAGAGCGTCGAAGACCGGGCGAAGCTCGAATGCCGCCTGGCCGACCAAGTCGGCGAGCGTAGAGCGGTCGAGATCAACGCCCTGGCGGCTCATGATTTGGGCCTGCCGGTAGAGCGGTAAGTGATCGGCGTATTTGGATACCAGCACATGTGCGATGGTCGCCTCTGTCGGCAACCCGGCGTGGATCAATCGAGCAGGCGCTGGAGCCGGGGCAACGCCGTCGGTGCAGGCGCGGCAGGCATATTTGGGACGACGCGTGACGACGACGCGGAATTGCGCTGGGATGACGTCCAACCGCTCGGAGACGTCCTCGCCGATGCAATGCAGGCCGCCGCCGCAGAGCAGGCTTCCCGGTACGATGATGCAGGCAGAGAGCCGCGATTGACGGCACGGGGCTTAGGCTGCGGCTTTCCCAGAGGGGCCATCGGCTTCATCTTCGGCATGGATAGCAGCAATAGCCGTTTCAAGGTCCTCCAATGCGAGATCGAATTGCTCAGGATCGGCCTTCTCGGATTTGCGGCCGAAGGCTGCCTGCTTGAAAGCTGCGACCAGCTTCTCCAGTCGCTCGATCCGGTCATCCTTGTGAACTTCACGCGCTTGCGCCGCGATCAGCATCGCCTTCAGTGCAGCAATGTCGTCTGGAAGATCGTCGGCGTCTAACATGGCCGAAGCCTATCAAAACCAACGTCACTTCGCCGTCGGAATTACCGTCCGAGTCATCGTGCCGCATCTATTCGATGGCGTCCGGCGGTCTCGCCTCTACGGAACGGACGCGATGCCGGTCGAGGCCCGCAAACAATGCTTCGAATTGTGCGTGGCCCAGCCGCTTTTAGGCCATCACCAGACCGCTGCCATCCCAGTAGATCAACTTCAACCGGTCTGCTTTCCGCGACCGAAATACGAAGACCGTCCCTGTAAAAGGTCCTTGCCCAGCTCGTTCTTGACCAACGCCGCCAATCCATCATGGCCCTTGCGGAAATCTACCGGCTTTGTCGCCACCATGATCCGGACGCGGTTCGACGGAAAGATCATGCCGGAACCGCGTAGGCACGCGCGACAGCGGCGATGCGGGCGGGGGATGCGCTTTCTTCCAGCCGAATGGTGACAGACCCGACGATGATCTCGGGACGGCTGGCTTTTTTGATCGCTGTTCTGAAGCGGGTGGATCAACGATCACCGCTGCGAACTCTATCGCATCCTCGGGCGCAGGCAGAACCAGCTTGCCCTGCTGCGCCATCGTTCGCCAGGTGGACAGGTGGTTCGGCTTCAGCCCGTGGCGTTCGACGACCTCATTCACCATCACTCCAGGCCGAAGACCCTCCGAAACGATCTGTGCTTTTACCTCGTCCGGCCAGTGCCGGTGAAACTCACGTCCAGACTTCCTGGTCGTGAGAACCTCCAATGTACTCTCCATGGAGAAACTCCCGTTGCTTGTCCATGGATGCGATTCCAGATCAGAGCGGGAAGGACAACGTGGGGGCGGAACATCGGTTACTGACAATCAGATCAATCAGAGCGCATCGTCAGCAATCTTACGGCTTGCGACGCAAGCTGGTTGAAACTGTTTGCAGGATTTTTTGGTGGGGGCAATGTGGGAAAAGTTTAAAGAAAACAAAATTTGCAGAGATTGGGAGAACGTTGGTCGTAGACCGCTTTCCTCGCCTATTGACGCCGTCGCAAGACGGCGCAACTCAACGATTGATCGTCTTGTCGCCGCATTGTTGAATTAGTTCGCCTGAGAAAGATTCCATTTAAGGCTAATGGACCCACGATCTTCTCTCTGACATTGGAGTGCTGATGTTATTAGCCAATCGAGGAACAGCGACATTGTCTGCGGAATGCTATTATCACCGGGGTTTTTGACGCGATATTCGTTCTCATATATAGGCCGTCAGGGATAGCCCTTGCAAAGGAAGTATGATCAATATGGTAATGTCCATATGGAATTATAGACATTTTATATACGCATCCATTTTGGCTGAGTTGAAGGGGCGTTTTGCGCGCTCGAAGCTGGGTATGTTTTGGTCTATATTGCATCCGCTGGCGCAATCTACGATATATGCCGTCGTCCTCAGTGAGATACTGAGTGCCAAGCTGCATGGAATAGATGATAAGGCGGCTTATTCCATTTATCTAATCGCGGGACTTGCAAGTTGGAACCTTTTTATCGAGATATTTAATCGTTGTCTGACGGTATTTATCGATTACGCGGGTGTGTTAAAAAAGATTGTATTTCCTCGTGTATGCCTTCCGATTATTGTCTGGGGGAGTGCGCTAGTTAATCATATACTTCTGCTGTTCGCCGCTGCAGTTGTTTTTCTATTTTTTGGCCATTTCCCACATGTGACGTGGTTAGCGATTCCCATCGGAATACTTCTGATTTCAATGTTCGCGTTTGGGTTGGGGCTATTATTGGGTGTATTCAATATTTTTGTTCGAGATATAGGCCAAGCCGTGGCCGTGATTCTGCAAATTTGGTTCTGGCTCACCCCGATAGTTTATACGGTCGAAACGGTCCCAGAAAAATTTCGATGGATTGTTGAGTTAAATCCGATGACCGCGTTGGTTCGGCTATATCAAGATGCATTGCTCTTCCACCGCTGGCCAAGCGTTGAAACGTTAATCTATCCCGCCGTTGTGTCTCTGACGTTGTTAATTGTCGCGCTTGTCGTATTCAAGCGAGCTAATTCGGAATTGGTGGATGCATTATGAGTGACCCAGTTATCGCAGTCGAAAATCTGGGAAAATGTTACCCAGTTTACCAATCAAACATCGATCGTTTCGCGAATTGGTTTGGCATGTCGATAAGCCCCAAGGAGGAATATTGGGCCATTAGAGACATAAGTTTTAGGTTAGATGCTGGTGAGGCGCTCGCCCTTGTGGGGCAAAACGGCGCGGGAAAGAGCACCTTGTTGAAGGTGATTACAGGTACGGTGCGACCCACAGAGGGCTCCGTTCAGATTAATGGAAGCGTAAGCGCGATCCTAGAGCTCGGATTAGGTTTCAATCCCGAGTTCACAGGTCGCCAAAATATCTATCAGGCTGGCGGTCTCATGGGGTTCTCCAAGGAGAGACTGCATACGCTTATTCCCGATATTCAAAGTTTTTCAGAGCTAGGTGAATTCTTTGATAAGCCGATAAGAGTGTATTCTTCAGGTATGCATGCCCGCTTGGCATTTTCGCTTGCGACCGCTGTGCGTCCAGATGTTCTCATTGTGGATGAAGTACTATCAGTAGGGGATGCGTTTTTCCAAGCCAAATGTTTTGATCGTATTTCGTCTTTCAAAAACGAAGGAACTTCTCTCCTTTTTGTGACTCATTCAATGGGCGACGTTGTAAAGCATTGTGATCGAGCCGTCTTCATTGAGAAGGGAACAGTAAAATTTGATGGGGATACGCGGCAAGCGTGTAATCTTTATTATGATAGTCTTTTTGGAAAAAGGAAGGTTAAGTCAGTAGATTCCTCATCCAACATGGATTCTGATGTGACTTTGAGTACTTTCGAGGATGTCTACAGCACTAGACCGAATTATCGAAAAGAAGAACACCGTTGGGGCCAAGGCGGGGCGCGTATTATTGATTACAACGTAAAGAGCAATGGTAAATCTCACCCGCCGTCGATCGAAAGCGGCTCCATGGTTGACTTCTCGTTCTCGGTCCTTTTCGACGACGATTATCCTGATGTGACTCCTGGAATACTTCTTAAGAGCCATGATGGGCTTTTCATTTACGGAACCAATTCCTTTTTGTCGGGAAAAGGGATGAATGTATCAGCAAGAAAAGGCGAATTGAAAGTATTCAAATTTAGTATGCCGATAAATTTGAATGGAGGCCATTATTTGTTGTCGTTCGGGGTTTCGAGCGGGCCGCAGGAGAATCTCCTACCACTGGATAGGCGCTACGATTCGGTGCTAATAACGGTAGAGCGGCCTATGCCATTTTGGGGCATCTTTGATTTGCAAGCGAACTTTGAAACGATGGGTCCGATAAGCCATGACAACTGAACTTGAGCGTTTAGTTTTTAAGTTGCCTGAAGTTTATCAGCCGATTTGGGGGCGTCCTGATTTGTCCGCATCGCGCTCACGAGGCTGCGAAGATCGGCTGCAGCAGCTCTTGACCGTCTACAGTAAGGTCAGCAATCTGCTGGGGCGTCCTTTGCGAGTTCTGGATTTGGGCTGTGCTCAGGGATATTTCAGTCATGCTCTTTCCGACGCAGGGGCGGAAGTCTGTGGAGTTGATTACCTAGCTGAGAATATTGCGGTCTGTCGTGCGATAGCTCAAGAGCGTGGTGATAACCGGATTGTGTTTAAATGCGACCGGGTTGAAGAGTTTGTACAGTCTATAGCAATGGACGAGTATGATCTTATTCTCGGTTTGAGTGTATTTCACCACATGGTCGAGGCCAAAGGCATAACGTTTGTTATCGATTGTCTAAACGTGCTCGCTCGGAAGAGTGAGTGTTGTATTTTTGAGTTTGCGACAAATGTAGAGCCTGTTCACTGGGCAGTTGCGCAGCCGGCCAACGTAGAGGATTTATTAGTTGGATTTTCTTATGTCCATTTATTGTCTCAACACGAGACCCACCTTTCAGAGTATAAGCGTCCGCTATATTTTGCAAGCTCGAAAGTTTTCTATGTAGATGATGTCATTTTCCATTATGAGAAATGGACAACTGTATCCAATGCACTAGTTCCAAATTCAAGGGAAGGGCGTCGTCGTTTCTATTTTTCCAAAGATAAGATGGCGAAACAGTATAGAATATTACAGGACAGTTCTTCTCAGCTGGAAGAGAATGAATGGCGAAATGAAGTTTCTTTTCTGACTTCCGACATTGAGGTTGAATACAAGCCTAAGATCTATTCTAAAGGTTTTCGTGGCGGAGAAGCGTGGATTGTAAGGGAGATTTACGAAGGAAATACACTGGATGATTTCATCGTAAAGGGAAAATATTATGATTCTGCCAATTTATTAGAGAGTGTATTGAAGTACTTATCTCAGTTGGAACAGGCTGGCTATTATCATAGCGATTTGCGAGCATGGAACACTTTAATATGCGACGACGGCTCTGTTCGTCTGATTGATTACGGTGCTATTTCACGCATTCGTTCAGATTGCTCCTGGCCGCACGATCTCTTCCTGTCATTCCTAATTTTTTGCCATGAGGTTCTTGGACGGAAAATCGAATTCCCCATTCCAACTCGACCGAGTTGGTTAAATCCAGATGACTTGCCGTCACCATATAACGAGATCTTCTGGAGACTTTTAAAGCGGGTACCAGATAAATGGAGTTTCTCCGATCTGTACGAGCAAATTAAAAATGCGGGCGGCGAGGCAAGTTTCACTGGGGCGGACTCAATCCCCGAGCCGACTATGAAGCTCTTGGCTGAAAGATACGAAGAATCTGCTAGCGAATTGCGTCGACATTTGGCTTGGTTGGAGGGAAAGATTCTAAACGTCGAAGACGTACTTCGGCAAAAAGACGCAGAGATATTGAGATTTGAGTCCACGTTGAAAGAGATACGTACGGAACATGAGAAAACCATAGCGGAGTATGAGGAAGTCGTTGCAGAGCATGAGAAAGCGATTGCGGGCCAAAATTTAGCGTATAAAACGCTGCACGCTGAAAAAAATGATCTAGAAGATCGTTTAAGCACGATTTTTGCCTCGAGAAGCTGGAAGTTGGTATCAAAGCTTTCATCTATCAAACGCCTAATTTTGTCCAAGTGAGAGTGGATTCGATGTCGTCGCCGTCAAAGCAGAAATCTTCAGTAAAAGACGAGCCTTATGGGGTGCTTCCCAAGATAATACACCGTATTTACTTTACTGATTACCCTCCATACAAAGACAAATTTGAGCATTATCTGGAAACGTGGCGGAAAGAACTTCCAGAGTATACGATCATGGAGTGGAATGCCTCCAATCTGGATCTTAACGCGAACGAATGGGTTCGGCGCGCCGTGCAAGCTCGTCAGCCTGTATTCTTAAGCGAATATTTTCGTTGGAAGAAATTGCAGGAATTCGGCGGATTATACTTAGACGCTGATTGTGAAGTTTTGTCTGGGCCTGTTTTGAGGCAGCTCATGGACGAACTGCGAGAGTCCCAGCAGTTTGACGCATTTCTCGGGGTGGAAGAATTTAGTAACGGTTTCCCAACCGCCCAGACCGTCGCAGCCAAGAAGGGGGCCGCGTTGGTTGATTTTATGGTGCAGCTTTATGAAAACTCACTCAGTGGTCCCTTGTGGCATTGGAGGGAAGAGCGGAGTTTAATCGGTCCTCAGCTAATAAGTCTATACTTTAGAGATCAAGGGCGGGATCTTTATGAGGGGATGTTTAAGTATATTACTGAGCCAGAAGTGGAGGCCCGCGTGAAGGTATACCCACAGGAATGGTTCTCACCTAAATTCGGAATTTCTGGGCGGGCTCTTAAGTATACCGAGAACACATGTGTCTACCACTTATTCGGTAATGCGAATGTCTCAGAAATGCATTATGAGGGGCGTCTAATTAGGGATAAGCCGCTGCTATTTCATGAGTACGTGAAGTTTGCCGGCCAGCGTCAATCGGCTTTAGTTAGACTCCGAAATTTTATGTCTCGTCTGAAGCGGTATGCAAGACGCAAACTAAAGGGATTGTTGGGACAATGAACTTGAAAAAACTGCATCGCATCTATTTCGGCTTTGACGGCAAGCCCGATATGTTCGGTGCATATTTAGAGACGTGGAAATCTCAACTCCCGAACTTTGAAATATGCCATTGGAACGCGTCCAACCTGCCAGTCGACATTAACTCTTATACCCGGGCGTTATACGAGGCGAAAGATCACGCTTTCCTGACGGATTACTTCAGGTGGTGGGTACTGAAAGAGTATGGAGGCGTGTACTTTGATGCAGACATCGAGGTCGTGAATGGTGGAATTTTTAACCAGCTGATCGAAGAACTGGAATCTGCTGATTCTTTCGATGCGTTCATAGGGATCGATGAAAAAGTGGGCGGCTGGTATACAGCTCATTCAATGGCATCGAAGCCCAATAGCGATCTTGCGACCTTTATGTGTGAGGCTTATGAAGGTCTCGGACATCTGAAAGTTTGGCGAAAGAAAGCGTTATACTTGTGGGCACCGCAATTAGCGGCGCTCTATTTTGCCAATAAAGGGCATAACGTTGATGGAATGGGTACCACACCAAATCTCGAGAATCCGATCGTCGTTGCCGGAGTAAAAATATACCCGCAAGATTATTTTTCCCCATTGATACCGACCGGCGAAAAAAAACGACCTTTTAAACTCAATGCTTTTACAGAAAACACCTCGATCTGCCATCACTTCGCATGTACGTGGCACGATGCAGATTCGATTTATGCCTCCTACGCTCAGGAGAAGGGTGGAAGCGCCAGTATAATGCTTTCGGATATATCAAGGAATCGTGAGTTTAGCTTAGAGGATACGCTGCGCAAGGCAATACCGTCTGGCATAAAGAGCTGGGTGCGTAGGCTGGTGGGTTGAGTTCAGGTGGAAGTGGGAATTAATATGAGTAATCATCTCAATGTATTTGAGGGCGCCAAAGTTCTAGTGACGGGGCATTGCGGTTTCAAAGGCAGTTGGCTAACACAATGGTTAACGCAACTTGGCGCAGAAGTTTGTGGGTTCTCATTGGAAGTTCCTACCGCGCCCTCAATGTTTAATTCTTTAGTGAAAGGAAACTCGCTTATCGATTTGCGTGGCAATGTTTGTGACCAGGCAGCTGTTGTCGATGCACTTACGAAGTTTCAGCCAGATTTCGTTTTTCATTTGGCTGCTCAACCCATAGTTAAACTTTCTTATGTTGACCCTATTTTGACTTGGCAATCAAATGTCATGGGAACTGTTAGCGTGCTCGAGGCGTTACGCCAAGTTGATAACGAATGTGTGGCTGTTTTTATAACAAGCGACAAGGCTTACGATAATGTGGAATGGGTTTGGGGATATCGGGAGACCGATGCCCTAGGTGGGCCGGACCCATATAGTGCCTCCAAGGGCGCTGCGGAGCTCGCAATTAAGTCATATGTCCGTTCCTTCTTCCCGAAGACTGGAGCCGTCAGAGTCGGCGTAGGTCGGGCCGGAAATGTAATTGGCGGAGGCGATTGGGCCGCCGACCGAATTATTCCTGATTGTGTTCGCTCATGGTCGTCTGGTGATTCAGTAAAGCTCAGGCGTCCCAACGCCACTCGTCCTTGGCAGCACGTCCTAGAGCCACTGAGCGGTTATCTTGCGCTTGCAGCAGCACTAAAAGAAGGAAACGAGTTACACGGAGAAGCGTTTAATTTCGGACCGAATCTCGATGAAAACTACACTGTTTGTCAGGTTGTTGCCGACATGGCCAAACATTGGCCAGGCGCAGAATGGGCGGATGTATCCGCAGGCGAAGCTACCTCTGTTTACGAGTCGCATCTCCTAAAGTTGAACTGTGACAAAGCTCTTTATCATTTAAGCTGGCGTGCATCCATGGATTACGAACAGACAGTCCGGATGACAATCGAATGGTACTTGGAGTTTTACAAGAACAAGCCCGATGACATGCGGGAATTCACTAGAGGTCAGATCTCAGAATATACCCAAATAGCCGCAGGGAGAGGTGTGCGATGGGCCCGGTGACTTCAGATATAGGCGTATTCGATCTTCGACGAATACCTTTACAAGGTGGAGATGTATTGAAAGGTATGATGGGCTCTGACGGCTTGTCATCAGATTTCGGTGAGCTCTATTTCAGCTTTATTGAATTTGGCTATGTGAAAGGCTGGAAACGACATAACCGCATGTCGTCAAATCTCATAGTGCCTGTTGGCGCCGTAAAGTTTGTATTCATTGGCGATGACCCTAGTGATCGTCTGGAGATTATTTCCGGCGAGGGTGAACACCGAAGAATTTCAGTGCCGCCAGGTTTCTGGATGGCGTTTAGTGGGCTGACGAAAGGCCCAAACTTAGTTGTGAATATTGCGGATATTCCGCACGATGACAACGAGGAAGATCGGAAAAGCTTGGCGGCTTTCGAATTCTAAAGGAATCTCAGATGAAGACTATTATTTTGGCTGGTGGGTTTGGCACTAGAATGTCGGAATTCACAAATGTAATTCCTAAGCCTATGGTGCCGATTGGGGGTAAGCCAATACTGTGGCACATCATGAACATTTATTCACGGTATCAAAGAACAGATTTTATTGTTGCCTTGGGATATCTTGCGCCAGTAATTAAAGAGTATTTTCTGCATTATGGCACTTTGAATTCTGATTTTACAGTAAATCTTCAGACTGGAGCCGTTAATATTCATACGGATACCCGTCTCAACTGGAATGTGACGTTGGTTGATACCGGCGAAAATTCTATGACTGGCGGTCGTGTTAAACGATTAAAAGACTTTATTGGTAATGAGCCATTTTTGCTTACTTACGGAGATGGTGTTGCAAATGTAGATATAGATAAACTGATCAAATTTCATAAATCTCATGGTAAAATGGTAACGGTTACGGCCGTACGGCCGAGCGCGAGATTTGGTGAACTTCAGATTGAAGACGGACTTGTTACTGAATTCATGGAGAAACCACAAGCAACTCAGGGGTGGATAAATGGTGGCTACTTTGTCATGAATCCCGAGTTTCTGGACTTCATTGAGGGGGATGAGACAATTCTGGAAAAAGATCCATTGGAAAATGTGGCTCGCGCTGGTCAGCTTATGGCGTATCGACATGACGGTTTTTGGCAATGCATGGATACAAAAAGGGATGTAGAAGCCTTAGATGCTTTGGCTAAAGCAGGTGAAAAGGCGCCTTGGTATGTCTAAGGTCCTCGTGGTAGGGGGAACGGGATTCATAGGGCGGAGCCTGTGTCGCCACTTTGCAGAGAGAGATTTTGAAGTCTTTTCTTTATCTCGACGATCTCCTGATAACCCATTGCCTAAAGTGCGTTATCTCGTTGCTGATGTAAGGAATAACGAGAGTCTTAGAAGTGCGTTCGATATATCGGATGACCCTAGTATTGTAAGATTTGACTTTGTCATAAACTGCGGGGGAACTGTAGACCATAGGCTGTTCAGCAATGGCGGAACAGAAGTTATCGACCAGCACTTTGTTGGCGTTATTAATTTGCTGAATCTGCTTGATCGGTCGTCAGTTAAGCGGTGGGTGCAATTTGGTAGTAGCGACCAGTATGGAGCATTAAACGCTCCACAAAGGGAATCTGTACGCGAAGAGCCATTTTCGCCGTACTCGTTCGCTAAAACAGCGGCCGACCATTTTCTACAGATGCTTTGGCGCAGTGAGGGGTTCCCTGCTGCGTCTTTGCGACTTTTCTTAGCTTACGGACCAGGTCAGAACATACAGCGCTTTATCCCACAGATCATTACAGCCTGTTTGGCGGGAAGAGAGTTCCCAACTTCTGAAGGCGCGCAAATACGGGATTTTTGTTATGTTACAGATGTCGTGGCTGCTGTAGAGCGTTGTCTAATTCGTGATCAGTCAAATGGCGAGATATTGAATTTGGGTTCTGGTACTCCGGGAAGATCAATCCGGGAAGTTATTGAGACGATTCGATCGATTATAGGACGAGGTGAAGCAGATTTTGGAAGTGTTCCATATCGAAAGGGGGAAAATATGGAGCTAGTGGCTGATTTGAGTAAAATCCGTACAGTTCTCGATTGGGAGCCGACAGTGGATTTTGATGAGGGAATATTGAATTGTATAAATTACTATCGTGCTTAGTATACGACGTTTGCTCAGCGGGATTTGGAGGTTAAGACGTGTTTGTTTGGGTCTCTGAGTGTGCTTAATATCGGTGTGGATGCAAGAAATCTAATCGTACGCCCTACCGGTATAGGGCGCTATATAATAGAATCGTGTAAATCTCTTATCGACTTAGGGCATACTTTACATCTTTATCTTCCAAGCACGCCGGTTTCTTATGAAATATTACCTGATGGTGCGCAATTACATGTGTCTCATTGGCCCGGTTCAGTTTTGCGCATCATTTGGGGGGGGCTGAGGTAGGTCGTCTTGCCAGAAAAGATAATGTAGATGTTTTTTGGGGCCCCGCTCATAGATTGCCTCTTCGCGGGTTTGCTCCAATGCCAACAGTATTAACAATTCATGATCTTGTTTGGCTTGTGGCATCGGATACCATGAGGGCTAGGAATTACTACGCAGAAAAAGCTCTTATGCTGCCAGCTCTTCGAAATGCGACTAGAATAGTTTCGGTCTCTGAGGCAACGCGTAAAGATATTGTCACATATTTTCCAGAGGTGGCTTATAAGGTCCACCATGTTTATCCTGGATGGGTGTCCAACTTGGCTGGTGTTGGTTCCATTCCTGTGAAAAATTTTCTGTCCATGCCACGCTACGGACTATTCGTCGGTACATTAGAGCCTAGGAAGAATCTTCTCAATCTCCTTGAGGCTTATGCATTGTTGCCCGAAAAATTAAGGCACCAGAATGGGCTAGTTATTGCAGGCGGGCAAGGATGGCGGATGCCGAACTTGAGAAGAGAGATTGCACGTTTGGGTTTAACGGATTGTGTGCAGCTTCGAGGATATGTTACCGACGAGGAATTAGGCGAGCTATATAGACATGCTCGGTTTCTTGCCATGCCTTCTAGATTTGAAGGTTTCGGTTTGCCGATAATTGAGGCTAATAGCTTCGGGGTGCCTGTTATCACTTCCAATCGCTCTTCAATGCCAGAAGTAGTAGGAGAAGCCGGTTTGCTCGTTGATCCTGATAACGTGGACTCTATAAAGCAAGCGCTATTGAACATCATGATTGACGATGCCTTACACTCCTATCTTTGTGACAAAGCCAGAAAGAACATTTCCAGATTCGATTGGCAGAAGTGTGCAGAGGGGCTTACAGAGGTCTTTGAAAGGGCCATTTCGGAGTATAAGGGAGGACATTGATTTAGGTATCAGTTGTCCACCGTTTATCAGCCGGGTACAGCCCTGTCGTGACTGACCTGCCTCTGAATTTTCATCCAACGGCGATTAGAGCCTCAGCGTTTTTTGATACGCCATTTGGTGCGGTTGGAGCAACCGGCGGAAACGCGTAGCCTTCATCTTGCGCAGCGTTGGAGCCGGTTGCAGCGATGGTTCCGGCATAGCTGGCCGGGGTCTGATATCCGAGCGATGAGTGCGGCCGGGAATGGTTATAATCGTCGGCCCATTCGGCGATGGCGCTGCGGGCATGATCGAGACCGAAGAACAGGCTTTCGTTGAGCAATTCGTGTAAGCCCACGGTGAAGGCCGTCTTGCGATGACGGCCTTCTGACTGCCAGTCCTAGTGGTAACACTAGGAGTAGTCATATGACGAAGTATCCAGTTGAGGTGATCACGTCCGTAAAGCGCCGTCGTCGTTGGTCACGCGAAGACAAAGAGCGCCTCGTCGCGGCCTGCTTTGAGGCGGACGCGGTGGTCTCCGAGATTGCCCGTGCGGCCGGTATCCATGTCAGCCAGTTGTTCCGTTGGCGCAAGGAGCTGTGCCGGATCGAGGAACCGGAGACCGAGACGGCAACCACGTTGGTACCGGTGATCGTGTCGGAGACCGCGCCGGCAGTCTCTCCCCTTCAACCGGAACCGCCCACCACATCCCATCCTCGTCGGAAGCGCAGCGATGTAACGATTGAGCTGGGTCGGGGCCGTCGTGTCCGCGTGGACAGCGATATCGACACGGATGCGCTTGGCCGGATTCTCGATTGTGTGCTGGGGCTGCGATGATTCCGGTTCCTGCTGGCGTGAAGGTCTGGTTGGCGACAGGCCATACCGATATGCGCAAAGGCTTCCCCGGTCTGTCCTTGATGGTGCAGGAGGCGCTGAAGCGCGACCCGATGTGCGGTCACCTGTTCGTATTCCGTGGCCGAGGCGGCGGCCTGATCAAGGTGATCTGGCATGACGGCCAGGGAGCCTGTTTGTTTACAAAGAAGCTGGAGCGCGGCCGCTTCATCTGGCCATCAGCGGCCGATGGCACGGTGGTGATCACGCCTGCGCAGCTCGGTTATCTGCTGGAAGGTATCGACTGGCGGATGCCGCAAAAGACCTGGCGGCCGACGTCGGCCGGATAAGCAAAAACACTGGAATGACAGGGTCGAATGTGATTCCATCCCGTCATGAGTAATGCGACCGAAGAGCTTCCGGACGACCTTGCCAGTGCGCTCGCACTGCTGGGCCAGGAACGCGCTCGACGGATCGCAGCCGAAGCAGAAGCGGCGACCGCCAAGGCAGAAGCCGCCAGTGCAAAGGCACTCGTATCGCATTCCGAGGCGCTGATCGCGCGGCTAAAGCTGGAGATCGACAAGGTTCGCCGTGAACTCTACGGCAGTCGGTCCGAGCGTAAGGCGCTGCTCCTTGAGCAGATGGAACTGCAGCTCGAGGAGTTGGAAGCGGACGCCGGTGAAGATGAATTGGTCGCGGAAATCGCAGCCAAAGCCTCAGCCGTCAAAGCCTTCGAGCGCAAGCGCCCATCACGCAAACCGTTTCCTGAACATCTGCCGCGCGAACGCATCATTGTCGCCGCTCCCACGAATTGCGCCTGCTGCGGATCGGCTGAACTGTCAAAGCTCGGTGAGGACATTACCGAGACCCTGGAGGTCGTTCCGCGCCATTGGAAGGTTATCCAGACGGTGCGAGAGAAGTTCACCTGCCGCGAGTGCGAGAAGATTACGCAGCTACCAGCACCCTTCCATGTGACGCCCCGCGGTTTTGCAGGGCCGAACCTGCTGGCGATGATCCTGTTCGAGAAGTTTGCCCAGCACCAGCCGCTCAATCGCCAGAGCGAGCGCTACGCCCGCGAGGGCGTCGACCTCAGCTTATCGACGCTGGCCGATCAGGTTGGAGCATGTGCCGCGGCATTGAAGCCCATTCACTCCCTGATCGAGGCGCATGTCCTTGCTGCCGAACGTCTGCATGGTGATGACACAACCGTGCCGATCCTGGCCAAGGGAAAGACCGATACCGGTCGCATATGGACCTATGTCCGGGATGACCGACCATTCGGCGGGCTCTCACCGCCGGCCGCCCTTTATTATGCCTCGCGGGATCGACGGCAGGAGCATCCGGAGCGCCACCTGAAGACCTCCACCGGCATTCTGCAGGCGGACGCCTATGGCGGCTACAATCCGCTGTTCAAGGTTGATCGCGATCCCGATCCGCTGACCCAGGCACTCTGTTGGGCACACTCGCGGCGCAAGTTCTTCGTGCTCGCCGACATTGCCGCAAACGCCAGGCGTGGAAAGAACGCCGCGCCGATCTCACCCATGGCGCTCGAAGCTGTCAAACGGATCGACGGCCTGTTTGATATCGAGCGGGAGATCAACGCGCTTACGGCCGATCAACGCCTGGATCGTCGCCGCAAGGAAAGCCGGCCGCTCGTTGATGATCTTCAGGCCTGGCTTCAAGCCGAGCGGGCAAAACTCTCACGCAGTTCCCCGGTCGCTGAGGCGATTGATTACATGCTCAAGCGATGGGACGGCTTCACGTCATTCCTGGACGACGGCCGGATTTGCCTGACGAACAACGCCGCCGAGCGAGCGCTCAGAGGCTTTGCGCTCGGCAGAAAGTCGTGGCTCTTCACCGGATCAGACCGCGGTGCAGATCGTGCAGCCTTCATGGCCACGCTAATCATGACGGCAAAGCTCAACGACATCGATCCCCAGGCGTGGCTTGCCGATGTCCTTGCCCGTATCGCGGACACGCCGATGACCAAGCTGGAGCAACTGCTTCCTTGGAATTGGACGCCTCCGACAGTCAACGCTCAAGCGGCCTGACCTGCGGCCTTCACCGGAGGCTTACCAATTCGTCGCGCATCCGACCGTTGAAGGATTCAACATAGCCGTTCTGCATAGGCTTTCCTGGCGCGATATAGTGCCACTCAACCTTGTGATCCTTCGACCAGGCCAGGATGGCATTCGAGGTGAATTCCGTGCCGTTATCGGAGACAATCATTCCGGGCTTGCCGCGTCGTTCGATCAGTGTCGTCAGCTCCCGTGCGACACGACGGCCGGAGATTGAGGTGTCCGGGATTGCTGCCAGGCATTCCCGCGTCACATCATCAACGATATTGAGGATCCGGAACCGTCTCCCGCATGCAAACTGGTCGTGTACGAAATCGAGAGACCAACGGGCATTTGCTTTCGCCTCGACCAGGATCGGCGCACGCGTGCCGACGGCCCTTCGTCGAGCCTTCCGCTTGCGAACCGAAAGCCCTTCCTCGCGATACAGCCGATAGATGCGGTTGACGCCGGATGGCTCTCCGTCCCGCCTGAGCAGGACGAACAGCCGTCGGTAGCCGAAGCGCCGTCGCTCGTTGGCGAGATCGCGCAACTTTGCTCGCAATTCGACCTCCGGCGGTCGGCAGGACCGATAGCGGATCATCTTGCGATCAGCCGACACAATCTGGCAGGCCCGCCGCTCCGAAAGACCCATTATATCCTTCAGATGTGCAACTGCGTCACGCTTGGCGGCAGGCCCTACCATTTTTTTGCGAGAAGCTCGCGGAGTGCGGCGGCATCGAGCATCTGCTCGGCCAACAGCTTCTTAAGCTTGGCGTTCTCTTCTTCGAGTGCCTTCAGGCGCTTCGCCTCGGACACCTCCATACCGCCGTATTTGGCTTTCCAGTTATAAAATGTCGCGTCCGAAATCCCATGCTTGCGGCAGAGGTCGGCCACCTTCGCGCCAGCCTCCTGCTCCTTCAGCACCGCTATAATCTGCTCTTCAGTAAATCTCTGCTTCTTCATTCGTCCGTCCTTTGTGGGCCGGACTCTAATCCAATCTGGAGGAAATTACCCGTGGCAGGTCAATGGAACTCTCCTTCTCCCAGATAAGGGATCATAAGTGGAAAATTCCAGTTCTGAATGGCCTAATTTAACGGGGGCACGTCAGAACTTCAAAGCCTGCTCGCCGACATCAGTACGTGGGACGGCGGTATCCGCGAGTTTCTCATCGACACACAGTGCGATCCTAAAATAATCGACCGCATCATCGCCGATGAGATGAAACGCGGCCTAAAGTTTCTATCTCTCGACACCCGAAAAAAGCCTTCGCCGGACGCGCACTTTCGAAGCAAGTCCATATAACTTTCCAAACGATCTGACCATCGCGCAGTGTAGATCTTGGAGTGCTCCCCATTTCACCGGACAGGTCGGCTAGTTTGATTTAGCCCTGATGAACTGCCGAGGGGAAGCCATCTTGAGCGCGGAATGTGGATGGATTTCATTATAGTCCTCGATCCATCCGTCGATGAACTGGAGCGCTGTTTCTGCGTCCGGTAGTGCTGCGATGCGAATATAATCCCGCTTCAGGGTTTTGACGAAGGCCTCCGACATGCCGTTCGACTGCGGGCTGGCGACCGGCGTGAAGCAGGGTGTCAGATTGAGTGCTTGCGCAAACAGCCTCGTGTCCCTCGCGGTGTAAGCAGAGCCGTTGTCCGAGAGATGCTCGATTGCATGTGGGGCTCTGGTTCCATTGAAGCGTTTCTCGACCGCCTCCAGCATCATGTCGCGCACGTCTGAGCCGGAGATGCCCGCGTTGGCGACCGCCGTCCAGGCAATGATCTCGCGGTCGAAGGCGTCGATGATGAAGGCGAGACGGATGACCTCGCCGTTCCAGCAGGTGAACTCCAGCCCATCCGAGCACCAGCGCAGGTTGGAGCGCATGACCATGACCTTGCCATCGTGGAGGCGGCCCTTGCGAACGGCTGTGTGCTTTTCCAGCAGCATGGCGTGGTTGCCCATGATGCGATGGACCCGTTTGGCGTTGATGACAGGCTTATCGGCGGCTCGCCTTTCGCGATTGAGGAGCGCGGCGATCCGCCGATAGCCATAGGTTGGCCTTTGATCTACCAGCCTGCGAATGATGGGCAAAAGCTCTGCATCCTCGGCCTTGTGATAGGAGCCGCGCGGCTTCGATCTGCCTTTCAGCCGCTCGTTGAGGTTGGAACGGGATACGCCCAGCGTGTCTGCGACGGCCTTCATCGCGAACCGTCCTTCGGCAACAAGATCGGCCGCGATATCCGTTTTTTTGAGTCTGCTTTGGACAAGGCTTCCCGAAGGATTTCGACCTCCATCGTCTTGCGGCCGAGCATGCGCTCCAGCTCGCGGACGCGATCTTCCAGCTTCTTCACTTCCGAATTGCCGACCACCGGCTCGTCAGAATCCACAGCTGCAGCACCTCCCTCGCTCAAGAGCCTGCGCCACCGATAAAGCAGATTGGGCGCGACGCCATGGCGGCGAGCGGTGGACGATACCGTCTCGCCTGGTTCGAAACTCTGCTCAATGATTGTCAGCTTTTGCTCGGTTGTCCACCGCCTGCGGCGAACATCACCCGTCAGCAATTCAACGTGTCGATACTCGTTAGACATAAGCCTATACCCAAGCCTGTGCTTGAGCCTTTCTGCTTATGCCGACTGTCCGGTCGAAATGGGGGGCAGTTCAGGTACTAATCATCTCGGCGGCGGATCAATCGTGAAGCAACAATCTGCAACGTTTGATAGAAGCGTTGAAGTTTCTGTAAAGCGTCTTGATGATGTTCTGGCTGAGGTTGAAGCAGTCGATCTGATTAAGCTCGATGTTGAGGGTTTCGAGCCTCAGGTCTTGCGAGGTGCAGAAGCAATAATATCGCGCTCGCCAGATGCGGCTTTTCTGATTGAAATTTATCGCCGAGATTGGCTCCAGCACGGAGATATTGCTGAATTGACTATTCCATTAACCCACGGAAGAAGGATGTTCGCTGTTGAGATAGATGGAACGCTGATAGAAATTTCTCCTGCAATTCTCGAAAACTATCTCCTTTCCCGTTCTGATGAAATTGCTGACGTTTTCTTTTGTCCCGTCAGTCGAATTTGGCATGTTGAGCATTTAATAAGCGATCGCATCTTCTAAAAATGATGAACATTTCTGCCCACGCATGAGTAGGGGCAGGGAAGTTAGCAACTCGCGTCTTCCGATTGTAATGATCTACGTGCTATGGGTTTTGGCTCTGGCCCGGCACTCTTGTCGTAGTGTTTTCTCTCCAGTGGCATCCCAACTGAGGGCACACAAAATTTCAACACTCAACCCCTTCAAATTTCCCGAGCAGTTTTGCAAACTACTGGTCGTTGCGCCCCCGGTGATGATAAAGATACGGATCTAGGCTGGACGTCCGTTTTAAGAAATATTTTTTGGCGAATAATCTCACCAATTTTTCGCTCCAATACTACCGCACAAAAAACCGAAAATATCGTAACAATGATTGCTGCTGTAAATAACGAAAGAATGACCGGAACACCAGCATTAGTCATCCAAGCTACTAGCGGCATTCCGAGGGGCTCATGAATAAGGTACAACGGGTAAGTGGCAAGAGCGATATTTCTTACCCATTTGTGCATGGTTTCACCGCGTACAAAAAAAACATCTTTTTGATGCATAGAAATGTAAACTACCACCAATAATATCAATGCACTAACTGACTCTCTTTCAAAGATGAAATGGTTGCCGTTATATCTAGCTTGCAGTCTGACCCAGGCAATAGAGAATCCAAAAATAATAAGCGGAAGATTTTTTTTGAATTCTTTTGTAGATGATGTAATTCCTAGAATAATACCAAAGCAAAAATAAACACCATAATCCGGCATAACTAGAAAATTCATCTGTTGAGAATTCAGGTTTGGAGTTAAAATTAAAAAAATTGCCCATACTATTGCAATATTCTTCATCTTCCTAATATCGATGTCTCGGAATATTGCGATCATAATGGCAATCATAATATAAAATCGAATTTCAAAGAAAAGCGTCCAAGCTGGACCGACAATCGTAGGATAGCCATAGAACCATTGCAACCCCGTGAGGGACATGACTAACTGAGATATAGGTGGATGATCCAGCATGGTGATTGGAGCAACAGCAATCGCTAGCAGCGTTATAACAAAGTAAGCGGGAAACAGCCTAATAAATCGTGATTGAGAAAAATCTACCCAGTTTCGGTGTATAGCACTTTTACTTATAACGATGCCGCTCAAAATGAAGAAAATATCTACGCCGAGATAGCCGCCAGCCAATACCTCTTCTAATATAATCGGTAAATCAGGAATAGTATACTTCTGTTTCAGATGAATCATGAATCCGTCTGTGGCAGTCCAATGGTGAACGAGCACCCAATAGGCTGCGAAAATACGCATCAAATCAAGTAAAACGTAACGCGGTTTAGCCAACACAGATCCATCCTCGTGATAGCCTTGGTTATAGGCGAGTCTGCGAATACGCAAGCTTTAATCGAATAGAGGCCGCGTAAAGAAAAAAGAAACAATGCCAAAACCGCAATGCCGCGGCGATGGCTGAAGTGCTGTTGCTCCATGTGCATCGGGGCGTGGTCGTCAGTCCCAAACGGGTATATAATCGCCCACGCGAAGGTTAAGACTGATTTCGGCCGATGCAACTATCCTCGCGAAGTTCCAAGCCTCCAGCTCTCAACCGAAGGTCGGTGTATCGGACTCGGAAACGCTTGCGCTTCGACGGAAGGTTGCCAGCCAAACGCAGTTGGTCCGCCAGCGTTTCCGGAAGAAGAACCGGATCGAGTCGATCCTCCACGCCAACCTGTTCCCACCGTGTTTCGCTTGGCAATCTCGATTGGATCAGCGAGTGCAAACGGCTGGCGAGACTGATATTGCATGGTAACGAGCACGCAGCCATCGATCGTCATCTCAGCTTAATTGATTCGATCAACGAGGCGTTGAAGGTAGTTGATGGGGATGTAACTCTGCACGGCCTCTAGGATCCGACTGCCCGCAGCCCACAGCCCCAGGACGTCGCCAGGGTTCGACGTGAAACTGGCGAAGAGCAGTATGGAGGTGATTGGTAATATTCGCCTCATCAGCGGCCCACAACGACTTGTCGCCTATATTGGCTTCAAATCTCAGCGTACGGGAGTCGCGGTGAGGTTCCGGCCTATGAAGAACGTATTACGAAACCTGAAGCGGTCTTCTACCGCCGTGATGACACGATCCTGCGCATCTTCGCTCTTGATGCCTTCTGTCGTGGCCACATGAGCGGTTGCTTCCGGGCCACAGCAGTCGAGCGCCAAAGCAACGCGGACCTTTTCCCTGTTGTCGCACGTGATTTCGAAGCCGTCGGAGCACCATCTGGTATAGGAGCGCTCGACGGTGACTTGCCCGTCGTGTCTGCGTTCACCGGCAGCTCTGGGATGGCGCTGAAGGAGCAGATCATGCTGCTTCATCACGCGATAAACCCGCTTGGCATTTGGCCATGAACAGCCCTGTTCACGGGCCTTGCGCCTTAGAATGGCATGAACCGCCGATAGCCATAGGTCGACATTTCTTCAATGACCGCCTTGATCTGAGCAACCAGATCAGCGTCGGGAAGCGGAGGTCTCCCTCGGGCTCTGGAATGGTGCCTGTGGCGCGTGCAGCGATATTCGACCGGGCAACGCCTAGCGTCTCGCATACCGCCTTCATCGCAAACGTCCTTCGGCAGCGAGATTGAGTGCAGCAGTCATTTTTTTGGGCCGTTGGCGATTTCGAGGGCCTCCTTGAGGATTTCCCCTCCCATCGTCTTTTTGCCCAGCACGCGCTGTAATTCCTTCACCTGAGCCTGAAGCGCCCGGTATCCCGAGGCAAGGACAACCTCCTCTTTGGCTGCCGTTGCAACCAATGCACCCTGTGAGGCAAGTTTGCGCCACGCGAACAGCTGGTTAGGCGCAATGCCATGACGACGGGCGACCAGACTGACCGTAGCGTCCGTCTCGTAGGTTTCGTGGACAATCGCAAGCTTCTCCGCTGTACTCCAGCGTCGACGCCGCTCAGGGCCGGAAAGAATTTCCATCTTAATGCTATTACCAGTCATAATGTGAACAGTAGTCCTATCACTTATTTAAGTGGGAGAAACTGTCCGGGCAATTAGGGGGCTATTCCACAGGGCATGCGCGATGAATGCTGGTGGAAGTAGTATACTCGCTGCTGGCTCCTTGGGCCATCTGAGCCTTCTACCGGCGGATCGCCGCGCGTCGAGGAAACCATTTCACAGCTTTCGCGACCGTGCGGAAAGCTTGCGATGTTCATTTGGCATATGCTGAGCAAGGATGCCTAGACTACATCTAGGCCCGACCTGCTGGAAAGCCGTACGGTCTTACGGAGATTCACGTTATGAAGAGGTGTCTTCACGAGGGTGGATCCAATGCCTGATCGGTAGGTGTTGTAATTGCGGACAATTGTATATGGACATGTTTAGCTTTAAGCAACAAGGTGGTCTGAAAATGGCAGTTACTTTTGGAACGTCTGGTCTACGGGGCCCAGCAATTGACTTCACAGATGAGACTTGTGTTGCCTATGTCGTTGCCTTTTTGCAGCACATGTCGCGTAATTTCGAATTTCACCATGTCTATGTTGCCGCTGATTTGCGCGAATCCAGCCCTCGGATTGCTGCTTCCTGCGTGGCTGCAATCGAACTGGGCGGCAAGAATGCGATATGGGCCGGCAATATTCCGACGCCCGCACTCGCAGCTTACGCGATGGCTCGCAACGCGCCCGCCGTCATGATTACGGGAAGCCATATTCCGGAGGCCTACAACGGCATTAAATTCTACCGTCCTGACGGCGAGTTCTTGAAGGACGACGAGGCTCCTGTTCGCAGCTTTGCGGAAGAATTGTTGAACAAGGATATTGAGGGCCAGCCCATCGACATGCCTGCGCCTCTGATCGATGTGGCCGAGGAATATGTGGACCGCTCTATCAGTTCTTCAGGTTCAGACGCGCTGACCGGAATGAAAATCGGTATTGATCTTCATTCTGCCGTTGGGCGCGATCTTCTTGTTCGTATATTTAAAGGGCTCGGAGCGGAGGTTTATCCATTCCGCAGGATGGAAAAATTCGTCGCCGTCGATACAGAAGCGCTTGATCCCTCGGATCTATCTCGGGCGAGCGCGTTCATCGCCGAACATGGGCTGGATGCAGTTGTGTCGACAGATGGAGACGGTGATAGGCCTCTGGTCATCGATGATCAGGGAAGACAGGTAAATGGCGATATATTGGGTATCCTGACGGCTCACTATCTCGGCGCGAAAACAGTCGTAACGCCGCTTAGCACGACCAGCGCGCTGGAAGAAAGTGGCTGGTTCGAGAACATCCACAGGACACGGATTGGGTCGCCCTATGTCGTAGCCGAAATGGCGCGCGCCGGGGCGCATCCAGTTGTTGGTTTTGAGGCCAATGGCGGCTTTCTGCTTGGCGATGATGTGACGTTGAAGTCAGGCTTGTTGGGTCGCCTTCCAACGCGCGATTCCGTTTTGCCAGCGGTGGCTGTTCTAGTGCAGGCTAAAGAACAGGGGGTGAGGTTGAGTCAGTTGGTTGGAACACTGCCTGCTCGATGCATGAAGGCCGATAGGGTCAAGGAAGTTCCCGCAGATCGCGCCTCTTCATTTCTGCGCGCTATAGAAACGTCACAATCATTTCGTTCTAGTTTCTCCCCCTTGATTGCTGAGCCGGAATCAATTTCGACAGTCGATGGCGTGCGAATGGCGTTTGCCAATGGCGACACTGTTCATTTCCGTCAATCCGGCAATGCGCCGGAAATGCGGATTTATATTGAAACAGGTTCAGTGGAGAAAACAGATCAGATGCTGAGTGAGTTCGTTGCAAAACTCTCCGAGACGATCTGAATTCTGCTCATCGAAAGGAAGTTAAAGTGCGTGAAATGTTGATCAGGCCAGTGGTGTTGGCAGGCGGAAAAGGTACGAGATTGTGGCCGATGTCACGCTCGCAACGCCCAAAACAGTTTCTGGCTCTGACTGGCGAACTCAGCCTCTTTCAGATGACTTTGAAACGATTGTCGGACCCGAAGCGTTATTCCAAGCCGATTATCATAACGAACGCTGACTATCGGTTTTTGGTGGCGGAACAGGCATTGGAATGTGGCGTCGAACTTTCGGATGTTATCTTGGAACCAGTCGCTCGCAACACAGGGCCGGCAATTGCCGCTGCGGCTTTGATCGCTTCCATAGAGGAGCCGACCCTTATCCATGTCGTGGCATCTGACCACAACATTGAAATGGATGATGCATATTTTCAGGCTGTCGACACGGCGAGTAATGCAGCTCGTATGGGGCGTCTTGCCACTTTTGGCATTACGCCGACGGAACCGGCAACCGGTTTTGGTTACATCGAAGCAGGTCAGCTGGAAGAAAGCGGAGCCTGTGCAATTAAGCGCTTTGTTGAAAAGCCGAAGGAGGAAGTTGCGCGGGAAATGCTTGCTGCCGGCGGCTTCTACTGGAACTCAGGGATGTTTTTGTTCCGTTCGGACGTCTTCCTCGATGAATGCAAACGTCACGCACCAGCGGTATATGAAGCTGCTCAGGCATCCGTTGCGACTGCACAGCGGGATCTCGATTTTGTGCGTCTGAACAGCGCCGAATTTGAGAAGGCGCCGGATATTTCCGTCGACTATGCGATTTTCGAGAAGACAAAGCTCGCTTCTGTTGTTCCGTCACCAATCCACTGGTCGGATCTCGGCTCGTGGGATGCTGTCTGGAAGGAAAGCAAACAGGATCTGGCTGGAAACGTTGCACGCGGACCTGTCAGCTTGCACAACACCAATAATTCGCTGGTCTTGTCTGAAGGCGTTCATGTCGCGGTCAATGGTGTCGATGATCTGACGATTGTGGCCTCGGAAGATGCGTTCTATGTCGGCAAGCTCTCAGAAGCGCAAGGTGTAGGCGCGATCGTAAAGGCGCTGATGAAACAACCAGCTACGGCGAAGCTTGCCGAGGAGCACCGGACCATCTATCGCCCTTGGGGCGGCTACACCCATTTGCTTTCGGGCGATCGGTTCCAGGTAAAACGTCTGTTCATCAAGCCCGGTAAACAACTCTCGCTCCAAAAGCATCACCATCGTTCTGAGCATTGGGTGGTTGTTCGGGGCGTGGCCGAAATCGTGATCGATGACGAGAGCCTTTTCCTGTCAGA
This sequence comes from Brucella intermedia LMG 3301, assembly GCF_000182645.1. Classification (NCBI taxonomy): domain Bacteria; kingdom Pseudomonadati; phylum Pseudomonadota; class Alphaproteobacteria; order Hyphomicrobiales; family Brucellaceae; genus Brucella; species Brucella intermedia. The sequence goes on from NZ_ACQA01000001.1 coordinate 643,054, forward strand.
AAACGAATCGACATATATTTCTCAAGGTACGGTACACCGTGTCTCAAATCCGGGTAAAATTCTGCTTGAACTGATTGAAGTTCAAACTGGAGCTTATCTGGGCGAAGACGATATTGTGCGCTTCGAGGATGATTTCGGACGTGTTTGATCGTTTGATTATTTCAGCATGAAAGCCGTGCAATGAATGATGTGACACGTAAACTTCGGGCGGAAGTCGAACGCTTATCGTCGTGGCTCCATAACCACGCGTTGCCTCTTTGGTTGTCGGCCGGTGTGGATGCACCGAATAACGGCTTCTTTGAACGTATTGGCCAGGACGCCGTCGCAACGTATGCAGATAATCGTCGTTCTCGCGTGCATCCGAGACAGATTTATTGTTTCGCTAAGGCTGGTGCCACGGGCTGGCATGGCGAATGGAAGCAGACCGTTGAAGCCGGAATAGAATATTATGATCGCGTCTATCGGCGAGAAGACGGCTTTTATGGCAGTCTTGCCAGTCAAAATGGCGAGATGATCGATCACACGTTCGATCTCTACAACCAGGCTTTTTCCGTTTTTGCGGCCGCTCAGATCGCGGTTTCCATACCGGATCGGTTTGATGAAATGCGTCAACGAGCGCTTGGTCTGATGAATTCGCTCGTGGATGATTATCATCATCCTCTTGGTGGATTTGAGGAAGCCAATCCGCCAAAGCTTCCTTTGTGTTCAAATCCGCACATGCATTTGTTCGAAGCAATGCTTGCTTGGGAGGCAGTAGACCCACAAACAGAGTTCTGGTCGATATATGCTGATGAGATCGCAAATCTTGCATTAACGAAATTCATTGATGGTAAGACCGGTGCGTTGCGTGAATTCTTCGATCATGATTGGCAGCCATATCCAGGTGAAAAGGGTAGGGTGGTCGAACCGGGACATCAGTTCGAATGGTCCTGGCTGATGGGCCAGTGGGCGGATCGGCGACAGAATCACGATGGCATGCGGGCCGCCAAGCGTCTATTCCAGATTGCAATAGCTCGTGGTATATGCGAGCAGCGCAAAGTGGCCATCATGAGCTTGTATGACGATTTTTCGGTTCACGATGGTCTCGCGCGTCTGTGGCCACAAACTGAATGGATAAAATCGGCTCTGTTATTTGCTTCATTGAGCGAGGGCAAAGAGCGAAGTTTTTATCTGGAATCAGCATTGCGAGCCTTTGACGCCCTACGGCCATTTCTTGAAACGCCGATCAAAGGGTTATGGTACGACAAGTGGCCGGAAGGTGGTACGCTCATCAATGAGCCCGCGCCCGCGTCGACCTTTTACCATATTCTCTGCGCCTGTTATGAAGCAGAGAAAACAATATCCGCACTTTAGGCTGTCATGACATTTTAGTTGTCGTCGCTGATGACGAACGATCAGATGTGCCGATGATGATGTATATTGGAGAAACATGCGAGTTCTGCATTTTTTTAAGACCTATTGGCCAGATACATTCGGCGGTATCGAGCGAACCATTCATGCGATCGCAAAAGGCGCGGCTGAATACGGTATTGCATCGGACGTTTTGTCCTTGAGCGCAAAGCCGGAAGAAAATACCCGAAATTTTGATGGTCACATGGCATATAAGGCCAGGCTCGATTTTGAGTTTGCATCAACGGGATTGTCGCGTGATGTGTTTTCCCGGTTCAGGGAGTTGAGCAGTCAAGCTGATATAATACACTATCATTTCCCCTGGCCCATGAGCGATATCGTACAGGTCGGCGTTCGTCCGGAAAAGCCAACCATTGTGACCTATCATTCGGACATCGTTAAGCAGAAACTACTCCTTCAGCTCTATCGCCCTTTGATGAACCGCTTTCTCGGTAGTGTGGATAGGATCATTGCCACCTCTCCGAATTATCTGGCGACGAGCGATGTTCTGCAGCGGTTTAGCGATAAAACGGCGGTCATTCCACTCGGCTTGGACGAGGCCGATTATCCTGCTGCCGATGCCGCAACCAAGGCGCGCTGGCACGAGCGGTTTCCTCGCCCTTTCTTTCTCTTCGTCGGTGTGTTGCGCTATTACAAAGGTTTAAGAACGCTGCTGGCTGCAGCACGAACTTCCGATATTGATATTGTTATTGTCGGTGATGGCCCTATGAAACCCCAGCTCACCGCGTATGCGAACGAGCATGATCTGTCGCACGTTCATTTCGCCGGAGCGCTGCCGGATACGGACAAGACTGCGCTTTTGGAGTTGAGTTCCGGGCTGATTTTTCCCTCGCATCTACGTTCTGAAGCGTTTGGACTGTCGCTGGTGGAGGCGTCTATGTTCGGAAAGCCGATGATCTCGTGTGAAATCGGCACCGGTACAAGTTATGTCAATCTGAACGGACAAACGGGAATTGTGGTGCCGCCGCAGAACCCGGAAGCGCTGTCAGCTGCAATGCGAAGCATTGCACGCGACCCGGAGCACGCCAAAATTTTTGGAAGGAATGCGCGGGCGCGATATATCGAGCATTTCACAGCTGATAAAATGGCGCTAGAATATGTGAAAAATTATACCTCACTGGTGCAGTGACAAGAGGTTGTCACTGCTATTCGGACAAGCTTTACTGGCGCCGTTTTCAATACCTCGTACCTTCATGATGATGATGAAGTTAGTAATGGAGCGTAGATGAAAGGCATTATCCTGGCCGGTGGCAGTGGTACGCGTCTTTATCCCCTGACGATAGCCGTTTCGAAGCAACTTCTTCCGATCTATGATAAGCCGATGATCTATTACCCGCTGAGCGTATTGATGCTGGCGGGAATCAGAGATGTTCTGGTAATCTCGACGCCGCACGATCTGCCTCTTTTCCGCAAGTTGCTCGGAGATGGCAGTGAGTTCGGCATGGACTTTTCCTTTGCAGAACAACCGCAGCCAAACGGTCTGGCGGAAGCTTTCATCATCGGTCGCCATTTTATCGATAACGACCATGTAGCAATGATCCTCGGCGACAATATCTATTTCGGCGACGGCCTGTCGCAGTTGTGCGAAAGCGCTGCTTGTCTAGATAAGGGTGGCTCGGTATTCGCCTATCGGGTCGAAGACCCCCAACGCTATGGCGTGGTTGAGTTCGATAAGACAACCGGCAAGGCGATCTCCATCGAGGAGAAGCCGATTAAGCCCAAATCCTCCTGGGCGGTGACCGGACTGTATTTCTACGACAATGATGTCGTTGATATTGCTGCTTCCCTCAAGCCTTCTGCGCGCGGCGAATTGGAAATCACGGCCGTCAACAATATCTATCTTCAGCGCGGAGATTTGAAAGTCCACCAGTTGGGGCGGGGCTATGCCTGGCTCGATACCGGAACGCACGACAGTCTTCAGGATGCGTCGTCCTTTGTGCGCACGATCGAGAAGCGGCAAGGTATCAAGATTGCCTGTCCCGAGGAAATCGGGTTTGAAAAAGGCTGGATTGACGGAGATGCCGTGCTTGAACGGGCGGATAAACTGGGCCAGACCGAATATGCCGCCTATCTGCGGCGTCGCGTCGAGGAAATCGGCAACGAAAGATGATAGTTCGCCGGTTGGAACTCGATGGTCTGTTGGAAATCAGCCCGCGTAAATTCGGTGATGACCGTGGCTTTTTCTCCGAGACCTATAATGCGAAATCATTCGCCGAAGCCGGTATTGATCTGACTTTCGTTCAGGACAACCATTCCTATTCGGCGGCCAGGGGCGTTGTGCGCGGCCTTCATTATCAGTTGCCGCCATTTGCGCAGGACAAGCTGGTGCACGTCACGCGCGGTGCAATTCTGGACGTTGCAGTCGATATCCGCAAAGGCTCACCCACATTCGGCAAGTGGGTGGCGCTGGAAGTCTCGGCTGAAAAATGGAACCAGATTCTTGTGCCGAAGGGCTTCGCACATGGCTTCATGACGCTCGTTGAGCATACCGAAGTCATCTACAAGGTGACCAATTATTATTCCCCTGAGCACGACCGCTCGATCCGCTTTGATGACCCGGCAATAGGCATAGACTGGCCGATAGCCCCATCAGGCGTCCAGCTTTCGGACAAGGATCAGAAAGCGCCGATGCTAGCCGACGCAGACGTTTTTGCTTGAGGAAATGATATGAATATTCTCGTTACGGGTGGAGCGGGCTTCATTGGCTCTGCGGTATGCCGGCATCTGGCTTCCGATCCCAGGATCAATGTCGTCAATCTCGACAAGCTGACCTATGCAGGCAATCTGGCGTCTCTCCGGCAGATTGAAAATCATCCGAATTACAGCTTCCTCCAGGCTGATATCTGCGATGACACGAGCGTTCTGGATGCTCTGCGCGCCAACGAAATCGATGTGGTCATGCATCTGGCGGCAGAAAGCCATGTCGACCGTTCAATCGATGGTCCGGGTGCTTTCATTGAGACGAATATTGTCGGAACGTTTCGCCTGCTGAATGCGGCACTTGCCTATTGGCGGGAACTGCCGGAACCGCGCAAGTCCTGCTTCCGTTTCCACCATATTTCGACGGACGAAGTGTTTGGTGATCTGCCTTTCGACAGCGGTATTTTCACCGAGGAAACGCCCTATAAGCCTTCGTCGCCCTATTCGGCTTCAAAAGCGGCCTCCGACCATCTGGTGCGCGCCTGGCATGAAACCTATGGCCTGCCGGTTGTGCTATCGAATTGTTCGAACAATTACGGCCCGTTCCATTTCCCCGAAAAGCTGATCCCGCTCGTCATTCTCAATGCGCTCGATGAAAAGCCGCTGCCGGTTTACGGGGCTGGGGCGAATGTGCGCGACTGGCTCTATGTTGAAGACCATGCGCGGGCCCTCGCTCTGGTTGCGACGACGGGCAAGCTGGGCGAAAGCTACAATATCGGCGGGCGCGCGGAACGCACCAATCTGAATGTGGTGGAAACCATCTGCGCCATTCTGGACAAGAAGCGGCCTCGCGCAAACGGCAAGAGCCATGCCGACCTGATCACCTTCGTGACAGATCGCCCCGGTCATGATCGCCGCTATGCGATCGACGCTTCGAAGATCGAGCGCGAGTTGGGCTGGAAGCCGCAGGAAACTTTCGAGACCGGGCTGGAAAAAACCATTCAATGGTATCTGGATAATGCATGGTGGTGGGAGCCGATCCGCAGCGGTACCTATGCCGGTGAGCGCCTGGGCAGCACGGCAGTAAAAGAGGCCAAGGCATGAAAATCGCCGTCACCGGGAGGGAAGGGCAGGTTGTGCAGAGCCTTCTTGAGAAGGCGTCGCAGCGTGCGGACCTCGAGGTCATCGCGCTGGGCCGTCCGGAGCTGGATCTGGCAGAGCCGGGAACCGTGCGCAGTGCCATTGAAGCGATCAAGCCCGACGTCGTCGTCTCTGCCGCCGCTTATACGGCGGTGGATCTGGCCGAGGATGAGCAGGAACATGCCTTTGCGGTGAATGCAGCAGGCGCCGGGGCAGTTGCGCAGGCAGCGGAGAACTGCGGCGTTCCTGTCATTCATCTGTCCACGGATTATGTTTTCGCGGGCGACGCTGACAAACCCTATGTTGAAACGGACGCGACCGGCCCTCGCAGTGTCTACGGAAGCTCCAAGCTTGAAGGTGAGCGTCTCGTAGCGCAAGCCAACCCGCAGCACATCATTTTGCGGACAGCGTGGGTCTATAGTCCTTTCGGCAAGAATTTCGTCAAGACGATGCTGAAGCTCGCGGAGACGCGCGACGCTCTCTCGGTTGTTGCTGACCAGTGGGGCAATCCGACCAGCGCGCTTGATATCGCTGATGCAATTATCCGGGTGGCGGATCATCTGGCGGCGGCACCGGAGTTTTCAGCTTATGGTGTTTATCATCTGGCCGGAACGGGTGATACGAACTGGAGCGGCTTTGCGCGCGCCATATTCGGGGAAAGCGCCAGGCTTGGCGGGGCGACAGCGACCGTTACGGATATTGCGACCGCCGATTACCCGACCAAGGCCCGGCGCCCTGCCAACTCCCGCCTGTCGACGGCCAAATTCCAACAAGCGTTCAACTGGTCGGCACCCCATTGGCAGTCGTCGCTGCGGGACGTCGTGTCCCGGCTGGTATAGAGCATTTCCAGCAAAAGTGCGAAGCGGCTTTGCGTAGGAGAATGCGTGAAAACAAAGAGATGGAGCGGTTCCCCGATTCCGTTTCAACTGGAACCGCTCTAGTATTCAGCCAAAGAAGCAAAACAGCAATTATTAACGCAGTCTGCGTTAAGGATTTGATATTGCCCGCCTATATGCATTATGACCCACAATAAGGTGCATGGGATTGCACCATTGTGGAGATGATGATTTTCGGATTCACGTTATAAGATGGCAAGACTTTTAAGCCCGGCGGGCGCTTGCGGGCGTCGCCTCTTCGATACTGGAAAATCTGGCGGGAAGCATGAGCGGTACATCGCTTAAATTTGGCACGAGCGGTCTGAGGGGACTGGCGGACGAACTAAATGGCCTGCCTGCCTACGCCTATTCCCTTGCTTTCGTCGGAATGCTGTCGGAGGCCGGAAAGCTGCACAGGGGCGACAAGGTCTTCGTCGGTCGCGACCTTCGCCCGTCCAGCCCGGCCATCGCGGCGCTGTGCATGGCGGCAATCGAGGATGCGGGATTTCAGCCGGTTGATTGCGGCGTCTTGCCGACCCCGGCGCTGAGCAATTATGCAATCTCGCAGCAGGCGCCGAGCATTATGGTCACTGGCAGCCATATTCCAGTTGACCGCAACGGGCTCAAATTCTATCGCGCTGACGGTGAAATCGACAAGAATGACGAGAGCGCCATCAGTGCCGCCTATGCGGCCTTGCCTGCAAATCTTGCCTTTCGTCATCTGCGCGATGCACCCTATGGCAGCGATGCGATCGACCTTTATGTGAAACGCTATGTCGGATTTCTGGGGCATGAAAGCCTCCGGGGTTTGCGGGTCGGGGTCTACCAGCACTCGTCCGTAGCGCGTGATCTCATCGTTCGCATCCTTACCGAACTCGGTGCCGAAGCCGTACCGCTCGGACGGTCCGATGTGTTTGTGCCGGTCGACACCGAGGCCCTTCGTTCCGAAGATATTGAGCTTCTCGACCAATGGGCGAAGGAAAGCCGTTTTGACGCCATCGTGTCCACGGATGGGGATGCCGACCGCCCGTTGATCGCAGACGGGAAGGGCCGCTTTGTCCGGGGCGATCTGGTCGGGGCAATCACCCGCACGATGGCTTGGCGTCAAGACGATTGTAACGCCCGTGACATCCAATTCCGCGCTGGAAGAAAATTTCGAGCGTGTCATCAGAACTCGCGTGGGGTCGCCCTATGTCATCGAAGGCATGACGCAGGCTGTCGCCGGCGGCGCCCCGGCTGTGGTTGGGTTTGAGGCCAATGGTGGCGTGCTGCTCGGCACGGATATAAACCGGGGCGGTCATGTGCTGGCCGCGCTTTCGACCCGCGATGCGCTGCTGCCAATCCTGGGAAGTCTCGGTTCCATCAAGGAAACGGGGAAGCCGCTGTCTGATATCGCGGCAAGCTTTCATTTCCGCACTGCGCTGAGCGACAGGCTCCAGAACGTCCCGCAGGAAAAGAGCCTCGCCTTTCTGTCCCTCCTCAAGAACGATGCGACGCGAAGCGCATTGTTTCAGATGGACGAGCCGATCGTCCGGACCGAGGTCATTGACGGTGTGAAACTCTTCTTCCATTCAGGCAATGCCATCCACTATCGTGCTTCCGGCAACGCGCCGGAATTGCGGTGCTATGTGGAAGCCTCAGGCGAGAGCCAGGCAAAAACGCTTCTGGAAACGGGACTTGCCATCGCCCGCAACGCAACGAAGGACAACTGAGCAATGAGCTTTATTCCTGTCATCATCAGCGGCGGTTCCGGTTCAAGGCTATGGCCGCTTTCGCGCGATGCGCACCCGAAGCCATTCATCGAGCTGCCGGACGGCAGCACCCTAATAGGCAAGACCTACAAGCGCGCGGCGCGGCTGGGCGGTGTGGACCATATCCTCACCGTCACCAATCGCGACTTCCTGTTTCTGACGCTTGACGCCTATGCCGATGCGAAGGCGCCCAAGGTCGATAACGCATTTCTGCTGGAGCCGCTCGGACGCGATACGGCGCCTGCCGTTGCCGTCGCCGCACTCCATGCCGCCGCCACTTACGGCCCTGACGCCACATTGCTCGTCATGCCCGCCGATCATCTGATCGAGGATGAGGCCGCGTTCGCCGAGGCCGTTTCCAAGGCGCGCCCGCTTGCTGAAACGGGCCGCATCGTCACCTTCGGCATCGTGCCCGATCATCCGGAAACCGGCTTCGGCTACATCGAGGCCGAAGGCATCGACGTGCTGCGCTTTGTCGAAAAACCTGACGCCGAGACGGCACAGGCCTATGTCGAAAGCGGCCGCTATTTCTGGAACTCCGGCATGTTCTGTTTCACCGCCGGAACCATGCTCGCAACGATGCAGCGCCACGCGCCGGAAATCTTCGCCGCCGTTCAGGCTTCGCTCGAACATGCCCGGCGCGGCGTCAACGGCGAGACGAAGACGGTCGAAATCTCCAAGGACGATTTTGCGGCGGCGCCAGCGATTTCCATCGATTATGCCATCATGGAAAAGGCCGACAACATTGCCTGCATTCCGGTGTCCTGCGGCTGGTCCGATATTGGTTCCTGGGCGGCGATGGCGGATCTGATCACGCCCGACGACGAAGGCAACCGCCTGCGCGGCGAAACGGTCATCGAAGACACGACCAACAGTTTTGTCCTGTCTGAAACACGGTTGGTCAGCCTTGTCGGCGTCCACGACCTTCTTGTGGTCGACACGCCCGACGCGCTGTTGGTCGCCCATCGCGACAAGGCGCAGGAAGTGCGCAAGGTCTTCAACAAGCTGCGTGCCGATGGCCATGAAGCTGCCAAGCTTCACCGCACGGCCCATCGTCCATGGGGCACCTATACGGTGCTTGAGGAAGGTGACGGCTTCAAGATCAAGCGGATCGAAGTGAAACCGGGACGACGCTTGAGCCTTCAGGCACATCATCACCGTTCCGAGCACTGGATCGTCGTTTCCGGCACCGCGAAGGTGACCAATGGCGATCGCGAAATTCTGCTTACGACGAACCAGTCGACCTATATCCCCTGTGGCTTCCGTCATCGGCTGGAAAATCCGGGCATTCTGCCGCTCGTGCTCATCGAGGTGCAAAGCGGCGAATACCTCGGCGAAGACGACATCGTGCGTTTCGACGACGTCTATGGACGCACCTGATATCAAGGTCCTTGAGCGGAACTCGTTGGACTTTGATTAAGCCCGGATGGTGATTGAATTTTTTCAAGGCGCGGCGCGTCAGCATCCCGGCGCCTTGTCAATTACTCGGAAACCGCCGGGCGCGGCATTTAATCGGGAACCATTCGCCGCCGCGAATGTTTGCCTCCTATGCCCAGTAATGAACAGGATACGGCTACCGATCTGATCGGCATGCCGGTCGTCGATTTTCAGAACCACGCGCTTTTTTTCGACGTCGATGGAACGCTGCTCGATATCGCCGCCGATCCCGACGGCGTGGTCGTTTCGACCGGCTTGCAAAAATCCCTCTCGGTTATTTCCCGGCATTTGTCCGGTGCGATGGCGCTCGTCACGGGCAGGGCCATAAGCTTCATTGAGGAACGCTTTCCCGATTACCACGGGCCGATAGCCGCGCTGCATGGCGCTGAATTCCGGCACGCATCCGGGCTTGTCGAACTGATCGAGCCGGGCGAACAATTCCAGACCGCCAAGAATTTTCTGCGGCAGGCAGCGCTTCGCGTCAGCGGCCTTCGTGCCGAGGACAAGGGAAGTGCGGTTGCGCTTCATTATCGCGCCGCGCCCGAGAAAGCCGAACTTGCCCATGACCTCGTGGACAAGGCGTGGAAGCTCGCCGGGCCGGACTGGACCGTGCAGGGGGGCAAGATGGTTTTCGAGCTGCGCCCCGCGCTCAGCGACAAGGGCGCCGCCTTGCGCCGTTTCATGCGGGAAAAGCCGTTTGCGGGCAGGGTGCCGATCGCATTCGGCGACGATCTGACTGATTTGCCGATGCTCGAGGCGGCGGAACAACTGGGCGGAACGGCCGTGGTGATCGGACGAGCGATCGACCGTCCGGGAGCTGCGCGCTTTGCAAGCCCGGATGAGCTTCGCCTCTGGCTCTCCCGCATCCGGGACAATGGACAGCAACAGCAATGAAAGGATTTGGTGTATGGGTCGGCTGATCGTGGTCTCCAATCGTGTTCCCCTGCCTGATGAACAGGGCAAGGCACCAGCGGGCGGTCTGGCGGTCGCGTTGCAGGCGGCGCTCAACGAACGCGGCGGCATATGGCTCGGTTGGTCCGGCAAGACGCTTCCCGCGCGTCAGCCGCAGGAACTGACGATCCGGGACGAGGGGCCGATCCGCTATGCGCTGCTCGATCTCCACAAGAAGGATATCGACGAATATTATGCGGGCTTCGCCAACCGCATGCTCTGGCCGCTCTGCCACTATCGCCTTGATCTCATCGATTACACGCGCAAGGACATGGCGGGATATTTCCGGGTCAATCGCCTGTTTGCAAAGCATCTCCTTCCGATGATCCAGCCGGATGACCTCATCTGGATTCACGATTACCATCTCATTCCGCTGGCTGCGGAACTGCGCAATCTGGGCGTCACCAACCGCATCGGCTTCTTCCTGCACATTCCCTGGCCGCCCGCTGATATAGTTTTCACGCTTCCCGTGCACGAAACAATCATGCGCGGCCTTGCTTCCTACGATGTCGTCGGCTTCCAGACCGAAAACGATGTCGACAACTTCATCAGCTGCCTGCGGCGTGAAAAAATCGGCAAGCCGCTCAGCGATGACGGGCTGTTTGAGGCCTTCGGCCACCGGTTCCGCGCCGAGCGCTTCGGCATCGGTATCGAGACGGCCGCATTTGCAGAGATAGCCAACAAGGCGGACGGCCATTCGACAGTGCGGCGCATGCGCGAAAGCATGCTGGACCGCAGCCTCATCATCGGTGTCGACAGGCTCGACTACTCGAAGGGCATCACCAATCGCATGGAGGCTTTCGAGCAGTTTCTCAATGTCGATCCCGGCAATCGCGGCAAGGTTACCTTTCTGCAGGTCACGCCGAAATCCCGTTCCGAGGTGCCGGAATACAAGGACATGCAGCGCGCGGTGGCCGAACTGGCCGGGCGGGTGAACGGAGCGAACGCCACGGTGGACTGGACGCCGATACGCTACATCAACCGGTCCCTCAATCGCGACGTGCTGGCCGGACTCTATCGGCTCGCCGCCGTCGGTCTGGTCACGCCGTTGCGTGACGGCATGAACCTCGTCGCCAAGGAATATGTTGCCGCCCAGAACCCCGAAAATCCCGGCGTGCTGGTGCTCTCCCGCTTTGCCGGCGCCGCGCAGGAACTGGACGGCGCGCTTCTGGTCAATCCCTATGACACGGAAGCGATGGCCTATGCCATGGCCCGCGCGCTGGCTATGCCTCTGGAGGAGCGCAAGGAGCGGTTTGAAAGCATGATGGGCTTTCTCAACACCCACGACGTCAACCGCTGGTGCGACGACTTTCTGAAGCGCCTTGCATCGGGCTGATGTCGGCTCATGGCTTGATGATGCCCAGTTTGGCGACTTCTTCCGAAAGGTGAATCGTGTAGTCGAACTTGTCCAATACCGGCGTCAGCAGATCCGCCTCGCAATCGCGAGCGTCCCTCGGCAACATGCCGAAACGGGCCTTGAATGCCTTGGTGAATTTCGTGCCATCATGAAAGCCGAAACGATAGGCAATTTCCTTCAGCGATACGTGCCGCCCGCGTTCATCGACAAGAATGCGATAGGCACGGTCCAGCCTCTTGTCGCGGATGATCTTTGCAATTCCGCCTTCCATCTCGAATGTCCGGTAGAGGCTCGAGCGGGAAATGCGCAGGTTCTTGGTGATAAGGCATGGCCCCAGCACTGGATCGGAAAGGTTCTCGTCGATATAGGCGAGGATGCGCTTGCGCACTGGGAGGTTGGCTGGAAGGCTTTCAATGACGCCGCCCTCGGTGCCGTTGATGCTTGCGCCGAGAAGTATGAACATCGCATCCAGCGCTGATTGTGCTTCCACCCTGTCCAGTGTGCCGCTCAATGACTGTAGATTCTGGAGGTAGCTGAAGAGCACCCGTGTCATGGGGGCAGTTGCAGGCATAACGAGGCCGTGCAGATTGCGCCAGCCGACGATCCTCTCCAGCTCCTTACGCGGAATCAGCACGGTGATGCGGGAAGTTGGATGCGTGGCTTTCCTCCGTCTGGCTCAAATCGATAACGACGATATCGCCCTGTTTCGCTTCGACATCGACACCATTGAAATCGCCGTGCAGATCGCCGCCGGTGATGAGTTGCAGGACATAGTGATTCAGCCCGCTCTTGGCGATGAGCTTTCGCGCACGCGTGTAGCGCTGTGAATTGAAGGAGGTTGCTCCAATCTGAATGGAGCCTATGGAACGCGCAACGATTGATCCTGAAAACTGGTAATCGTCGCTGTCGCCCGTGATTTCATACATGGGCTACAGGATGGCGCGCCAGAATTCATTGCGCAGCCGGTCCTCTATCATGTCTGTTGAAATTGTTGTCTCGTTGCTCATTGCAAATCGTCAAGCCAAAGATCATGAACATTGATGTGGGGAATAATCATTCATTAGAAATAAATAATATATATCCATTGGCATATGCTCATTTGTTGCCAGCCAATAAATAGGAGTTGTATTCTTATTTCCGGTAAATAGGATTGTCTATATAACTTTCCATGATTACAGTTTCATTATTTTGTAATATATAATTGCAACCTAATATAATTGTAGTTTTTTCTATAAGGTCAGTTATGGTGCCGTCCTGCAAGGTCAGAAATCGTTTCACTAATAGCTATTAACAGGTAATCTCGCCAAATATGTTCGGCTCTTTCCGCAGGCTATTTCTATAGAGCATTCATTGAATATGAGAAGGTTTGAAACTATTTATTGTGTTTGAAAGTTATCGCAATATGAGGCTGGTTTTTACTTTTTTGCTCGCCCTGTTCGGCTGCACTCACGTTGCCTCCGCAACAGGGCTGCAGAGCGATTTCGGGCTGGAATGCCGGCGCGTGCCGATGCAGGGAACGGGCGCTCCAGATGCAGCTGCACGGCCCGGCTGGGCCATGCCCTTGGCAAACCCGGTGGGCCAGCCGTCACGGCGCGCCATCGTCTATCCGCGCGCGGTGCCATCGCCACAGCTCTACCGTTATGACTGCGCTCCCAAGTCCGCGGGACCGGTTTCGGTTCCACGGACCCGGTTCAGCGATCAATAAGGGCTGTCGACCTTGCCCATCTCCACATAGACGGTCTTGATCTGGCTGTAATGCGCCAGAGCGGCGATGCCGTTCTCGCGTCCGATGCCGGACTGCTTGTAGCCGCCGAAGGGCACTTCCACCGGCGTCAGGTTATAGGCGTTGATCCAGCATGTCCCGGCCTTGATCTGGCCGATGACGCGATGGCCCCGTGCAATGTCTGCGGTAAACACGCCCGCCGCCAGACCGAATTCGCTATCATTGGCGCGGGCAATCACCTCATCCTCATGGACAAATTCCAGCACGCTCATCACCGGCCCGAAGATTTCCTCGCGGGCGATGGTCATGTCGTCTGTCACATCCGTGAAGATGGTCGGCTCGATGAAATAGCCCTTATCGAAACCTTGCAGCTTCGGTATGCCGCCGCCATACGCAAGGGTTGCGCCTTCCGCCTTGCCCTTTTCGATATAGGAGAGAACCTTCTCGCGCTGGGCTGCATTGACGAGCGGCCCCATCTGGGTCGCTTCGTCCAGCGGGTCGCCAATGCGGATTTTGCGTGTACGTTCGACCAGCCGTTCGATAAAGCGTTCGCGCACGTTCTTGTGGACGAAGACGCGGGTGCCGTTCGAGCAGACCTGACCCGTCGAATAGAAATTGCCGAGCATCACGCCGCCAATGGCGCTTTCAAGGTCGGCATCGTCAAACACGATGATCGGGGACTTGCCGCCAAGTTCCATCGTGACGTTTTTCAGATGTTCGCCCGCTTGCGCCATGATGCGCTTGCCGGTCGGCACGGAGCCGGTCAGTGAAACCTTGGCCGTCAGGCGATGGTTGACGAGTGCGGCACCCACATCGCCGAAGCCCTGCACGACATTGAACAGCCCGTCGGGCAATCCGGCTTCCTTGTAGGCTTCGGCCAGCGCCAGAGCCGAAAGCGGCGTGTTTTCTGACGGCTTGAAGATGAAGGCATTGCCCATGGCAAGCGCAGGCGCGGATTTCCACGCGGCGATCTGGATGGGATAGTTCCACGCGCCGATGCCGACGCAGATGCCGAGCGCTTCGCGGCGCGTATAGGCAAACGAGCCGCCCAGTTCCACGAACTCGCCGTTGAAACCGGAAATGATGCCGCCGAAAAACTCCAGCGCATCGGCGGCTGAAGCAGCATCCGCCACCAGCGTTTCCTGAAGCGCCTTCCCAGTGTCGAGCGTTTCGAGCTTCGACAGTTTCTTGTTCTTCTCGCGCAGGATTTCCGCCGTGCGGCGCAGGATGCGTCCGCGCTCGACGGGCTTCAGCGCGGCCCATTCGCCTTGCGCTTTCAGCGCCGCCGCATAAGCTGCCTCGATCACGCCGGGCGTGGCGGAATAAAGCTTGGCGATCTCTTCACCCGTCGCCGGATAGATGACCGGCAAAGGCTTTCCTGCCTTGTCTTCCACGAATGCGCCGCCGATGAAGTGCGAGGCTTTGGGTTGTGCTTTCATTTCTGGTTCCTTGTTTAAGGGAATAGGGGGTAGGGCAGTAAGGCAGTAGGGCAGTATGTTGTTAAGCGCGGGAACACGAGCTGACATATTCCCCTACTGCCTTACTGCCCCACTCGTTGGACCGCGTCAGCGGTCCGCAACCTGCCACCTCGGGTTGATCCATGGTTCCTGATTGGAGCGCGCCAGCGGCGTGCGGCCAAGAATATGATCGGATGCCTTTTCGCCGACCATGATCGACGGGCCGTTGAGATTACCATTGGTGATGCGCGGGAAGATGGATGAATCCGCAACGCGCAAGCCTTCGACACCGATCACCTTGCATTCAGCATCGACTACGGCCATCGGATCGTCAACCGCACCCATTTTGCAGGTGCCGCACGGATGGAAGGCGCTTTCGACATGCTCGCGGATGAATTTGTCGATTTCATCGTCGCTCTGGACCTGCGCGCCCGGCTGGATTTCCGCGCCGCGATAAGGATCGAACGCCGCCTGTCCGAAGATTTCCCGCGTCAGCCGCACGCAATGGCGGAAATCGGCCCAGTCGTCCTCATGCGACATGTAGTTGAACTTGATGACCGGCTTTTCGCGCGGATTGGCCGAACGAAGCGTCACGCTGCCGCGTGATTTTGATCGCATCGGCCCGACATGGGCCTGAAAACCGTGCGACTGCGCTGCCGCCTTGCCGTCATAGCGGATGGCGACCGGCAGGAAATGATATTGGATATCGGGATATTCCACGCCGGCCTTCGAGCGCACGAAAGCTGCGGATTCGAAATGATTGGTCGCGCCGTCGCCCGTCTTGAAGAACAGCCATTCCGCGCCGATCCTGGCTTTCGAAAACAGGTTCAGCTTGGAATAGAGCGTGATCGGCTGCGTGCATTCCTGCTGGATATAGACTTCCAGATGGTCCTGCAGGTTCTGGCCGACGCCGGGACGGTCGGCAACCACTTCGATGCCATGGTCTTTCAGATGCGCGGCAGGCCCGATGCCGGAAAGCATCAAAAGCTTTGGCGAATTGATCGACGAGGCGGCAATGATGACCTCGCGCCGCGCACGGATGGTCGAAAAGGTGCGGCCTGCCTCGATCTCGACGCCAACCGCACGCTTGCCCTCAAGCACGATCTTGCGCGCCAACCCCTTGACCAGCCTGACATTCGGGCGCTTGAGCGCGGGCTTCAGATAGGCATTGGCGGCGGACCAGCGACGACCATTATGGATCGTCTGCTCCATCGGGCCGAAACCTTCCTGCTTCTCGCCATTATAATCTTCCGTCACTTCGAAACCCGCCTGATGACCGGCCTCGACAAAGGCATGAAACAGCGGATTGTCGCGCTTGCCGCGCTGGATATAGAGCGGGCCGCTGGTGCCGCGCCAGCCTTCCTGACCGCCGCTCGAATTTTCCATGCGCTTGAAATAGGGTAGCACATCGGCATAGGCCCAGCCGCGCGCACCGCTTTCCGACCAGTGGTCGTAGTCGCGGGCGTGGCCGCGCACATAGACCATGCCGTTGATCGAGGACGAACCGCCCAGCACCTTGCCGCGCGGCGTCACGAGGCTGCGCCCGCCAATATGCGGCTCCGGCTCGGTGGAAAAGCCCCAGTCATAGGTCTCCATGTTCATGGGGAAGGACAGCGCCGCCGGCATCTGGATCAGCGGCCCGACATCCGGTACGCCATATTCGATGACGATCACCGAATAGCGGCCGTCTTCCGACAGGCGATAGGCCATGGCCGATCCGGCGGAGCCGGAGCCGATGATGACGAAATCCGCTTCCATACTCATTTCCCCCCCGAAGGCCCTTCCAGAAGTGGGCTTGAAAGCTGAACCGCGATGTAATCTTCCACAAGTGCCGTGGCCCTGGCTGCATCCGGCGCATCGGCGCCGAGCGCATGGCGGATATAGAGGCCGTCGATCATCGCTCCCGCGCCCTCGGCGATGCGGTGCGCCTGTTCGCGGCTCGTGAGCTGCTCCAGCGCGAAAACCAGATTCGAATGAAGGCGGCGCGCATAGATGCGCAAGAGTCGCCGCGTATCTTCCGACTGCTGCGCATGCACATAGAAGGTCAGCCAGGCTGCAATCGTTTCCTGCGTGAACTGCGAGGCGGAAAAATTGACTGCGATGATGGCGGCGATACGCGCCTGCGGCGTCTCCGCCTGTCCGATGGCCGCGTTGAGATCCTGCCCCAGTTCGCGCAGCAGATGCCGCATCGTGGCCAGAATGAGCTTGTCCTTGCCGCCGAAATAATGATGCGCAAGCGCGGGCGAAACCCCCGCCTCATGCGCGATCTGCGCGACGGTCACATCCAGCGAACCGCGCTGGCCGATTGTGCGGATGGCGGCATCGATCAGCTCGCGCCGCCGCAAGGGCTCCATCCCGATCTTGGGCATAATTCTGGTCCGTTCTCAGGCTAATTCCAGTGCAGTCTATCTTTGATTGACTCATCAATCAATAAAAACCCGCCATGCAAATCATGCGTTTACGCGTCGCAGAAGCGGGCGGGTAATGGGGGAGGCTTGCCGGACGGGGTGCGCTTGCTTACATTGAAATGATGAGCAGAGCTTTCACCAAAGAACAGGATGATGCGCCGACCGACCTTGGCGAGCGCCCTGTAAGCCCGTATCGCAACCTCGTCACGCCGACGGGGCTGAAGATGATCGAGGATGAAATCGCCCGGCTGCAACGCGAGCTGGCGGATGCCAATGTCGCCGGCGAGCGTTCAGCGGTTGCGCGCATTTCGCGTGATCTGCGCTACTGGACGGCGCGGCGAGAAAACGCCGAGCTTTCGGTTCCCGCTGCCGATAGCGATGTCGTGCGTTTCGGCATGACCGTGGAACTGGAAAATCTGGATGATGGCAAGGTCCGTCGCTGGACCATCGTGGGCGAGGACGAGGCCGACCCGTCAAACGGCAAGATCTCCCATGTCGCGCCTGTCGCCATCCTGCTGTTCGGCAAGCCGGTCGGTGATGTCGTGAAAATCAACAATGTCGAATGGGAAATCCTGTCGCTGACGACAGTTTAGACTTCTTCTATCGCGACTGTATGGTCACGGAAAAAAGCGGTCGCGCCAGCTTCATCAATCTCGCCGGAAGCAATGCCCATCGTGAAACTGTAAAGCAATCCGTCGTCTGCGGTCAGTGCATAGCCATTGACGAGCAGAAACGTAACAGCGGTAACGATAGCGGTGCGCTTGTTGCCATCTACGAAAGCATGGTTGCGGCCTATTCCGAAAACATAGGCTGCTGCGATTTCCGCATGATCAGGTTGGCCATAAACCTGTTTGTTCTGCGCGCGAGCCAGGGCAGACTCAAGAGCATTCTCATCACGAAGCCCTTGAGCGCCGCCGTGGCGTTGCAGTTGTTCGATGTGGATTGCCTCAACGACGCGTCGCGAAAGAAAACGCCAGTTCATTCGGCGAGCTTTTGCAAGGCGACCTTGTACTTGTCCATCACTTTACGGGCAGCTTCCATCTGCCGCTCGAAAGTATCGTCAACAGGCTCCAGCGTCAGGCCGTTCGGTGTTTCGATCACCTGGAGCTTGTCTCCGGTCTGGAGGTTGAGCCGCTCCAGCACTTCCTTAGGCAGGATCACACCATCGGAATTGCCGATCTTGCGCAGGGTCACATTCATGGCGGTTCTCCTATGTTATAACGCTTGATATAACATGGCGTGCGCCTCTTGTCACTACAAGCTACAGCCAGCCTTTGCGGCGGAAATAATAGAGCGGTAGCAGGGCAGAGGCGACCATCAGGATAAGCGCCATCGGGTAGCCCCAAGGCGAATGCAGTTCCGGCATGAAGGAAAAGTTCATGCCGTAGATGGAAGCAACCAGCGTCGGCGGCATGAAGCCAACTGCCGCCACCGAGAAAATCTTGATGATGGCGTTTTGCTCGACCGAGATGAGGCCGACGATCGTATCGAGCAGGAAGGTAACCTTGTTGGATAGGAAATCCACATAGGCGGTCAGCGATTGGGTGTCGCGCTCCAGCGACTTGATCCAGCTGCGCGTTTCCTTCTTGCCCGAAGCCGGATTGCTGGTGGCCGACAGATAGACCAGCATGCGGCTGATGCCTGCAAGGCTTTCCCGCATCCGCGAGAGAAAGGTTCCCTGTCCGCCGATCTGGGTCAGTATATGCCGGAAGTCCTGCGTCGTCATCGGGCGCGCCTTGGGCTGGCGGCGGTAGATGGAATGCGAAGCCGCATCGATCTTGCCTGCCACGCCTTCCAGAATATCGGCCAGCCGGTTCGTCGTGGCTTCGGTGATCCCGAGCATGATCGAAAGGCCCGAGCATTTGGCTGAAATGAGGCCGTTGCCCGGTTTGGTCGAGCGCAGAATATAGGTGGTGAAGGATTTTGGATTGGCATAGCGCACGGTTATCAGTCGTGAGCCGTGTAGGATGAAGGTGACGGGCGCCAGCTCCCGATGATCGAGATCGACCGCGTGCAGGATCGGAACGGTCAGATATTGCGCGCCGGTTTCCATGTAGAAGCGGCTCGATTCCTCGATTTCCGTCATGTCCTCGCGCGTCGGGATCGAAATGCCCGTCCATGCTTCGACAATGCTGTCCTCGTTGACGCCGGGAGCGAACAGGTCGATCCAGATCACATTCTCGGGCAAGGGGGTGCCCGGCTCGACCTCCACTTGTTCGAGGTGGTCACCGGAAAGGCTGTAGAGTGTGATCATACTGGCACCTGGAGTCTGGCCCGAAATTTCGGGCAGCTGAATTATGGGCACTGTGCGCGAAAATTGTTAACGGAATGCGGCAGCGGTTTCCAGTCCGCAATCGGCTTTCTGCATGACGGTTGACAGCTTCCTTCCGCAGGTCTAATTCATCAAGTCATCAGATGACTTTGGTGGAGCTATGAAGGCAATATCCCGCAAGACCCTGACGGATTCGGCCACGCAGGCATTGCGTGCGGAAATCATGTCGGGACGCTGGTCGGTCGGCGACCAGCTGCCCAATGAAGCGGCACTTTCCGCAACGCTCGACGTCAGCCGCGGCACGGTGCGCGAGGCCGTGCGGGCGCTGGTCGCGCAGGGCATGCTGGAAACCCGGCAGGGCTCAGGAACTTATGTCCGCTCGACGGCGGACACGGCTCGCAGCCTGGACCGCATTCGCCACACCAGCCTGCGCGACCGTTTTGAGACCCGGGCAGTTCTGGAAACCGAAGCGGCCCGTCTTGCCGCCTTGCGCATCACGCGGAAGGGGCTTGCGCATCTTGAAAAAATGCTGGCGCAGCGGGGCAGTCGCGACGAACTCGACTGCGAAACTTTCGTGGCGCGAGACTTTGCCTTCCATGAAGCCATCGTCGCGGCCTCGGGCAATAACGCCCTCATCGAGGTCTATGCCTTTTTCTCCGCCTCCATTCGCGAATCCATAGAAGCCACGCTCAATGGCGAACTGCCCGAGCCGAGCGATGAAGCGCACCGCCAGATCGTCGAGGCCATCGCTTCGGGCGATCCCGACAAGGCCGGAGCAACCGTTCGCCGTTTCATGGCGCCCCTGATTGAAGAACTTGAAAGGTTGCTCGCATCATGAGCCACACAAATACAGCCCTGTCGGACACGGCAGAAAACGAGGCAATGCAGCCGGATGCGCTGGTCGATGCGGAGGCGGACAGCGTCCCGCCGCCGCCCGTCCAGCAGCCGCCCAGCAAGGCGATGCGCATCTTGCTGGGCTTGAGCCTCGTGCTCATCGCCGCCAATCTGCGGCCGGTATTCTCCAGCGTTTCCGTGCTCTTGCCAGAAATCATTGAGGCGACGGGCATGTCGTCGGTCGCAGCCGGCATATTGACCACGCTGCCGGTCATCTGTCTCGGTGTCTTCGCGCCGTTTGCGCCGCGGATGGCGCAGCGCTTCGGTGCGGAGCGTGTCCTGCTTGTCGTGCTGGCCGTGCTCACAATCGGCACCGCCATTCGCGGCTTCGGTCCCTTCTATTGGCTCTATATCGGCGCCGCGCTCGCTGGTGCCGCCATTGCCACAGGCAATGTTCTGCTGCCGGGCGTCGTCAAGCGCGACTTTCCGAAGACAGCCGCCATCATGACCGGCCTTTATACGATGGCATTGTGCGGCGGCGCTGCATCCGCAGCCGGTTTCACCATTCCCATCAAGGGGTTGCTCGGCGGCTCGTGGAACCTCGCTTTGGCATTCTGGGCCGTTCCGGCGGCACTTGTGCTGCTTCTGTGGCTGCCGCAGGCCTTGCGCGCCAGGCACAATGTGGCCCATTCGGGCTTCCGCGTGATCGGGCTCTGGAAGGACAGGCTGGCTTGGCAGGTGACGCTGTTCATGGGGTTGCAATCCTCCACCGCCTATATCGTTTTCGGATGGCTGGCGCCGATCCTGCGCGAGCAGGGCCTGAGCCCCAAGGCGGCAGGCGGCCTCGTTTCCTTTTCGATCATGGTGCAGGTGGTGACCTGTCTCGCCGTGCCTTCCATCGCCACGCGTCAGAAGAACCAGAGCTGGCTCAATGTCGCTCTCTGCGCTTGCGCAGCCTTGCCGCTGATCGGATTTCTCTACCTGCCGCAATGGACATACTGGGTGCTGGCGGTCATTCAGGGCATCGGGCAGGGCGGTCTCATCGCAGCCGCGATGATGGTGATCGTGCTGCGCGCCCCGGATTCGCACACGGCGGCACATCTGTCCGGCATGGCGCAATGCGTCGGCTATACGCTGGCCGCGATCGGTCCGCTGATCGTCGGCATGATCCACAGCGCGACTGGCAGCTTTGCTGCTTGCGGGGCGTTCTTCGCCCTGCTGGGACTGGGTGCCGCCATCGCCGGATGGGGTGCGGGACGCGCACGGCATGTGGGCGTGCAGGTGATCAAGGACTGAAGGCAACAAAAAACCCCGGCAAAACCGGGGTTTTTCTTATTCTCACAGGAAAGGCATCAGGCCTTTTCATACAGCTCTTCGACGAATTCCCAGTTGATGAGATTGTCGACGAAGGCTTCGAGGTATTTTGGACGCAGGTTGCGATAATCGACATAGTAGGAGTGTTCCCACACGTCGACGCCGAGGATCGGCGTTGCGCCGTGAACGAGCGGGTTTTCGCCGTTCGGGGTCTTGGAGATTTCGAGCTTGCCGTTCTTGACCGACAGCCAGGCCCAGCCCGAACCGAACTGGCCGACACCGGCGGCGATGAAATCTTCACGGAACTTGTCGTAGCCGCCAAGATCGGACTCGATTGCCTTTTCAAGCTTGCCCGGCAGCTTCTTGCCGCCGCCGCCCTTCTTCATCCATTTCCAGAACTGGATGTGGTTGTAGTGCTGGCCGGCATTGTTGAAGAGGCCCTGGTTCGTCCCGTAGCTTTCCTTGACGATCTCTTCCAGGCTCTTGCCTTCGAGGCCGGAGCCTTCGAGCAGCTTGTTGCCGTTTGTGACATAGGCCTGATGGTGCTTGTCGTGGTGAAGTTCAAGCGTCTCGCGCGACATGAAAGGCGCAAGGGCGTCGTAGTCATACGGCAGGGCGGGCAGTTCGAAAGCCATTGGAAACTCTCCTCTTGTCATTCGGCTTACATGGGCAGCCAGCGGCGGGCCGAACAGATGCTGCCTCAAAACTTGTGTGCGGAATCTACATAGGCCGCATCGGTGCGGGCGGCAATGGCGTGATTGAGCAATTCAGCTTCAAGACAATGAATTATTATTGAAATCACAGTAGGATGGCGTAATTCTCGATTTAGAGCGCATCCCGAAAAGTGTGAAACGGTTTTCGGATAAGATGCGGGTCAAAAACAATTGATTAGAGCGCCAGTCTGATCCAATCAGATCGAAACGCGCTCTAACGCTTCGCGATGCGGGCGGACCCTCACAGGAGGAAATGGTGTCCCACAGTTCTTATGTCTTCGACGCTTATGGCACATTGTTCGATGTCCATTCGGCGGTGCGGCGGCATGCGGAGAAGGCCGGGCCGGACGGACGGGCATTTTCCGAACTGTGGCGCGCAAAGCAGCTCGAATATTCCTGGGTGCTGAGCCTGATGGGCGCCTATAGCGATTTCTGGAAACTCACCGAGGATTCGCTTGATTTCGCATTTGCGCGCTACCCTTCCGTCGATCCCGGGCTACGCAATGACCTGCTCGATGCCTATTGGAAGCTTGATTGCTATCCGGAAGTGCCCGCGGCCCTCAAAGGCCTGAAAGAGAAGGGCGCAAGGCTCGCCATTCTCTCCAACGGATCGCCCGCAATGCTGGAATCCGCTGTCCGTTCGGCTGCGCTCGATGTTCTGCTCGACGACGTGATTTCGGTCGATGAAGTCAGGAAGTACAAGACCGCGCCGGCAGTCTATGAACTCATCACCCTCCACTGGCGGCTTTATCCGTCGGCCATCTCGTTCCAGTCTTCGAACCGCTGGGACGTGGCGGGCGCGGTGCGGTTCGGCATGCGCGGGGTCTGGATCAACCGTTCCAACCAGCCCGACGAATATAAGGAGTTCGCTCCGGCGCTCATTTTGCCAAGCCTCCAACTGCTCGATTGAGTTTTCACTAAAATTTGAACTTGCCGAATTTATCGAAAGCTGGCCGCTGCACCCAAAATTGTGTCGCGGCTGCAACACGAGCCATGCTGGTGGGCCTTCGCCACGATTAGGCCGCATTAAGAACGGGTGTACGCCACAATTTTCGGGCGTTTTCCGTGCAACCAAACACCGGAAACAGCCGTTTCAGGCCGTTTTCACCGCCCACTGCGTATCTGCCACAATTTGGTCGGGTCGCAATTCGTTAACCCTGAATGTGTATCTGTAACTCCTCCCGTCACTAAACTGGTTTTCATATGCAAACGACCCTTACCCGCCGTTCCTTTCTGACGGCAATGACAGCAACAGCGGCCGCCGGCCTGGCCGGTTGCGCTCAGTTGGGGCAGAATGTTCCAATTATCGATGTGGATCAGTCGGGCAACCCGATTAACCGCACCCCGCAGGCCAATGTCGATTCATCCTATGGCGGCTGGGCGCAGATGTACGCCGCCGTTGAAGATGGCGGCTTCATGCTTCCGGCAATCCCGATCCAGAAGATGGACAAGCGCTTCCTGCGCCAGGTGGTGCAGGATCCGACCGGCGAACTGCCGGGTACGATCGTCATCGATACGGCCAACCGCTTCTGCTATCTGGTCCTCGAAAACGGTCAGGCAATGCGCTACGGCGTCGGGATTGGCCGCGAAGGCTTTGCATGGTCGGGCCGCGCCGTGATCCAGTACAAGCGCCAGTGGCCGCGCTGGACTCCGCCGGATGAAATGGTCGCCCGCCAGCCGGAACTGGTGCAGTACAGCGCCAAGAATGGCGGCATGGCTCCGGGTCTCAAGAACCCGCTTGGCGCCCGCGCGCTCTATATTTTCCAGGACGGCAAGGACACGCTGTACCGCCTGCACGGCAACCCGGAATGGTGGTCAATCGGCAAGGCAGTCTCTTCGGGCTGCGTCCGCTTCCTGAACCAGGACATCATCGATCTCTATGATCGTGTTCCGGCAAAGGCACCCATTCTGGTGATGTAAGGTTAGGGGAATAGGGCAGTAAGGCAGTACGGCAATATGTTTGCTTGACTGAAACCTTCTGCCCTATTTCACTTACTGCCTTACTGCCTTACTGCCTTACTGCCTTAAATTACCTCTTGAAGCTGCCGAGGATCCCGCGCACGAGCGCACGCCCGAGCGAATTGCCGACCGAGCGGACGACGGATTTCATGGCTGCTTCCGCCACCGTCTGGCGGCCGGAGCGGCGACCGGTGCCGAGCACCGTACCGGCGAGCTCACCAAAGATGCCACTGCCGCCTTCTTCCTCTTCCTTGGTCTTTTGCTGGGCTGCCGCTGCATTCTGCGCCTTGCGGGCCAGCATTTCGAAAGCGGAATCGCGATCCACGGCCTGATCGTACTGTCCGGCGACCGGGCTCGCCGCGATGATCTTCGCACGTTCTTCCGGCGTCAGCGGCCCGATGCGTGAAGAGGGCGGGCGGATGAGCGTGCGCTGCACGATGGAAGGCACGCCTTTTTCCTGCAAGGTGGAAACCAGCGCTTCACCCGTGGCAAGATTGGTGATCGCCTGAAATGTGTTGAAATCCGGGTTCGGGCGGAACGTGTCTGCTGCGGTCTTCACGGCATTGGTCTCGCGCGGCGTATAGGCGCGAAGCGCGTGCTGCACGCGATTGCCAAGCTGCGCCAGGACGGTTTCCGGCACGTCGAGCGGGTTCTGCGTCACGAAATAGACGCCGACGCCCTTGGAACGGATCAGGCGCACGACCTGCTCCACGCGATCGATCAGCGCCTTGGGCGCTTCGTCGAACAGAAGGTGGGCTTCATCGAAGAAGAAGACCAGCCTCGGCTTGTCGGGATCGCCGATTTCGGGCAACTCCTCGAACAGTTCCGACATCAGCCAGAGCAGGAAGGTGGAATAAAGCCGCGGGCTCATCATCAGCTTGTCGGCGGCGAGCACGCTCACCACGCCGCGCCCGTCGGTGGTGGTGCGCATCAGGTCCGAAATCTTGAGCGCCGGTTCCCCGAAGAATTTCGAGCCGCCCTGCTGGTCGAGAACCAGAAGCGAACGCTGGATCGCGCCGACCGAGGTCTTGTTCACATTGCCGTACTTTCCGGAAAGCTCTGCCGAGCGCTCCGCCATCTCGGCAAGGATCGCCTGCAGGTCCTTGAGGTCCACAAGCAACAGGCCTTCTTCGTCCGCCAGACGGAAAGCGATGTTCAGCACGCCTTCCTGCGCGTCGGTCAGGTTCATCAGGCGAGACAGCAGCAGCGGTCCCATTTCGGAAATGGTTGCGCGGACAGGATGACCCTGTTCGCCGAAAATATCCCAGAAGATTACAGGGGCTGCGCGCATTTCATACGGGTCGAGCTTGATCTCCGCCGCACGCTTGAGGAGCCCGTCATTTTGAACGCCGACCGCGCCGATGCCGGAAAGGTCGCCCTTGATGTCGGCGCAGAAAACGGGCACGCCTGCCGCCGAAAAGCTTTCGGCCAGAACCTGCAGCGTGACCGTTTTGCCGGTGCCGGTAGCGCCGGTGACGAGGCCGTGACGGTTGCCGTATTTCAGCGCTAGATATTCCGGCTGCTGGTAAGAGTCGTCTGGCTTGCGGCTCGCGCCAAGAAAAATAGCGTCTTCGGCAGTCATCAGGCGGCTTGCTCCCTCTGTTCAACTCACTTTAGAGCATAATCCGATCGGAGTGAAACGAGGATCGATAAGATTATGCTTTCAATAAAAGAGTTTAGAGTTCGTTTCGATCTGATTCAATCAGATCGAAACGAGCTCAAGCATATAAACACCGCTTGTCGTCACGACAAGGAAAAGCCCTGAACGAACTGACGGGCGCAGCTTGCAATTGGACCTCAGCGGGCCGGATAGCCGTTCGGATGCGCCGGAATGGCTTTCAGATAGGCGGCAATGGCATTGCGATCCGCCTCGGCGAGATGGGCCATGTTCGCAACCACATCGGTCATCGATCCGCCGAGCGAATCGAAATCCGGGGTGAAGCCGCTCTGCAGCGCATAGGCGATGTCTTTCTCGCTCCAGCCGCCAATGCCTGCTTCGCCCGGCGTGATGTTCGGCACAACGCCTCTTTTCCCGTCGCTGCCGGTCTCGGGCGATAATGCCCCTGCGAGCCACTGGCCCTTGTCCAGCCCTCCGATGACATTGCGCGGCGTGTGGCATTCACCACAATGGCCAAGGGCCTCGGTCAGATACTGGCCGCGCTTCACCTGATCGGAGGCATTTGCGATTTCCACCACGGGCTGGTCTGACAGGTAAAGCTGTTTCCAGAGGCCCAGCCCGCGCCGGATATTGAACGGGAAAGAAAGCCTGTGCGGCGCCGTTGCATTGTCGGACGGCGGCAGCGTTTTCATGAAGGCGAAGAGATCGGCCACGTCCTGCGGCTGCATTCTGGTATAGGATGTGTAGGGGAAGGACGGATAAAGATGTTCGTTCTGCTTGCCGACGCCTTTCAGCATCGCATTGGCGAAATCATGGATCGTCCAGGTGCCGATCCCCTGCTCGGACGGGGAGATATTGGGCGCGATGAACGTCCCGAAATCCGAAACCAGTTCGTGCCCGCCCGCCAGAACCTTGCGCGCATCGCCGGTTGCACCGGGGGCCGCGTGGCAGGAGGCGCAGCCGCCCGCCCAGAAAACCTGTTCGCCCTTGACCGGATCGCCCGGTTCCATCGCATCCAGAACGGTTTGGCTCACCTTCTGCGGCGTGGTCAGAATCCAGAAAGCTGCGGCTCCAAGGACGACCACGGCGCCTGCGACATATGCCAGTTTTCGGACCATTTCATCCGTTCCCGTCTGGCGGTTCCGACGATTGCGGACCGCTCTTATGGCTGTCATTCAGCACGCCAGCCTCAATGCGCGAAGGCGCCGGAGCAGCACCGCGCTCTGCTGGAAATGCTTTTGCGCACCGAATGTTTCCGTCCGGTGCGCGCGGTGTCAACCGTGAAGATCAGTTCTTCTTGACGCGATAGACCTGATGGCAGGAACCGCAATTGGCTGCAACCTGCTGGAAGGCGGACTTCAGCGCATCCAGATCCTGCGGCTTGGCAGCCAATGCAGCCGCGGCGTCGGTGCGGAATTTTTCAACGTGCTTGACGAAATCGTCCTTGTTTTCCCAGATTTTTGGTGAGGCTTCCGTGTCGCCCTGATCCGAACCCGCAGGGAAAAGCGTGTCCACGTCCATTTTCTTGGCGTCGGCGTCGATCTTTTCCAGCGCGGCAAGTGCGGCGGCGGCGTCGAAAGGCTTCTCGCCCTTGACCATGGGAGCAATCGAGCCGACAGAACGGCCAAGGTCCTTCATGATTGCCTGACGATCGGCTGTGACGTCAGCCTGAGCTACACCGGCGACCAATACAGCAGCAGAACTGACAGTCAGGAAAAACAAACGCATGCGATCCTCCGCGTTTAAAAATTGAACAGATTTCGTCCCTTGGTTCAAATATCCGATACAATCCGGGACATTGCAATCATCGCACCGGTTAAATCGCCAATGCGGCAAGTATCATCCAGAATTTAGTGGGATTATTACATGGGCTTCACGTTATCGTGAAAAACATGACTTAATTACTATTGTTTTGTATTGGCGTGTGGAGATTGTGGGACCTGCGGCGAAGGATGGTTCTGCCGGGAGTAATGATGCAAAAAGGCCCCGGAAACCGGGGCCTTTATCGAAAAATGCAAGGTTGGTCAGACGAACTGGCCGAGGCCCGGGATCGCGCCGATAACGGCATCGACGGGTTCGTCGCCGGCCTTTTCCTTGGCAAAGCGGATGGTCTCCTTGGCGACGCCGGAAATCTCGCCCATGCCGAGGCCAGCGCCCATGAGCTGCGAGCCCAGACCCATCACGCCGCCCATCAGACCGGACAGGAAGCCGCCGCCCTTGACCTGCGAAATCGCTTCTTCAGCGCCCGGAAATGCTGCGAGAAGCTTCTGGACTTCTGCCTCCGGACCTTCCTTCTGCAGGAAGGCGAGGATCATGCCGACTGCCTTTTCTGCCGTTGCCGCATCGATGCCAACTTTGGAGGTGATGCGTGCGATCAGTTCTTCCATGGAAACTCTCCCAAAAATCTTACGTTTACGTAATATGCATTCTCGGTTTCGCTTTGCAAGCCGGCGGGAGCGAAAATATTAGAACATGGTTCCGAAAAAGTGGGAGCGGCTTCGGACATGATCATATTCAGACAAAACCTGGGAGCGGGACGGCGGGACAACTTACAAACATCCCGCTCCTGGAGAATATGACTCCGGACACGACGGCATAATTACGCCGTTCTAATTTCCTGCAGTTCCAGTTCTTCTATCATGGCCTGTCGCATGACGAATTTCTGGATTTTGCCGGTCACGGTCATCGGAAACTGATCCACGAAGCGGATATGCGCCGGAACCTTGTAATGCGCGATCCGCTGCCGGCAATATTCGCTGAGGTCCTCTTCGGACAGTTGTGCGTCCTTGTGCAGCTTGACCCAGGCGCAGATGATTTCGCCGAACTTCCGGTCCGGAATGCCGAATATCTGGACGTCGCTGATCGCCGGATGGGCAAACAGGAACTCTTCGATCTCACGCGGGTAGATATTCTCGCCGCCGCGAATGATGAGGTCCTTTATGCGCCCAACGATGTTGCAATAACCTTCCTCGTCTATGGTCGCGAGGTCTCCCGTGTGCATCCAGCCCGCATCGTCAATGGCGCCGGCTGAACTTTCCGCGTCGTTCCAGTAGCCGCGCATGACACTGTAGCCGCGCGTCAGCAATTCGCCCTTTTCGCCGCGCGGCACGACCTTGCCATCCGCATCCACGATCTTCACCTCCAGATGCGGGTGAATGCGCCCGACCGTGGAAACGCGCCGCTCCAGCGGATCGGACGTCGAACTCTGGAAACTGACCGGGCTCGTCTCGGTCATGCCGTAGGCGATGGTGATTTCGCCTTGATGCATCTCGCTCACGACACGCCGCATGACTTCGATGGGGCAGGGCGACCCGGCCATGATGCCGGTGCGCAGGCTCGAAAGGTCGAAGCGGCTGAAGTCCGGATGATCCAGCATCGCGATGAACATGGTCGGCACGCCATGCAGGCCGGTGCATTGCTCCTCCTCGACGGTCTGCAGCGTCAGGAAAGGGTCGAAACTGTCATTCGGGATTACCATGCAGGAGCCGTGAGTGACGCAGGCAAGATTGCCGAGCACCATGCCGAAGCAATGGTAGAACGGCACCGGGATGCAGAGCCGGTCCTGTTCGGAAAGTTGCATCGCCTCCCCAACGAAAAAGCCGTTGTTGAGGATATTGTGATGCGAGAGCGTCGCGCCCTTCGGGCTGCCGGTCGTGCCGCTGGTGAACTGGATATTGATGGGATCGTCGAATTGCAGTTCGTCCGCAAGCTGCGCCAGTTCCTGCCTGGTGACTTCATCGCCGGATTGGGCCACATCGTCGAAATTCAACATGCCCGGCGTCTGTTCCGTACCAAGCCGGATCACGCAGCGCAGCGAGGGAAGCCGCCCGGACATCAGATGCCCCGGCCGGGCCTCATCGAGTTGGGGCACGATGCTGCGCAGGATATCGATATAGTTGCTGCTCTTTAGCGACGGCGCGAGGATGAGCGCCGCGCATTCGACTTTCCCCAGCACATATTCCAGTTCATGCGCCCGGTAGGCGGGGTTGATGTTGACGAGGATCAGGCCCGCCTTGGCGCTCGCGAACTGGGTGAGAATCCATTCGAGATTGTTCGGCGACCAGATGCCGAGACGCTCGCCGGGGCGCAGCCCTATGGCGAGGAAGCCTTCGGCAAGCTCATCGGTCCGCTGCCTGAGTTCGGAATAGGTCAGCCGGATATTCTGGTGGCGGATGACGACTGCGGGACGTTCAGGATATTTTTCCGCGATTTGGTCCAGATGCCGGCCGATCGTATTGCCGATGAGAAGCTTGTCGCTCGCGCCATGCACATAACTGGGAACAGAGCTGGCCTGCTGCATTTCCGATCCTCCCAAACCGAAGATGACGCCCGAAGGCGATGCATCAAGTGGTGAGAGGATGCCATCCGCAGCGCTTCATGAAAACCGCAGATTTTTAAGGCCGGGTTCAGCGTTTCATGCAGCGCACCAGCGTGGCGGCTCCGGCATTGGTGTATTTGCTCTGCATCGTATAGAGCCAGCCCTTGCATTCGGACATGCTGCTGAAGCAGCGGATACGGTCGATCGGAACCAGCCCGTCGCCGCCGGTGATGAAGGGTGAATCGTCCACGCCGCTGAACTGGCCGACGATGATGCCGCTGCCTCTTCTCGGCACGCTGCAGCGCTGGCCGGCAAATTCACCGACATCCTTGCGCACCTGAGCCTCAGCCGACATGGGCAGCGCAACAAGGCCGGAAACCGCAAGCGATGCGGAAGTGAGGCAGACAGCAATGACCTGACGCAGCATCGAACTCTCCTTCAAAAGAATAGTTACAGAACAATAGTATAAGGGAAATGGCGCGTTCTTCCAGAGCATGCCTCCCGAAAGCGGGACCGGTCGGGAAAAGGCATGCGTAAGAGGAAGGCATCGCGCCCTTGAAAACTGGACGCGATGCTATCTGGCGGGAGCCGGAACAGGGCGGCTCTGGATGAGGCTCCTAGAGCGTGCCGCCCGCCTTGCCTGTCACCTTGAGCGCGAAAGCGTAAGTGTAGGCGACTTCTTCCAGCCGCGAGAACCGACCCGAGGCCCCGGCATGGCCTGCATCCATGTTGATGCGGAACAGGACAGGGTGGTCATCGGTCTTCAGTTCACGCAGCCGGGCGACCCATTTGGCGGGTTCCCAATAAGTCACGCGCGGATCGGTAAGCCCCGCCACCGCCAGAATGGCGGGATAGCCCTGACGGCTGACATTATCGTAGGGCGAATAGCCGGCAATGATCCGGTAATCCGTTTCCGATGTGATCGGGTTGCCCCATTCCGGCCATTCCGGCGGGGTGAGTGGCAATGTGTCGTCCAGCATCGTGTTGAGCACGTCGACGAAGGGCACTTCGGCGATGATGCCGCCGAAGGCGTCGGGCGCCATATTGACAATCGCGCCCATCAGCATGCCGCCCGCCGAACCGCCATGGGCGACGATGCGGTCATGGCTGGTAAAACCTTCGGCAACAAGGTGCCGTGAGGCGGCGATGAAATCGGTGAAGGTGTTCACCTTTTTGTCGCGCTTGCCGTTTTCATACCAGGCAAAACCCTTGTCCTTGCCGCCGCGGATATGGGCGATGGCATAGACGAAGCCGCGATCCACGAGCGACAGCCGCGAGGTGCTGAAGCTGGCCGGAATGGTGATGCCATAGGAACCATAGCCATAGAGCAGGCAGGGCGCGGAGCCGTCGAGCCGGGTGTCCTTGTGATAGAGCAGGGAGACCGGCACCAGTTCGCCATCCGATGCCCTGGCGAACACGCGGCGCGTGACGTAGTCCTGCGCATTGTGGCCGGACGGAACTTCCTGCGTCTTCAACAGCTTGCGCTCGCGCGTCCGCATATTGTAGTCGAAAAGCTGTTCCGGCGTCGTCATGGACGAATAGGAGAAGCGGATTAAATCCGTATCATATTCGGCGCTGCCATGAAGGCCGAGCGAATAGGCTTCCTCGTCAAAGGCAATGGCATGTTCCTCGCCGGTTTCGCGGTCGCGGATCACGATGCGCGGCAGGCCGTTATCGCGTTCCATCCAGACAAGGTGATGCTTGTAGGCCGAATGCGACAGGATCAGCCGTCCCGGCTTTTCCGCCACCACCTCGACCCAGTTTTCCGGCTGCGGGGCGCTGGCGGGCGCCTGGCAGATCTTGAAATCCTTGGCGCCGTCGGCATTGGTCAGGATGTAGAACACATCGCCGCCCGGCGCGATGTCGTATTCCGTGCCGGTCTTGCGCTTCATGACGAGCTGCGGCTTGGCCGCCGGGTCGCTGGCGGGAAGGAGCCAGCATTCCGATGTTTCATGGTCATGAATATCGATGAAGATATAGTCGTCCAGCGCCGAACCGCCGACCCCGAGGAAAAAGCCGGGGTCTTTCTCCTCATAGATCAGCCGGTCATCCGACTGCGCCGTGCCGATCCTATGATAGAAGACCTTGGATGGCCGATGGTTTTCATCAAGGCGCGTATAGAAGAAGCCCTCGCTTTGTGCATCCCACGCGCCGCCGCCATTCGTGTCGGTGACGATGTCCTCAAGGTCCTTCATCGAAGACAGGTCGCGGACCTTGAGCTTGTAGAATTCCGATCCCTTGTCGTCATAGCCCCAGATCAAAAGCTTGTGATCCGGCGCGTGATCGGCGGAAGCGAGGCGGAAATATGCCTTGTCCTTGCCCTCCACGTCACCGTCGAGAAGGATGGTCTCAGCGCCGCCATCGCGCGGCGTGCGGATGAAATAGGGCTGTTCACCGCCGGTGCGATAGGACACGCCATAGGCATAGGGACCATCCTTGGAAGGAACGGACGAGTCGTCTTCCTTGATGCGCGCGCGCATTTCGGCAAACAGGCTTTTCTGCAGCGCTTCCGTGTCCTTCATCAGCGCTGCCTGATAAGCGTTTTCCGCCTCCAGATGCGCGCGGATTTCGGAGGAGAGAACCGAGGGGTCCTTGAATACATCCTGCCAGTTATCTGCGCGCAGCCAGGCATAATCGTCGGTGCGGGTGATCCCGTGACGGGTGTCATTAACCGGATGTTTGGTTGCGTGCGGCGGTTGAATTTGCAAGAAGCTCTGAGACATCCACAATTCCAATGAATACTGTTTCGATTTGCTGCAAGGCAGGTAAGTAGTGCCTTCTAGTGGATTGATTTTGAGGATGAATCCCGGCTGACATAGATGCTGTTTCGAACGTCAAATTCGAAAAATCCACCAGATACATATACTTCCTGACGGTCTTTTGAATACCAACATTTGCTCAGCGCTTGAACCAGGGGAGGCAAATGTTGGAATCAGACCAAGAGCGGGTGACGGTGATATTTATATAGTCGGCTGAAAAGGCGAAAGCGAGTTCAATCCGTGGAAATATATTTGAACAATGCCATTTTGAGGCCCGATTCTGCGCCCAAAAGCTACGTTACGGAAGGCAGTTAGTCTTGAGTCGCGTACAAGAAAACTTGAGGGAGAAAACTATTGCTAACGATAGCTCGGCAAATTAAAGGAAGCAACGCAGTGAACTGCGGCTCCACCCATATCCTGTAATAAATGACAGGGGCGGCAACGCCAACACATTGTGATTCAAAGTTTCCATATGTTGGCGCGGTTGCGATCCGAATTTTTGTATTTGACGATTCAAGAAGAAAGACTTGGTATTAATGTAATGTGGTTTGACAATTCTATTGCAAATGACATTATCAACTGATATTCGCAGTCGGGAATGGATGGGGCAGAGTTGGAATACGTAACGGCGATGGCAGGCGGGGATCTCCAGTCGTCGATTGCGCAACAATAAGAAGTAAAAAAGGAAATCTGATGGAAAATCTGGACACGCACGACGAGAGCGCAGAACTGCTTCTGAGCCTTACTGCAGATGTTGTAGCTGCATATGTCGGCAATAATTCGATTCGCGCTGGCGAGTTGCCGCTGCTGATCGCCGAAGTACATGCCGCGTTCAAGCGTCACGTCGAACGCGAAGAAGCGCCTGTCGTCGTTGAGAAGCCGAAGCCTGCCGTCAACCCGAAGAAGTCGGTTCATGACGACTACATCATCTGCCTCGAAGACGGCAAGAAGTTCAAGTCGCTGAAGCGTCACCTCATGACCCATTACAACATGACGCCGGAACAGTACCGCGAAAAGTGGGATCTCGACCCGAACTATCCGATGGTCGCCCCCAACTACGCTGCTGCCCGTTCGCGTCTTGCGAAGAAGATGGGCCTCGGCCGCAAGCCGAAGGAAGCTTGAGCGCTCTGACTTTCGAGCGCACTGCGCTTTGCCACATCTATTCTTGAGCGTTTGTTGAAATGGCCGTTATCGTAAAGCGCAAGCTCGACGATAGCGGCCATTTTGCTTGGGGTGCCATTTCCGAAATGCTGGCCCCGTCAGCCGATCCGGTCGAAAGCCTGTTTCAATGCGATGTGTCGGTTCAGGTCATAACTCCAGTGACCGCACATTCCTTTCAGGCGCTCCCTTTCCATAAGGCGCGTCAGGCGCCGCTTGGTCCGTTCCTTTTCTTCCTGCGGCGCCTTGAGAACTTCATCCAGATCGATCCCGGCGATGATCTGCAAGGCGATGCGTTGCATCGCCGTCAGTTGATTCTCTTTTTTTCGGGCAAGGAATAATTTGCGGGCGTGTCTGATATCCGCATCCATCGTCACAATCCTCATTTCTCGGTGTGAACGAGCATGAACCTCGTGAGATGCCGTTGGATAATATTCCTAGATTTTGGCGCAGTTTTCTGTAAAATAGCGAGTAGCCGCACCCCTTTGGG
The DNA here is from genome assembly GCF_000182645.1 of Brucella intermedia LMG 3301. Taxonomy (NCBI): domain Bacteria; kingdom Pseudomonadati; phylum Pseudomonadota; class Alphaproteobacteria; order Hyphomicrobiales; family Brucellaceae; genus Brucella; species Brucella intermedia. The sequence goes on from NZ_ACQA01000001.1 coordinate 677,638, forward strand.
TCCCGTTAATTCCACGCTTACAAGGCCTTAGCCTATCTTAGAAGTGTCGAAATTAACCGCGAAACACAATCCATTCTACAAAACTTATCCACTCTTGCATTTTTCTCCGTATAAGAAGATATTCCTATTCTGGCGAGGGAAGATGAATGTCTTTGGAACTATCGGATGTCATTCACACGCGGGCGGAAGCTTTCGAAGCATTGAAGCTGCTGGCAGCAAGGCATGGTCGGAACCTGAGCCTCACAATGGAGGAGGGCTGCGCCGACCGGTTGCGGCAACGGCGGAATGTGGCGCTGTGCGACGCACTGATCGATTTGCTTGTGGCCATGTTCGGGGTTTCCGGCACCGAATTGCGGTCCCCATTGCGTTGCAGGCGGGAGGTCGCGCGGGTCCGGCAGATCGGCATGTATGTCGCGCACACGGCTTTCGGGCTGGCCATGCGGGATGTGGCCGCGGGCTTTGCACGGGACCGCACCACGGTAATGCATGCCTGCCATCTGGTGGAAGACATGCGCGACGATACCGAATTCGATGCAATCGTCTCGACCTTCGAGCGCATTGCGCACAGTGCTTTTGTGGAGTGGAGGATGGCGGCATGACCACCCAACTGTCAGTGTCCGAAGCGAGGATCATGCGCTTTCTGAAAGGCGGAGCCTGCGAGGTTCAGGATTCGGTCCGCGCGACGCATGTATTGCTGGCGGCGGATCGCGGAACCATCGCCGCTTCCCGCGCCGAACTGGAATCCATGCATCGGAAGGGGTTGCTGCGCTGGGAGGATGAACGGCTTGTTCTGGCGCCGCACGGTAACAGATGCCTGAAGCAGAGGGGCAAGCCGCTGCCTAGCCCGGCAAGAGCCACGCTGACCGTCGAGTATGAGCAGGGCGAGAAGGTTGAAATCAACCCTGAAGAGTCGCCGCTTGCCATGCTTTACCGGCGCAAAACCGCAAGCGGTTCTTCGTTTATTTCGCAGAACGAGTTTCTTGCAGGTGAAAGATTGCGCGCCGACTTCACGCGCGGCTCGCTGATGCCTTCCATCACGATGCGTTGGGACAAAAGCGTCAGAAGCAGGGCGAGTGGGTCGGGCGGGCCGGGCGGCATGGCCGAACTGACGGATATTGCGCTTGCCAGCCGCATCCGGGTCGAGCGGGCGCTGGAAGCGGTAGGGCCGGAATTGAACGGCGTTCTGGTCGACGTCTGCTGCTTCCTGAAAGGTCTTGAAACCGTGGAGCGCGAGCGGCAATGGCCCGCGCGTTCGGCCAAGATGCTGCTCAAGGTCGGCCTGGCCGCGCTCCACCGGCACTATAATCCGCAACTCGAAAAAGAACGCGGCGGCGGCGCTGTCCTGCATTGGGGAGCCGACGACTATCGTCCCCGGATGCAGCCGCTGAACAAGTGAAGCAATCTCCCGGATTGACACTCCACTGGGGCGGGTCTATCGCCTGTGTCCCAAACAAGCCTGACAGGCCTGATGGGGAAGTGGGAGAAATCACATGAATTCGGTACGGGATCGGCTGGAAAGCATCCTGTCGCGGCTGGAAGCGCGGGCAGGCAACGAGCGCGTTTTCAGCAAGATTTATGCACGGCAGGCGCGTGCCGAGGCGGATGCCGCCGATGCGCGTCTGCGCGACGGAGGCGCTGTCGGCCCCCTCGACGGGCGCATCGTTTCGATCAAGGATCTCTTCGACATTGCCGGAGAACCGACGCTGGCCGGTTCGGTCATTCGCCGTGACGCGGCGCCCGCGACCAGAGATGCCGCGATTGTTCGCCGTCTGCGCGAGGCGGGTGCGGTCATCGTCGGCAAGACCCATATGACGGAATTCGCCTTCACGCCGGTCGGTCTCAATCCGCATTATGGCGAGCCGGGCAACGCCATTGATCCCACGCGCATTCCGGGCGGTTCGTCATCGGGCGCTGCCGTTTCGGCGGCGGAAGGCACCAGCGAAATCGCCATCGGCTCGGACACGGGCGGGTCGGTGCGCATACCGGCGGCCCTGAACGGCCTTGTCGGCTTCAAGCCGACGGCGCGGCGCATTCCGCTCGACGGTGCTTTTCCGCTGGCGCCATCGCTCGATTCCGTTGGTCCGCTGACCAGAACCGTCGCCGACGCCATTCTGACCGACGCGATCATGGCGGGCGAAACGCCGGTCCTGCCTGAAGCCCTGTCGCTGAAGGGCCTGCGCATCGCGCTGCCCAAGGGCTATCTTCTGGCCGATATGGAGCCGGACGTGGTGAAGCACTTCGAGGCAACGGTCGCGCTTCTTGAAAAGGCGGGTGCTGTCATTGCCGATCTGGGGGTCGATGACCTGATCCAGCGTCTGCGTGAGGCAACCCGCGTCGGCTCCATTGCCGGGATCGAGGCAAGCCATGTCCACGCATCGACCTGGCTTGGCGATCCCGATGCCAATGTCGATCTTCGCGTGAAGCGTCCGCTCGCCGTGCGCGTCAAGGTGCCGATGGAAACCTATCGCGGCATTATGGAAACGCGCGCGGCGCTGGTGCGGGAAATGGACGAACGCCTGAGCGAGTTCGACATGTTCGTGACACCCGCCACGCCGATCGTTGCCCCGACGATTGCTTCGGTCAGCAATGATGAGGCCGAATATGACCGTGTGGAAGGGCTTCTGCTGCGTGATACGCAGGTTGGAAACCAGTTCGACCTGTGCAGCATCACCGTGCCGATGCCGGGCATGACCCTGCCGACCGGCTTCATGCTCACCGCACGCGGCGGCAACGACAAAAGACTGCTGGCGGCTGCCTTGTCGGTTGAGAAACTTTTACGCTGATTCTTTCGCCAGCTCTGCCTCACGCCGTATGCGCGCCACCATGGCGCGCAGGCCGTTGGAGCGTTGCGGCGTCAGATGTTCATCGAGGCCGAGCTTTTTCAGAATGGCTTCCGGCTCAATCGTCAGGATTTCCGACGCCTTGCGGCCCGAATAAAGCGCCAGCACGATGGCCACCAGACCGCGCACGATATGCGCATCGGAATCGCCCAGAAACTCCATGACCGGATCGTTGCCGCCTTGCGGCAGCGTCTTCAGCCAGACCTGGCTGACACAGCCCTGCACCTTGTGCACGGCATCGCGCGCATCGTCGGGATAGGGCGGCAGTTCCTTGCCGAGATCGATGACATAGCGATAGCGGTCTTCCCAATCGTCGAGAAATTCGAAATCGGACATGATGCTATCGATGGTCGTGGTCATGGTACTCGCCTGAAAAAATTTCTTGCCGCTTATATAGTGATGAAACGCCGCGAGGTCACGGAAAACCAGAGCATGAATCCGAAAAGTGGCAACCGGTTTTCGGATTCATGCTCCAATAAAAGCTTGAACCATGATGACGTTTCAACTTGAAAAAATCCCGCTCTAACGCCTAATCGCGCCGGTCGAGCGGCGATCCAGTGCGCGAAGGGCTTCTTCCCGCGGTGTCGGGATGGGAATGCCGGTTGCCCCCTGCACGGCTGGGGATGCCGCCGGTTCCGCTTTCGCCGGCGGTTGCGGCTTGGTGCCGAAGCGGTCGCTCAGGTATTCGAGCGCAACCCGGCTTCCTTCCAGAAGGCCGCTTCCGGCGCTGGACACAAGCGACGTTCCGTTCTGGCAGAAGGAAGGATTGTCGATGCAAAGCTTGCCCAGTTCCACGGCGGTTTTGCCGTTGGCGAGAAGCTGGTCGATGGAATCCGGCTCCCGCCTGGTGCCCGTCATGGCGGGCTTTTCCTGCGGGGTGTTCTGCTTATCCGCGGGGAAGATGCGTGGCATCACGAGGAATGCCAGCGTCAGCCAGAATGCGGATTTGATGAGAAAACGGATCATTGCCTTGCTTCGGTTGCGATGTGTCGCCGTCAATGTCCGATGAATTCGAAAAGATTCCGTAACCGTTCGGTCTGAACGTTAAAATTGCATCGGCCAGCAATGGCGTCTCGCCGATTGCTACTCTCTGTTTACCATAGACAGAAAAGCAGACCCGGCATGTCACTTATCCGCTTTGGGCGCTCCCGCTTTATCGTTTCTTTAAAGCCTCCGCTGCAATCTGTTG